>JBCDFF010000051.1:0-16586 GCA_039178415.1 Bacteroidota bacterium
CAGACGGATGCCGCCCGCCCCGCCGTGTACGCTCATCACGCTTTGAACTTGGGAGCCTAGGTGGGAGGCCGTCTAGCTGAGAACGCGCCCTTGATTAACTCTGCTTCCGGTACACGATCGCACGGACGCGCTCGTCACTCAGGTAGTAGGGCTGGCCTGCTGCGTCATAGTGCGGACCAAGCAACTGCTCGACCGTCTCGTTCACGCTGAGGCCGTCGGCGCGGAGTGCTTCGAAGCGCGCACGCAAGAGCGCGTCGCGCGCGGCGAGGTGGAGCGCCTGTGCCACGCGCGGGTCGTGCAGTGCGGCGAGGAGTACCTCGGCGGGAGGGAGGGAGGTGGCTGAGAGTAGGGGCATCGACCGGAATAAACGAAAAAACCGGCAGTGTTTCCGGCAGTGCCTAAACGAAAAGTACCCTATTTCAGCCATTTTGGGCGAAATAGGGTACTTTTGTGTGGAGATGCCGGGAGTCGAACCCGGGTCCGAATAGGTCTACAGACCAGGCGTCTACATGCGTAGCTTGCTGGTTAGGGTCTTTGCCGCGTCGGTATGGCCAGCGAGCCAACCTCCGTCACGGCGCATGCTGATTGGAATTCGCCCTTCACGCTCAGCGGGCGCGATCTGGGCTAGTTCATCTAAGGTTGATGCCTCAGTGGCCTACCAATGAACGAGCAGGCCAGGAGACAGATGGGGGCGTGTTACGCCGCCATCGCGTACGAGTAATCGTTCGCATTTATAGGTTACTCAACGAAGGTCACGGGCGTGTTGAGCACCACCCGGCACGCAGCCTGCTGCGACTACCTACCCGTCGAAACCGTGTCATCCCCAGTATGTGAAAGAGCTCCGCGTGATTAAGCGCAGGTCAGGTACAACCCCTGCACTTCACTGGGGTTCCTTGTAGCGTTAGGTATCGGCTTGATCGCGCTTGCGTGCCGTGCCCAGCATTTGTAGACCTTCGGCCTCAAACGCCTTCTCCAAGCCAGGCAGAAGCGCACGTCGAAGACCTGGGCTGAGGTAGGGCAACTTCGAGCGTCCACCGACCAAGTAGTGCCGGTATGGATGGATGTGGACCCGGACATAGCCGCCGCTCAAGGGAATGACTTCGAGGGTCACCTCCGTACGGTAGAGACCTAGGTTGCTGACCGTACGAGGCTCCGTGCGAAGCGTCGATGCTCCGTAGGTGCCAGCTAGAGTCCAGTCCGCCTGCAGGAGCGCCCGGGCGGCGCCCTCCATGAGCACCGCTTCGTCAAGTGTGGTCGCCGCTCCCTGCGCCGAGCCTTCGAGCCCGTCGTTCGTCCCAGCCTGCGGTGACGAGGGCGGAGCGAAGTCCCGGTAGAGCGGCGAGATGGACGGGGCACAACCAACCGCGAAGCCGAAGAGCACACAGAGAAGAACAAGGCGCATCACGAGGCAGGGGGGAGAGTTGAGCGAATCGCACCTCACGATACCACGTTTGGGTGAGCCGGGGTAGGGCAAAACACCGCGGCGTCCATGTGTCGGTGAGCGCTGTGACTACCTACCGTAGTCCCTTCCTCCATCGCCAGTCCGGCGTTGAACAAAAAAAGGCCGGGCGGACGTGCTCACCCATACACGTCCGCCCGGCTTCGCTGGGATCCGCCGGAGCGGGTCGCCAGCAAGTTGCTTCTTCAGAGAATCAGGAGGCACTACCGAAGCTGCTTGTCCATTCCATGTCAAGGCGTGTGCCAAAGCACAAAGGGGGCATTCGGGGTCATTTTCGCAGGGACCCAAGGCTGCTCTGTGCAGTTGGGTGGACACTGCTGTCCAGATACGATGGAGGGGCCAGCGAAAAAGCAACGGTCTCCGTGTCCATGAAGACCCAGCACATATCGACCGGTGCGGATCTGAACAACCGAAAACCACGTCTGCATGAACGGATTCTCATGGACAAGGCGCTGAGGCACTTCGTATCATTCATGCCTTTGTCCTACCGTATCTGCTTTTTGTCTCGACCTTCAGTCGTCAGCCCCCTACCGACATGCCCAGCGGCCGTAAGCGCAAGCGTCACAAGATTGCCACCCACAAGCGCAAGAAGCGCCTTCGCAAGAACCGCCACAAGAAGAAGAAGTAGCGCGGTCCCGCTTCCATCGCTGTAGTCTGGGCGCTACGTTGGCCATAAGGCTGGCGTAGCGCCTCTGTGTGGACCTTGCTCTCGTTCGACCTGGGCAGGACTCTCGTCTGGCTCACACCGTATCTTGTGCTCCAGCTCCTCCCTCTGGCCGCCATTCTCTCATGAACGACCTCCCGTCCCCGCCCTCCGGTTCGTCTTCGTTCGGGTCCTCCGTGCGGTCGGCGATCGTCGGTACGCTCGTAGGAGGCGCTGTCGGGTTCGGACTGGGGCTCCTGCTTGCACCCGACAAAGGTGCGATCTCCCGTCGTCGGTTTGCCTTCATGCTCGACTCGTGGGCCCAGCGCGTCGCCGGGTGGCTCGACCGTATGGACGCTGAGGCTACCGAACGCGACGCGCGCCAGTCCAGCCGCGCTCTTGTTGCGGACGCGCAGAAGCAGGCCGAGGCTCTCCTCGAGGAGGCTGAGTCGCTCATGAAGCAGGCCCGGGCTCGCCGCGGTGCCTAGCCGGACGGCGCGCGTTCCCCGTCGGTCTCCGCTCCAGTAAGCTGGCGCTGCCAGGTAGGCGATGCGCCCGCCCCCCATCTCTATCCCACACTAGCACTTCCTCCCCATGGTGGGCTTCTCGATCCTCTTGCCCAGCGCGGAGGGCAAGGCTTCTGGCGGAAATCCGTTCGCGCCGGACATGTTCGACTACCGGACCTCGGACACCTTCAACTATTTCTCTCGCCTCAATCCGGAGCGCCGCGCGCTCATTGACGCGTTGCATGCGCACATCGACCAGGCAGATGAGGACGCTCTCCAGAAGCTCTTCGGGGTACAGGGCGACACCCTCCAGGCTGCCGTCCAGGCAAACCTGAGCGTCTACGACAGCCCGCTCATGTCTGCCATCGAGCGCTACGGGCCCGGCGTGATGTACAAGTCCATTGACTTCCAAGCGCTCCCCACAGGGGCGCAGCGCCGCCTCCTTGAAAACGGCATCATCTTCTCCGGTCTCTTCGGTGTCCTTCGGCCGGACGACCTCATCCCTGAGTACCGCCTCAAGATGGACGCGTCTGTGGACAAGATCGGACGGGCTGCGAGCTACTGGAAGCCGCTGCTTTCCCCTGCACTCAACGAGGTGCTCGCTGGCAAATTCGTCTGGAACCTCCTACCCGGTGCCCACCAAGCAGCTTGGGACGACGATGGCTCCTACCGCGCGATGGTGCAGGTTAAGTTCTACCGCCAGGACGAGAGCGGCGAGCGCAAAGCAGTCACGCACGGGGTAAAGGAGCTCCGCGGCGCCCTAGTCGGCTTCATCGCGCAGGACGTCACGGAGTCTATCGAGGGCCTCGACGGTTGGGAGGCCCCTGAGGGCTTCGAGTTGGACATGGAGGCGACCGAATTCGACACGACGACCAAGACCGGGACCGTGGTGATGGTCCAGTACCCCGACTGGGAGGCCCGGCGTGCCGCCCGCGAGGCTGCCCGGGCTGAGGAAGAAGCCAACAAGCCCAAGCGCATCCGTCGCTCAGACGAGGAGGAGGACGGCGACCTCATCGAAGAGCCCGACGACGAGCCGGTGAGCGACGAGGATTGAGACAGCGTGGCGGTCCCGGCCCTCAGCCCACGGTCGGCAAGGCATCTGCGCGCTGGCACTCGCCGCGCCGTGGAGATGCTCGCCCAGGCACCCGAGGCAGTGCCTCGATGAACCTGGGGGGCTCCATTCGTCCTTGGCTCACGAAGGCGCGCCCGCGTGGCGCCCGAACTGACTGACGGAGGAGACTTATCCCCGCTCACAGCCGCTTCTGGACACGCTCACATGGAGCTTGGAATCGCACAGCTTGCGCCGTCCTGCCTTTCCGCTTATCCACAGACGATGAACACGGTTAACCCGAACACATGGCCGTCAGATCTCGCCCCTGACGCCCTCGCCGGAGAGCCAGGCTGGACCCCACTCGTGCAGTTCAACCAGATGTTCGGCACGCGCTC
Source organism: Bacteroidota bacterium (assembly GCA_039178415.1). Lineage (GTDB taxonomy): Bacteria > Bacteroidota > Rhodothermia > Rhodothermales > Rubricoccaceae > JBCBEX01. The sequence goes on from JBCDFF010000051.1 coordinate 4,055, forward strand.
GTTCCTGGACGACGACCCCGACCGGTTGCTGCTGCGCTACTACCACGACCCCGCGAAGGGCGACGGGCACACGTTCGTCCGCGTCTGGTTCGGCCCCGGCGCAGAGGGGCCACCCGGCCACGCCCACGGCGGCGCGATGGCGGCCGTGCTGGACGAGGCGATGGGCACCGCGGCGCTGCTGCGTGGCAAGCCCGCCGTTGCGGCCGAGATCACATGCCGGTTCCTCGCGATGCTCCCGCTAGGCACCGTCGCCACGGCCGAAGCCGTCGCGGCAGCGCCGGACGCCGAGGGGCGCATGGCCGCCACCGTCCGCCTCGTTAGCCCCGACGGTACGCTCCACGCCGAGGGCACGGGTACATTCGCCGTGCTGGGTGATCGTGGACTCGCCCGCCTGGGGTAAGCTAGCGGATCAGGATCATACGCGGCCCTGTGGTGCGCTCGAAGCCAAAGCGCTCGTAGAAGGGGACGTTCGCCTCCTCGCACCCAAGGTGGACCTGGTCGACCTCGCGCAGGTGCGTGTCGAGGAGGAGCCGCAGCAGCGCATCGCCCACGCCACGCCCGCGCCAGGCGACATCGACGATCACGTCTTCGATGAGCGCGCGGTAGCAGCCATCCGAGAGCGCGCGGGCAAACCCGACGAGACGACCATCAGCGCGCGCGGTGACGTACGGCCCGGCAGCGAGCAGGCGCGCGACGCCGTCGAGGGTGCGGCCGTCGGCCCAGTCTGTCTGGTCGAGGAGGGCGCGCACTTCGGCGGGCTGCGCCGTGGCCTTCGCCGATAGGACGACGGCCCCTGTGCTGCCGTGCCCTCTGCCACCATTGGCGTCGGGCAGCACCTTACGCCGTCGCCTCACGAGCGACCGGCTTCACCTCAACCCGGGCACCGCGTACGCTCACGACCTCGACGTCGACGCCCTCATCGATGAACGTGCCCTGCGAGACGACCTGCACGCGTTGGCCACCCAACTCGGCAACGCCTGCGGGGCGTAGTCCGGTGAGCGTACGGCCGGTCATGCCAAGCAGCGTGTCGTCGCTGGCGGCGGAGGTGTAGCCCTCGGCGGCGGTGAGTTCAGGATCGAGCACGAGCGCGCCGAACCGCCTCGACGTCGGCAGCATGCGTCCGAGCGAGAACGCGAGCGCCACGAGCAGCACCAGCGTCGCCGCAAGCGTCGCCGAGGCCCGGGTGATCGCGAGCCCGTCGGGGAAGTCGAAGCCCACATTCGGGACGAGCGCCGCGAAGAGCGCGCCGATCGTGCACACGATGCCCAGGATGCCTGCCACGCCGAAGCCTGGCACGACGAATATCTCGGCGAACAACAACAGCACCCCGACTGAGAAGAGGACGATCTCCCAGCTCTCGACGAGGCCGAGGAGGTAGTGCGGGGCAAAGAACATGGCCGCGCCCATGAAGGCCATCGCGCCTGCGAAGCCGACGCCGGGCGTCTGGAGCTCGAAGTAGAGCCCGCCCATCATCATGAGCATCAGGATGGACGCCACGACGGGCGAGCCAAGGAAGCGGAGGATTTGCTCGGGCCGGCTCGCGCGGTGCTCCACGAGGTCGCGGCCGTCCACGGCGAGGAGCTTGAGGAGTGCGTCCAGCGTCGGCGCCTCGGCGTCGGCGAGGCCCAGGCTGACGGCCTCGCTCGTCGAGAGCGTGAGCAGCTCGCCCTCCGCCACGACGCCGTCGACCACGATACGCTCGTCCACCATTGCCTCGGCGAGTTCGGGGTCGCGCCCGTTGGCCTCGGCGGTGGAGCGCATCAGGCCGCGCATGTAGCTCTGGATCTTCTCGGGGGCCTTCTCCCCCGTCCCGTCCACGGCCGTCGCCGCGCCGATGGACGAGCCCGGGGCCATCACAATCTTGTCGGCGGCGAACGAGATCAGCGCGCCCGCGCTCGCCGCGTTGCGGTCGATGAACGCGACGGTCGGGATCGCCGTGTCGAGGAGGAGCTTACGGATCTCGTCGGCAGCGTCAACCAGTCCGCCGAACGTGTCGATGTGCATCACGATGAGCGCCGCGCCGTTTTCCTCAGCGTCGGCGACCGCCCGTTCGAGGTAGCGCGCGAGCGCGTTGTCGATCATGCCCTCGATGGGCACCTCGTAGACTGGCCCGTCGCCGAGCGGCTCGGCGAAGGCAAGATCGGCCTCCTGTGCCTTCGCCTCTGGGGAGGCAACGGGAACGCTCAGGAGCAGCGCAAACAGAACAGCGAAAACAGCGCGCATGACGGCGGGGGGCTCAGGACTCCATGGAGCGTCCTGCTACGCTCGCTGTGACCTGAAGATTCGCGGAGGGCCGCCTGTGGAAGACCACCGCGCCGCCTACCGGGCGTCCGAGGCGAGCACGCACTCGATGGTGCCCATACCGGCCTCGACCTCGATGCGGAGCGCGTTCGAGGGATCGCGCACGGACGGGCTATGCCAGACACCCTCGTCGTGCTTCACATACCCGTTCGGAATGCGCACGCGCGACACCCACGAGTCGGGGGCCATGAGCACGACCGGCGCGTCGTCGGGGAGGATCAGGTGCAGCTTGGCCATGCCCACCTCGATGTGCGCGCGGGCCCCGCGTACGAAGGCGTCGCCGGAGAAATCGAGGCGGAACGAGCCCATGCCGCCCTCGAACTGAAGCTGCTCGAAGCGCGCATGGCCTAGCCCCAGCAACTCGACGGGCGCCATACCCGCCTCCACGCTGAGCATCGCCATGGGAACCTCGTTGGGCCGGTCGAAGCGGACGCGGGTGCGGGCCATGCCGGTGGACACTTCGAACCGCTCCACACTCAGGTCGGTCAGGTCGAGATCGGCCTCGCCAGCGCCGAGCGCGAGGTCGAGGTCGAGAGTGACGTCGTCGGAGACGAAGAGCGCCCAGCGGTTCCGGTCGGCCCCGCGTAGCCCGCCGAGCGACACCCCGTCGTTGGAATCCACGTCGAGCATAATCTCGCCGTGCGAGCCGTCGGCGTCGTACTCGAACGATGGCTGCAGCGCCTCGTCGCGGAGCATGCCCTCGGCGCGGAACACTGGGGTGCGCCCGTCCATGGCCTGGAGCCGAACGCTCCCAAGCCCGATGTCGAGCACGGCTTCGAGCGTGCGTTCATCGCCCGAGCCTGCCTCGAAGGTATAGGCCTGCTGCTGCTGCTTACGTGCCTGGGCCTCCGGTGATGGGAGCAGCCACGCCACGAGGAGGGCAGGAAGAACGAGAACATGTAGAACGCGGGTCATAGCCTGGTCGCTACGGGAACTCGGCCGACAGAGTTACGCCCGCGCCTTCCTCCGCATGATCTTCGAAACGGTCACCAGGCTGGACTTCAGCGATCGGCCGTCGGCGTCGCAAGGGAACGGCAACGCGCAGGCTGTACGCGCGCCCCCCTGCTGACAGGCTGTGGCCACCAGCTGATCGTCTCCTACAAGTCCGCTCGTTGGTCCTTGAGGAACTTGTAGAGCTGCGCGCGGGCGCGGAAGATGTGCGCCTTGACCGTCCCAAGCGGTAGGTCGAGCGCCGCCGCGATCTCCTCGTAGCTCAGCTCCTGCTGGTGCCGCATCACGATCACGCGGTGGTACTTCTCCGGCAGCTGCGCGATCGCGGCTTCGATCAGCTCGCGGCGCTGGTCCTGGACGACGTGCTGGTCCGGGCGGTAGGTCTGGTCCGGCAGTTCGTAGTGGATTTCGCCGTCCTTCGCCTGCAGCGGCTTGTCGATCGAGAACGTCGGCAGCTTTTTCTTGCGGAGGTAGTCGATCGTGTGGTTGGTGGCGATCTTGTAGAGCCACGTCGAGAAGGCGTAGGTCGGGAGGTAGGACTCCAGCGACGAGAACGCCTTGATGAACGCCTCCTGGACGAGGTCTTCGACTTCGCGCTGGTTGCGCACCATGCGCCCGACGTGCCGCCGGAGCGCGCCCTGGTACTTGTCGACGAGTTGCTCGTAGGCGCGCTGGTCCCCGCCGAGCGCCTGCTCCACGAGCGCGCGGTCCTGCTCGCTGGAGGCGGACGGAGCGGTGTCGGACGGGCGGGCCATGCGGAGCGCGGAGAGCGAGCGCGAAACGGAACGGCGGACCCGCGAAACTACGGACGCGCGATGCAACGCGCTACGTGCCTGTAGGATCTACCCGCACGGCGTGGTCGAGCACGGTGCCCCCCGACGAGGTACGCCCTCACCTGAGTCGGGTGAGACGTTGCGTCGCCACGAACGTCGCGCCTTCGGCCCGCACCACGTAGACCCCACTCGCTAGGCGAGTCCCGTCCACCTCCAGAGTGAGCGATCCTGCGGAAGCGGTGCCCTCGTGCAGCAGCGCCACCTCGCGTCCGAGCACGTCGTAGAGCGCCACGCGGACGGCCTGCGCCTCAGGCAGCGTGAGCGTGAGCGTGGCGGCACCGCGGAAGGGGTTGGGGTAGGCGGCGGCGAGCGCGGGCGTATCGGGCCGCTGCGCCGTCGGCTCGTCGGCCACGACGATGGCGTCGTTGCGATAGAGGTGCGTGGACCCCGTATAGTCCACCACGGTCAGATCGAAGTCCCCGTCGCCATCGAAGTCAGCCAGGTCCAGGTTGCCAGGGTCATAGATCCACGACAGGTCTACGTCTGCGAAGGGATGCGTTTCTTGCTCAACGAACCTTTCGCCTACACGCTCAAAATACCGTAGGCGGTCGACGAACTCGTTGTCGATCAGAATACTACCCAGCGCAACCAAGTCCAGGTCGCCGTCCCCGTCCATGTCGGCAAAGGCGGGGCGCGCCCAAACCGGGCTGCCAGCTAGAGGGAACGGGTTTGCGTCGTCTTCGACCTCCACAAACGCCCCGTCCTCGGTGCGCCGTAAGAGCTGCAGCAGCGGTTCGGTTTCAGGTCCGTTCAGGTCGGCGATGGCATCACGCCATCCGTCCCCATCGAGGTCTTCAAAGCGAAGTCCACGCCGGTCACTGAGCGGAGCTACCGTCGAGGGGATGGCTTCCTCGGTGAACGTGCCGTCGGCTTGCTGCGCCCAGAAGGTGGTGCCGCCGCCCCAAAGGTCGAGATCGCCATCCTGATCCAAGTCTATGTCGTCGACGGCACTACTCAGCGTTTCGGGCTGCTTTTCGAACGGCTCGAAGCCTGCTTCGCTGAGACGGTAGAGCGCCGTCCCCTCCCCCTCCCAAAGAGAACGACCGACTAGTTCGGGGCGCCCATCGCGGTCCACGTCCACGGTCCGGCCTGCCAGCGAGCGGTTGACCTCCATGGCGGGGTCGAAGAGGAAGCTCTGATCGTCCTGCTGGAGGTAACCCGCCGCGATGCCTTGGGCATCGGTGAGGAGGATGTCGGGGCGGCCGTCCCCATCGAAGTCTGTGACGGCGGCTGCAACGGCATACCCTTCGATTAGCCGGTCTATCTCCAGCCGTGCACTCGTCTCAAAGACGCCCTCGCTCACCTGCCAGTGGATGACCACGCCCGTCTCGATGCCGCCCTCAACGCCGTCTAGATCCCCGTCGCCGTCCATGTCGTGCAGCGCAAAAGAGTGGATGTACTCACCTGCGGCGAGAAGCGAGGAGAAGGCGTGATCCTCGGGCTGCTCCTCGAACTGCAGGGGCTCCTGCTGGATGTAGAGCTGCGGGGTGTAGTAATCCCCGTTGGATACGAAGGCGTCGAGGTCTCCATCGTCATCCACGTCGACCCAGGCCGTCCATGCCCAGTACGGGCTCTCGAGTGGCAGCGATTGCGCGACCTCATACACGCCGTCGTCGTTTTTCACGTGCAGCATCAAGTTGCGCTCTGGCAGGTCAGTCCGCACTGCTAATAGCTCCAGCGTTCCATCGCCATCCAGGTCCACAAGCTCAGGGGCAAACAACTCCATTCCCTCGAAGGGATGCGACATCCGCTCCTCGAAAACGCCCGGGCTTACCTGCTCGTAGTACCTCGGCGTGGTACTTCCGCTGTAGACACCGCCGAGGAGGAGATCGTCATCGCCATCGTCGTCCACGTCTCCGAAGGTCGGGGCGGTGAAGCCTTGCGACGAGATGAGCGGCGTGAGGGGCGCATCGCCCGAACGCCCAACGTAGGTGAATGGCCCAATGTCCTGCGCCTGCGAGGCCGGTGCTCCGAGCGCGACGCTGAAGAGCACGCCGCCCGCGAGCAGCCACCGCCGCCACCAGGGCGCGCGCTTGGATCGAGGCCAGCCAGGTGTGGGCGCAAACGAGTAGCCCGCGCGCTCAGCAACCTGGCGTAGGCGGTCGGATGTGGGAGTGGTCATGACGACCGGGGTTGGGTGAATAACGTCGCGAGTCCCTCCGCGCGAAGGATAACGGACGGCGCGATGTTCTCCAACTAGGGGTCGTTTGTTTACACCACCGTAAATGCGGTCCTTACGCGCTCTCCTGCCCCGTCGCGTCGAGGTAGGCCTGCCAGTCGGCGAGGAAGCGCTCCAGACCGCTGTCCGTGAGCGGGTGCTTCAGGAGCTTCTTGATCACGCCCAGCGGCATCGTCCCCACGTCCGCGCCCATCTCGGCGGCCTCCACCACGTGCATCGGGTGGCGGATCGAGGCAGCGAGTACTTCCGTCTCGTAACCGTAATTCTCGTAGATCGTCACGACCTGCCGAATCAACTCCATGCCGTTCGTTGAGATGTCGTCGAGGCGGCCGATGAAGGGACTGATGTAGCTCGCACCCGCCTTCGCGGCGATGAGCGCCTGCGTGGGGCTGAAGCAGAGCGTGCAGTTGGTGCGGATGCCCTCCTCGGTGAACGTCTTGATGGCCTTGATACCGTCGAGGATGAGCGGCACCTTCACGACGACGTACTCGTGGATCTTGGCCAGCTCGCGGCCCTCGGCGACCATGGCGTCGTACTTCGTGGCGACCAGTTCAGCGCTGACCGGGCCCTGGGCGATCTCGCAGATCTTGTGGATGTGCGCGTGGAAGTCCTCGGCCCCCTCCTTCTTCATGAGCGAGGGGTTGGTCGTGACGCCGTCGAGGACGCCCATGTCGGCGGCTTCCTGGATCTCGTCGAGGGAGGCGGTGTCGATAAAAAACTGCATGGCCGGGTTGGATCGGAGAAGAGAGGAGAAACGAGGGGTGGGATGCTGAACGTACGGCACGGAGCCCGAGGGAGGACGCTCGCAGGCATGCGCAGGCTTACGCAGCGGATTCAGCAACGTCGTACCCGGCTAGGTCCTGCCCGGCAGGTTCGCGGCCTCGTCACGCGTAGGGTGTCTATACTCGGGCTCGCTAACGCTGTCGCAGGTCCCATGTCGCAGGTCCCATGTCGCAGGTCAAAGGTCAGGGCTCGGAGGTCGAGTTGCTCTGGTGCAAGCCGGGCTACAACATGATCGCTGCGATCAAAATGATTCGTGCTTGGACTGGTGTAGACCTAGGCCAGGCGAAGCATGCGTTTGATGCATTTTGGCCTGGTGGCGATCCAGTATGTATCCAGCTTGCCTCCCCGAAAGCCGCGCATGAGTTCGCGAAGGCCCTGCTCACCGCCGGAATCGTAAGCCGCGTAGACGGTACCATTTACAAATGGGCTTCGCAGGTGTCGCCATTTGACTCTCCACGCGAGAAGGGGACGTTTATGCTGCTGAGCAGCAATCGTGATGGGGCCTCGCTGTGCCTGGGCGGTGCCGTAACGAAAGGCACGGCAGATATCGGCGACGAAATCGCCTGCACCAGCTTCGGTAGCAGCGGCATGGGAGGCGGTGGTGTACTTACGCTACCGGTCCTTCAGATCTGGGAAGAGGACGGCATCACAGCCGTCCATCTTAAAGCAGAGAATGAAGAAGAGGCCATCCTCGTAACGAGTAGCCTATGGCTCGAAATCGACTACCCCATTCTCGCCCCCACCGACCTGTGACCCTGGACCCACGACCCACGACCCTCTTAAAACTCGGCGGCGCGCTCCTAGCCGACGAGGCCGCCGTCGCTGCGGTCTGGAACGCGGTGGCGAGCCTCGACCGCGTCGTACTCGTCCACGGCGGCGGGCCGCAGGCGACGGCGCTGGCGAAGCGGCTCGGCCACACGCCCCGCATGGTCCACGGACGCCGCGTCACGACGGCCCTCGACCTCGACGTGCTGCTCTGGGAAGTATCCGGGCGGCTCAACGCGCGGCTCGTTGCGGCGGCGCAGGCAGCAGGCGTCCGCGCGGTCGGGCTGACGGGGGCCGACGCCGCGCTCGTGCAGGTCCACCGCCGCCCGCCGTGGACCGTTGACGGCGAGACGGTCGACTTCGGACACGTCGGCAATGTCGAGGGCATCGAAACGCACGTCCTCACGACGCTCCTGGACGCGGGGCTGGTGCCGGTCGTCGGCCCCATCGGCATGGACGCGGACGGGGCGCTCTACAACGTCAACGCCGACACGATCGCGCTCGAACTCGCCGCTGCGCTGCAGGCTGAGGCGCTCGTCTTCGCCGCGGCGGCGGGCGGCGTCTACCGCGACCTCGCCGACCCCACCACCCGCTTCGCCGCGATCACGCCCGACGACGCCGAGGCGGGCAAACGCGGCGGCTGGCTCAACGCCGGGATGCGCGTCAAGCTCGATGTCGGCTTCGAGGCATTGCGACGCGGCGTCGGCACGGTGCGCATTGCGGCTCCGACAGAACTAGGCTCAGGGACAAGGCTCGCCCTGGAAGAAGCGGACGAGCAAAACGGCGAAGGGCTGAATGAGGGGTTCAGTGGACCTGCGACCCTCGACTTGCGACCCTCGACCCTCGACCTGCACGCCGCCCTCATCCGCTTCCCCTCGCTGAGCTACCAGGAGCGCGCCATTGCCGACTTCGTGGAGGCGTATGCCCGCGAGCATGGCGGCCCGCGCGTGACCGTGGACCGCGTCGCCGACAACGTCGTCGTGAGCCTCGGCACCGGCGACGACGTGCTGTTGCTCAACTCGCACCTCGACGTGGTGCCGCCGTCGTCGGACCACCCCTATCCGCCCTTCGAGCCGACGGTGGTAAGCGGTAAGGTCTATGGGCGCGGGGCCGTCGACGCGAAGGCGAGCGGCGCGGCGATGCTGACGGCGCTCCTCACCCTGGCCCGCGACGGATTCGAGCCGAAGGGCGTGCGTCTCGTCGTGGCGCTGACCGCGTGCGAGGAGGCGAGCAAGGACTACAACGGCGTCGAGCACCTCCGCCGCGACTTCTTTGGGAGCGCTCTGCCGCAGCCCTCGGCGGCGCTCGTGGGTGAGCCGACGGAGCTGCGTCCGTGCCTCTCGCAGAAGGGCCTGCTCATCCTCCGCCTCCACGCGCTGGGTCGCACCGCCCACGCTGCCCGCGCGCACCTCGGCGAGAACGCGATCCTCGCCGCCGCGCGCGACCTCGCCGCGCTGCAGGCGCTCACCTTCGACCGACCCGACCCGTTCCTCGGCCTCCCGACGGTCACGCCGACGCTCATCGAGGCAGGCGGCGCGAAGAACGTCGTGCCCGACCGCTGCACGATCACGCTCGACATCCGCTCGACGCCGATGTATCCGCACGGCGATCTCATCGCCCTCATCGGCGACGCCGTCGAAAGCGAGGTGGAGGTCTACAGCCGACGCCTCATTCCCTGCGCCACGCCCGCCGACGCTCGTATCGCCCAGGCCTGCCAGCGCGCCCTGCCTAGTCTCGTCGCCGACGCCACGCCCTTCGGCTCGCCGACTGCCTCGGACTGGATTTTCCTCCACGACGTGCCGACCGTCAAGATCGGCCCCGGCCGCAGCGAGCTCTCACACACCCCCGAGGAGCATGTCGAGGCCGCCGAGGTCGAGCGCGCTGTCGAGGTGTACCGGGCGATTGTGGCGGCGTATTTCGACTCCTGACAGGTGTTGCGTATTGCGTGTTGCGTATCGGACGAGCGCCGAGGCAACCCAATACGCAACACGCAACACGCAACATCTTATGGCGATTTGGACCAAAGACGCGAGTAGCTCTCCTGACGACTGGGTCGTCCGCTTCACCGTCGGCGACGACTGGCGGTGGGACACGCTGCTGCTGCCCTACGACTGCGTCGGGAGCGAGGCGCATGCGTGGGCGCTCGCCGAGATCGGCGTGCTGACGGCGGACGAGCACCGGCAGGTCGCCGACGCGCTGGCGGCAATCAAAGCCGAGGCGGAGGCGGGCGCGCTCACGGTGCGCGTGGAGGATGAGGACTGCCACACGGTGCTCGAACGTGAACTCACGGCGCAGCTGGGCGACGCGGGCAAAAAGATCCACGCGGGGCGGAGCCGGAACGACCAGGTACTCGTGGCGCTGCGCCTCTGGCTGCGCGACGCGCTCGCGGCCGTCGCTGAGCAGGCCGCAGCGGTCACCGAGGCGCTGCTCGACCACGCCGACGCGTGCGCCGACGGGCTGATGCCGGGCTACACGCACCTCCAGCGCGCGATGCCGACCACGGCGGGCCTCTGGGCGGCCAGCTACGCCGAACTGCTCGTCGCCGACCTCCGCACGCTCGCCGAGGCGCGCGCCGCCGCCAACGTGTCGCCGTGGGGCAGTGCGGCTGGCTATGGCGTGCCGCGCCTCACCCTCCCGCGCCAGGGCGTTGCCGAGCGGCTCGGCTTCGACAGCGTGCAAACGCACACGCCCGCCGTGCAGCTCTCGCGCGGCAAGCTCGACGGGCAGGTCGTCCACGCGCTCGTTCAGCTCGGCGCGACGGCCAACCGGCTCGCGTCCGACCTCGTCCTGTTTGCTACCGCCGAGTTCGGCTTCGTCACACTCCCCGAGGCGCACACGACGGGCTCGTCGATCATGCCGCAGAAGCGCAACCCCGACGTGCTCGAACTGGCTCGGGCGACGTACCACCGCCTCACCGCTGAGCTGCACCTGCTGCTGACGCTCCCGGCCAACCTGCCGGGCGGCTACCACCGCGACCTCCAACTCACGAAGGAGGCTGCGATGCGCGCGACGCTGCTCAGCCTCGACCTGTTCGCCGCCTTGGCCGCTGGGCTGCCCGCGCTGACGTTCGACCGCGACCGGATGCGCGCGGCCCTCTCGCCCGAGCTGTTCGCCACCGACGAGGCGCTCGCCGACGTGCAGCGCGGCGTGCCGTTCCGCGACGCCTACCGCGCCGTCGCCGGTCGCCTCGACACCCTCGCGACGCCCTCCGATGCCGAGGCGCTGGCCGCCTACGCCACGCCGGGCACGCCGGGGCACGTGGTGACGGCTCCGCTGCGCGCGGCGCTCGCCGACCTCGCTGCGCGGTTCGCGTAGGCTCGCCCTGAGGAGTGCCAGCGAACCCACCGCGGCGCTCACGCATTCACCGCGGCCCATACGGTTTGCTCTCGCCCGTGCGTTTGCTGCCTGCTTCGGCCTAGTTCCCTCCGCTCGTGCGTCACCTCGTCGTCCTGCTCACGCTTCTCGCGCTGCCCACTGCGGTAGCGCAGCCTGCGCCCTCACCCGGGGATAGGTCACTCGCGGACGCGTACCACAACGCCGCACAGCTCTACATCGAAGGCGACGGCGAGCACGCTGAGGCCGTGGCGATGGACGCCCTCGCGCAAGCGCCGAACCCGAACACGCCGGTGCACCCGAAGCTGGAGGCGCTCCTCGAACTGATCCGCCAGCAGCAGCAAGACCCGCAGCAGGGCAGCGACGGCGACGAGAGCGAGCAGGAGAACGGCCAGGACGGCGAGAACGAGGACGCCCAGGACCAGCAGGGCGGCGGCGAGAGCGAGCAGCAAGAGTCGCAGGACGCCCAGCAGGGCGAACAGGAGCCGAGCGAGGACGGCCAGCCGCAACCCGGTGACGAGGGAGAGCCCGGCGAAGACACCCCGGATGAGGGCGACCCCGAAGAGCAGCAACAGCCCGAGTTCGAGGACGAGAACAACGAGGCGGAGTCGGACGCGACGAACCAGCAGCCAACTGACCCGCAGGAGCAGGACGAAGAGGGACAGGCCGGCACGTCCGGTGAACCGCAGGACGGCGAAGAAGCAGAGGGCGACGCGACGCCCGCCAGCACTGGCGAGGTGTTGCCCGGCACCATGAGCGAGGCCGAGGCCCTGCGCATCCTCGGCGCGCTCGAAGCCGACGAGGAGGAACTGCTCCAGGAGGTGCAGCAACGCCGTGCGCCGCCCCGCCGCGTCGAAAAGGAGTGGTGATGCGTCGTCCTTGGCCTTGCGTTCTTCGTCCTTGGTGGATGGTGCTCGTTGGCGTTGTGCTGGCGGGCAGCGCGCTTGCGCAAAACGTGCAGGTGAGCGCGTCCGCGTCGCCCAATCCGGCGGGGCAGGACGAGCAGGTACTCTTCAGCGTCGAGCTGCGCGGCGACCTCACGTCGGTCGGCGAGATCGAGCCGCCGAGCACGCAGGGGCTGTCACTCGTGCTGCCGACGCCGCAGCAGTCGTACACCTACCAGAACTACAACGGGCGCACCGAGCACGTGCTCACGCTGACGTGGATCTACCGCCCGCTCAGGACCGGCCGTGCCGCGCTCGGCTCGGTGCAGGTACCCGTCGGCAACCAGCGCTACACCACCGATCCGATCACCGTCGAGATCGTCCCGCAGGGGCAGCGCCCGCCGCCCGCGAACTACCACGGCGCAACGAGCAGTCAGCACGGTCGCACGCAGTCCGACGAGCCGCCGACGGACGCCAAAGCCGACCTGTTCGTCCGTGCCACG
>JBCDFF010000052.1:0-16502 GCA_039178415.1 Bacteroidota bacterium
CCCGGTCTCGGAAGCTGTCGAACGCGGCGCCGTCTGCGAGCAGCTGCCGCTCGATGCGCTTCACCTCGACGCGAAGCGCCGCAAACCGCTGCCGGTCCTCCGGCGTGGCAGCCGCTTTGAACGCGCGCGTGAGCGTGTCTGTCGCGCGTGCCGCGTCTCGAAGCGTTGTGATGGTGCCGGTGCGCAGTTCTTGCTCGACGCCGGCGACCTTCTGCTCCAACTTCTCCAGGCTCATGCCTGCGGCCTCGGCACGGGTCTCAAGCCCTTCCAGCGTACGGGTGGCCGTTCGTACGCCCCGTGGCGTCTGCGACGCATCCAGGATCAGCTCGAAGATGATTTGGTCGGTCATCGAATTAGAGAGTGCTACCGGTTCGGCTTGAGCGCCTCTTCGAGCTCGCGCAGGTACGCTTCGATCGCGCACCCGTCGAGAAAGACGAGGGCTGTAGAGAGGGGCATCAGGAGCAGCGCGGCGTGCGCCTCGGTGCCGAGAGCAGCCAGCTGCACGCGCATGGACCGGAGCGTCTGGCCCCCGGGCGGGTCGGGTCGCTCGGCGCGGGCCTGTGCCCACATGGACGTCGTGGTAGCACTAGCGCGAGCCACAGTCTCGGCGACGGCGAGCAGGGCGCACTCGGCAAGCATCGCTGCGACGTTGCCGCGCGCCTCGATCGTGAGGCCAGCCACGACTATGGCTGGCGCAAGAAGCTCAATCACGCGCTGCGGATCGTAGCAAGCGGCGGGGTCTTCGTCTCCTGAATGCGACAGGAGGCGCTCAGGGGGGTACCCGAGCGCCTCCGACAAGTCCAGGAACAGCCCGAAGGTGAGGGCTACCATGATGCGAGTCGATTACGCGACAGCCTCCGTGGTCTGGAACGACGCGCCCGGCGCGGCCGACACGTCGCCCTCGATGCGGGTCTTCGCGCGCTGCCCGGCCTGGCTGGCAGTCTTGAGCTTCTGGCCCAGAACGCTGCAGCCGAGCGTCCCGCCCGTGACGATGCGGTTGGACGAACCCGACGAGCGCGTGCGGAACCACACCGTGTCGAGCGCGAGGAGCGCGTCGAGCTCGGTGTTGTTCGTGTCGTCCTCGTCGGTCTCGTAGAGGAACGCGAACGCGAGCGTCCCGCCTGTGCGCTTGCGCTGCAGGTTGATGTTCTGCTCGGAGAGAGGCGTGACAGCGAAGATGTCGCCGTCGGTGTGGAGCTTCGAGGGATCGAGCGCGCTCCACGTGGGCGTGCCCGAGATATCGCCTGTGAACTCGAACTCGTCGTAGAAGCCGACAGAGATAGCCATGATGATAGGGGGTTTAAGCTTGTGGTGATACGAGCGGGAGACCTAGCTCTCCTTGCGGCGAGCGCGGAGTGCCGCCTCGTGCGCCGCCGCCTCAGCCTCGGTGCAGGTGAACTCGGTGCCCTTTAGGGTCTTGTTCGCGCCCTTGGCGAAGGTGACGAGCGCGGTCATCGTGACAGCGTTCGAATTCGAGGTCTTCGGAGTCGAGGTCTTCGAGTCCGAGGTCTTCGGGGCGGTCTTGCTCTTGGCGTCGGCCATTGCGGTGTACCAGTGTGTTACGATGGAAGAGGAACTGCTGAGCAGGTGAGCGCGCGGCCGAGCCAGTCGCCACCGCCGAGCAGGCCGACGATCTCAGTCACGTCGATGGCAGCGACGCCGGACCCGGAAAGCGTGCGCGGATTGGAGGCGAGCAGGTCGCGCACCGCGTCCGCGAGGTCGTCGAGCGCTTCTGCCGCGGCGAACATGGCCGCTTGTTGGCTTGCGGCGTCGACTTCGTGGCGACGCTGTACGACCAGGATGGTGATGGGTAGCTGCCCGTCGCGATAGGCCCCGCCGAGGCTACGCCCGGTGTACTGGGTGGCCGTGAAGCCCACGAGGACCGACGCGCCAGCTGTGCCAGAGAGGTCGGCCACGTGCTCCTCAATGGCTGCCTCCGCATCGCCGTCGTAGCGAACAACGACATCGGCTAGGCCAACAGGTAGGTTGAGTTGCAGGTGCTCGATGAGCCCGCGGAAGATGGTCTTCGTGCTCATGCCGCTACCCCGCTGATGGAGCCGCGGACAACGCGCAAGAGGCGACCCCGGTAGAGCCGCTTCAGCGTCGCTGCCTCGCGCGCCGAGACGCCGCGAATATCCCGCTGCGGGATGCGCTTACGACGCTCATCGGACACGTGAATTCGCAGGAGCCGCTTGTCGCGCGTGGTGCCGCCGACAACCTGGACACGTCCCACAGAGCCACGGGTGGAGCGAAAACCTCGCGACGTGACCTTCAGCCGGTCAAGCATCTTCCGCGTTTCGGTCAAGGTCACCGGGGCCGTGGGCTTGCCCTGTCGCTGCTTCCGCGCCCTGGTTGAGTCTGCGTAGGGCCGGAGCCTGCGCCCGCGTGCGTCCATACCGCGCCGAGTGCGCCGCCGGATGAGCCGGGCGGCATCCTGAGCCGTCGCCTTCGCCGCCTCGCCCTCCGTCGAGAGCGCAGCGCCGAGGCGACCAAGCAGCTGAATGGCAGGACGGGTAGACACGAATCAGGTGTAGATCGAGGCAAGCGCGCCTCCAGAGGGACGGCCTGACGACGTGGTGAGGTTGAGAGCATGCGGCGCGACGGAGGCCAGGGCCTTGGCCGCACGCTTCATCTTGGTGTAGAAGTCGTCAGCGTCGTCGCTCCAGCGGTCATCCCGCGTATTGCGACCAGCCTTCGAGCGCACGTGCAACGCCGCGTAGGCGAGCGCGCGCTGCAGCCCGTCGGCGAGGTCGGCATTTCCCGCGATGGCGTCAAGCAGCGCGACCGGCGAGCCGTAGCGGCTCACGAAGCGCCCCAGGTGCGGCACGATCTCGTCGGCCACGAGGCCCTTCGCTGCCGAGTCTACCGCGTTCACCGCCGCCTGGTCGGCGAGCTTGAGCGCGTCGATCTCGGCGACGGTGGCGTGCTGGATGGTCAGGTCGGCCCAGGCTCCCATGGTGCTCGGTGAGGTGGAGGCGAGTGGCTAGCAGCAGTGCTCAGCTACTCGTCGTTTTGGTTGTTGCCGTCGTTCTGGCTCTTGAGGTAGGCTTCGACGTCGGCCTTGGTGATGCGCCCGTCTTCGCTCGACGCCTCGACCTCGTTCAAGTCGACGCCCTCATCCTCGGCGAGCTGCACCGCGCCGTCGGTGGCGTTCGGGCCCTTGGGGACCTTCTTGGCCTTCTTTGCGGCTGTGGGCTTTGCGCCCGCAGCGGGCTTGATCTCCGTGATGTTCAGGTTGCCCTTCTCGATGGGGCTCCCCTTGGCAGCGGCGAGCTTCTCGAAGGCTATTTTCTCCGCCTCCGAGATCACGCGCTCAGCGCGCCCCAGCACGGTCGTCTGCCCATCGACGACGACATCAACGGACGAGAACGGCAGCTTGCCAACGAGCTTGGCGGTGTAAGTCTTCGGTGTGGCCATTGGTGGCGTGGTTGCAGGAGTGAGGAGGGGCGACCGGCGAGGGCGAGGCCCAGGTTGTTGCGACCTACGACGTGGCGAGGCTGACGCCCTGCTTCGCGTCGCCGCGCACCATCTTGTAGGCCCCCTGACCGATGCGACCGTCCGCAACGCCGGCGACGCGCGGGTCGGTGTGGTCGTAGATCTCGAGGTCCTTGTGGATCGCCGCGATGTTTTTGCGCCCCGGCAGCATCAACTTCCAGTCGGTGGCCGGCACGTAGCGCGACGGCAGCGGGATCACCGGCACATCCACCTCGGCAATCGACATGTTGTCGTTGGCCATGGTGAAGCGGGCGTTGAGCGCCCGGTTGACGCGCTGGCGGTAGCCCTGCGTAGCCGGGTTGTAGAGCAGGAACAGGGCCGCGCCCTCGATGTCCTCCTCGGTCTGGATCCCGGCGATGCCTTCGTCCTGGTAGAGTTGGTTGCCGATCGTGCGGATGCCGTCGTTGATCGTGAGGATGTCCTTCTCCAGCGTGGTCGCGCCCGTTGTGTTGTAGGCCACGCCGGTGAGGCCCGAGGCGGTGAGCACCTCGTAGGCTGCGCGGGCTTGCTTCTGCGCGTACTTGAGCTGCATCGTGGCGATGCCCTCGTTCGCGCTCCACAGGTCCTGCCACATGGCGAAGAACTGGTTCCACTGGAGCCCGCCCGCGACGATGTCCGTCTCGAAGATGACCTCGGTCCCCTGGACGTGGCGCATCTTGATCCGCTCGCCGAGCAAGTACACCTCGAAGGTCACGGCGTTGTAGACGTCCGTGATCTTGAAGTAGGGCGACGACGCCGAGCGTAGGTCGCGGATGTTGTAGAGCGCGGTCCAGCGCGTGTCGGCTGCGCGCCGGTCCGCCTCGCCGAACGACACCGCCGAAGGCACGCCTTGCGTCTTCTGGTCGGGGAAGAGCGCCGGGCTCGACAGCTGGATGAGCGTGTCGGTGTACGTGCGCGCGACCGCGTTCAGGTGCAGGATGGCCTTGCGGCGGACGGCGGGGTCATCGCTCGCGAGCATCTCGTGGATACGGTGCTCGGAGGCGAGCACGCGACCCGTCGGCTGCCCGCCCTCGCGGACAGAGAGGTGGATCTGGCGGGCCTGCTGGCCCCACGGAGTCAGGACGGCGGTAGACATGGCGATGAGTCGGGTTGAGATTCGAGTTGGGCGGCGTCGCTACGCGAGCTTGCGCTACACGGGCAAGCGCTACGCGAGCAGGAGCTACGCGCCAGTCAGGTGGACGAGGACTTCGGCGTCGCCGGAAGCGGCGGCCTCGACGGCGTAGCCCACGGCGATGTTGTCGGTGGCGGTCGCCGTGACCGCGCCCGAGCCCGCCACACCCGAGACGGGATTGCCGTCCGCGTCGACGTAGACCTTCTGGTTGCGGTTGATCGCGCCCGTGGCCTTGGGCATCAGGATGTCCTTGCCGTCGGTTTTGATGATGAAGAGGCCCTCGTCGCCACTGGCGGTGTCACCGAAGGCAACCCCGGCGCGGTCGCCGTCGACCACGAGGTCGCCGTCGGACACGTCGGCGGCGGCGGTGAAGTGCTGGGTGTCGGCGAGTCCGAAGTCGCCGCGGAGCTTTGCGTAGCTCATGAGTCTCGGTGGCTGGTGTGGATCGATGGCAGGTCGCCAGATCCGATGTGGAGAGGGGGGCGGCTGGGCCGGAGTGTTTGGGCTAGGCCGAGGTGACGGTGCCGAAGGGGATCTCGTCGCCGGTGTCCGCGCCGAGCTGGGCCTCGTTGCCTGGCCCTTCGCCGCTGGTCTTCTGCGTGACGGTGACGTTGGCCGAAGCCGCGCGCTTGTAGTGCAGCTTCAGCATGTCGGGTGTCAGCGTGGTGAGGTAGGCCGTGTGCTCCTCCGCGTCGAAGTCCCCTTTGGCTTCGCCCTTGTCGACGAGTTCCCCGTGGCGAAGCGACTCCACGCGGACGATCTCACCGATCACCATGTCGCGAATGACGTCGCGGGCCTCGGTCATGGCGGTCAGCTGCGCTTGCAGCGGCCGCCGCACCTCGTCCTGTTTGGCTTCGACATAGTCTTCGAGGTTCTCCGCGAACTGCTCTGAGTCCGAGTCGAGACGAAAGCGCTGACGATTACCCTCGCGATCACGTGCCGAGAGCTGCACGACGAGGCCCACGCCCAGCAGCGAGACCAATCCGAGCAGCGTCTGCGGCGTGTGACCCGAAACGGCGGCGAGCGCGTCGGCGGCGAGTGCAGCCTTAGTGCTCGCGAGCATGAAGACGAAGAAGAACGCCACGAAAGCGCCGATGAAGCGGATCAGAGCACGCATAGGTCGATGGCCGTGGAAGGCTTGGTTGGTAGAGTCGGAGGCGTAGGTGCACCCCCTCGTTCAGAAAACTTGTGATCGCCCGCGCCCTGAGCAGCGCCGAGGTAGACTCGGCTGTACTCGGTGAGGTCGAGGTTGTCGGCGTCGTCGATGAGCCAGAAGTAGTCCCAGTCGCCGTTTTCATCCTCGACTTCCTGGAACTGCCAGTCGCCACCCATCAGCCCGCACGAGCCGAATCGGAGGACGCCAGAGCGGCAATCCTGAATCAGTTGGCGGCGCTCGGCGGACGTCTCGTCGTTGAGGACGGCATACCACCGCAGGCGCAGCCACGCCCCTTCGACACCCCGCACCGTTTCCTCGACGACATCGGCATCGAACACCGAGCCAAGCGGTCGGTCTGCCTGGTGGTCGAACAGAGCCGTACGGCCCTCCTTGGCACGCGTCGCCAGCTTCTCAAGCGCACCGCGCGTAAACTGAATCGAGCGGCGCGCGAGACGTTGGTTATGAAGCGCGTAGTCTTGCAAGACGACGACTTCGTCGGTCGTGAGCTCGACGCCAGAGTGGCGAGCGTTAATCGTGCGCAGGTCGTCGGCGCTGGCTTCGATGGCAGCCCCAGCGGCCTGCATCGAAAGGCGCAGCGCCGTTGAGGCCGCGTCCTTTGCGACACCGTCCTTGACGAGCGCTTCGCGCAGCTGCACCGCGCGGGTGGCTGCTGCGAGACTGGACGTCGGATTGCCTGGGAGGAGTACGATCATGCTCCGATGATCGGAGCCCGACCGCGCGGCTCTTTGGCGCGGGTGCCGTTCTAGCCGCTCAGCATCCCCACAACGGCCTGCACCGGAATCCTCAGCCCGCGGATACACGGCGCGCCGCCCATCTGCCTTGGGTCTACGGTGATGCGATCGTATGCCATTACTCAGAGCACCCCATGCTGTTGTAAGTAGTCAGCCGCGTCGCCGGTGTAGCGCGGGGCGCCATTCTCGTCGAAGAGCGCCTCGGCGTTTGCGATGACGGTGGACGCCGCCTCTGCCTGCTCGCTCTGTAGCTCGGCGTACGCCATGTCGTCCACGATCGAGACGACGTCGAACTCGAGGTCGTAGCGTCCGATGTGCCGGGCCTCCCCTCGGATCGTAAGCAGGAGGTTGAGAACCTGACGCGCGACGGCCGCCCTCTTCTTGTTTCGCTTCCGCGCAGCGACGCCAGCGAGGATGGTTTGGTTCTTCGACAGATCACCGCCTAGCCCATCAGCAGCGCGGTCGAGCGAAGGGTACATCCACGCAGGCGTATCGGAGCGGGCGACCACGTACGCATCGAATGTGCTCGCGTGCTCACTAAAGAAGCGCATCATTGTGGCATCGACGGAGCCGAGCACCTCGCTCTTTATCTCCGCGTTGAACGCCTCGGCGTAGGCATCAGCCGCGTAGCCCATGCGCCGGGCCTGCATCGCAGCGTCGAGGGTTGCTTTCAAAGAAACGATTGCTGTGGTCACGTCGACGGCTGCATCGCCTTCGCCGACACTCGTCAGGGGAGGTGTCGGGTCGTCCTTGCCGAGCCTGTAGCTAAGCGTGTTGAGGAGCGTCGGGTCGCCGAAGCGCCACCACCCCTGCACGACCGACTGGTACATGCGCATGAGGACCTCGCCTGCCTGAACGAGACTCCACGCGAGCGGGCGCGGCCATGGCTGCTCGGCATCCGGCACAAAGGCCAGCGTCTGGATGGTCTGCCCGTCGAGCACCACCTGGCCGCGGCTGTCCGTCTGAACAAGCTGCCGCATGTCACGCTGACGACCTTGGGCCGCCGGGAAACGGCGCAGGCCGAGCGTGCGCGGGCACGGGACGAGGAGTCGCGCGATGTCGCGGGCGTCATCCGTGAGCAGCGCCTCCCCAGCTGCGAGGCCGTACTCATCGGCGGCAGAGGCGAGCGTGTCGACGTAGTCGGCCAGGCCACAGAGCGGACCGCCGTCCACACCCGCATCCACATAGCCGACGGGCACAGCCTCCGCCCACTCCGTGAGCATCTCGGCGAGGCTGTCGTCGTCGGACGTGATGACGAGCGTGCCTTCGAGCTGGCGCCGGTTGTGGATCGCGCTGTCGAGCGTGGGCAGGTAGACGCGCAGCGCGTGGTAGACGGCGAGCTGCACTTGGTGCGCAAGGCCGTCGCCGGGCCGATGCTCCGCGAGCGCGAGGATCGGGTGCCGGTGCTGTTGCTGGAGCCCCGCGATGGTCGCGTTCTCGTTGGGAGCCGTGCTCAGCTGGAAACCGAGGCGGCGGGCCGCGTGCATGCGCATGGCGGACGTGCGCACCTCAGCGCTGCGCCGAGCGGTTGCACGTTCAGCGAGGCGATCCCCACTTCGGGAAGACGGGAAGACGCGGTCAGCTAAGCCGCGCAGGTCGAATCGGGCCATGCGGTCAAAGTCCGGCCTCTCTTCCACGGCGCGGGTGACCGGGTGCCGTTCTGGCTGCTGACGCGGATGCCCAATCTGCTGTGGCTACTGACCGCGACGACCGACGAGGCCGCCGCCGCCGGGGAGCTTGCGCTTGGTGAGGAGGTCGGTGAGCGCCCACACGAGCGCGTCCATGCGGTTGGGGGACCAGTCGCACGTCTCAGGATCCCACTCGCACATCTCGTCTTCGAGCTTCGAGAACGCGCCGACATGGTGCACCTTGCCCTGCTCGTATAGCGCAGCGACCGGCTCGGCGCGGCGCTGCTTGCCCCGGCTTGCGGTGACCATCTTGACGGGCAGGTTGCTTCGAACAGCTTGCAGCGTGCTCTTCACCATGTCACCTCCAAAGTTGCGCTCGGCGACGACGCGGTCCGCCTCAGCGCGATCGTAGGCAGAGACAGCGACCTTGCCCCACGCCAAAGGCGAGCCACTTAGCGAACGATCTGACGTCACATAGTAGTGGCCGTCGATGCCAGAGGCCGCGGTCACGATGCCGATCTCGTCGCCACCGCCTGAGGGATCGACGGCGACAACAACCCGTCGGAACGCGGGCTCATCGCCTGCTCGGCATCGGTGCGCATCGATGAGCTCGTGCGTCCATAGCGCGCCGGGGTTGTCGGTGAGCAGCTCAGCGTGCAGTTCCTGCCTGCCCAAACGGGTGCCCTCGTATTTTGAGATGACACGCTCGCGAAACCGGTCGGACAAGTTGGCCGCGTTGTCGTAGGTCGAGCCCGAGGTGACGACGCAAGCCGAGTCTTCCACGAGCGCCTTTATGAGACGTGTCGGGCGAGGCGTCGTCGTGGCGCAGCAGCGCGGGTCGTCAGAGAGCCGGAGGCCCATCTCCATGTTGTCCCAGGCGTCGACCGCGTAGCGCCATTTGGCTGGCTCATCGGCCCATACGGTCGCGTGCTGGGGGCCGCGCAGCTGATCAGGTTTGTCGCCAGAGAACGTCGTCGCCGTCACGCCATTGGGCCACGTCAATCGCCGCTTCGACGGCTCGTAGGTGGGCATGAAGCCGGGCGGTGAGCACTTCAGGATGGACGAATCTCCTATCTCCACCATCACGTCGCGGACGTCGGCCGCCGTCTCGCCGATGAGGGCAATGGGGCCGAGGCCGTCGCGGGCACGCTCGATCACCCATTCGGCACCAGCGCGGGTCTTCCCAAAGCCGCGGCCTGCAAGGATGAGCCAGACGAACCACTCTCCGACCGGTGCCCGCTGGTTGGCGCGGGCCCAGAAGTGCCAGTCGTGCTGAAGGGCTACGACCTCCTCGTCGGTGAGCGATGCGAGGAACGCCGCCTGCTCAGTTGGTGGCAGCGAGGCGAGCGAGCTTGCGCTGTATGTCGTCGCGGATGTGCTCAACGGAACGGGTCTCGGTGATCTCGGTGGACTCGCCGCGTAGGAGTCGGGCCTTGTCCACGGCGATGCCGATGGCTGTAGCCACGTCTTTCACGTTGCCTCTACGGCGTTCGGGCTTCGCGAGATCGTCGATGAGGTCGTGGGCGAGCGCTTCGAGACGGTCAGCGAGGCCCGCTTTTTTTTCGGCGCGGAGTTCCGTGGGGGCTGCTCGATCTGGAGCATCGCGCCACCCGCGAAGCGTCGAGGTGCTGATACCCGTCTGCCGGGATGTGGCCGCGACGTTCCCATCGTTGGCTTCTAGGGCAGCCAGTGCTTCCGCTCTCTGCGCGTCGGAGTAGTATCGGCGTGACATGGCTAGGCTGGGAGGTAGTCCTTGTGCATCTGGTTAGCAAACCAGCGCAGCCAGCGCGCATCGGTGTAGACGAAGAGCTGCTCTCCCGACGTGCGCGACGCGAGCTGGCAGGCGCTGTTCGCAGCGCGCACGTCGTCCGGCGTCACGTAGGGAGCACCGGGACCATGCCGGTTGCCTCGTCGCCTCGGAAGGTCAAGCAGCCGGTACCGCTGCCACTGAGCGTAGCGGAGGGCGAACGCATCAAGGTCTTCCGCCCCCTCGCTCGTGAGCGGGAGGTCACCACTTGGCCACGTCGGCAAAAGCCCTGTGTTGATAGCCCGGCGCACCACCTTCTCATTCAAGCCCAACACGCGTGCTACGGTCTTGGGCGAGATCGGAACGCCAGTAGCTGAGACGGTACGTGGCGCCGTGTTCGGGTCAGCGATCGTGTCGAGCCGGTGCTGCACGAGGCTGGTACCGGCTTCGAAGAGACGGCGGAGGCGAACCAGTTCGGTCGTGCAGTTGCGCGGCACGTCGTCGATACCGGTGTGGAGCGTGAGCGCGCGCTGGAGATCCGTGACCGACGTGATGGGGCGACTGAAGCGGTGCAGGACAGGACGGTCCCCCATGGAGGGAGCCGGGCGCGAGGCTGGCTGCAGGACGTAGACCGGACGGGTCATGGACGAAGGAACGGGTGATTGCGCCGAAAATGTAGCACCCAACGCAGCACCTACAAATGGAAAAGCGGCGCTCACGCTACGCAAACGCCGCTTTTACCAATCTGTTCGTACCCCCGCCAGGACTCGAACCTGGATCTACGGCTTAGGAGGCCGTAGCTCTATCCTGTTGAGCTACAGGGGCGTTTGGGTGGTGCCACCAATGGCGAGCGGTGGCAAGATACCGCGGCGGCAGCCCGCTACTGCACGCTGTGCTGCTCGTGTAACGTCCCCCCTTCCAGCGTGAGAACTCGGTCGGCCAGTGCGGCAAGCGTGGGGTTGTGCGTGACGATGACAAACGCCTGGCCCTGCTCCCGGCTCAGCGCCCGCAACTCCTCATGCAGCGCATCGGCAGTCTTCGTGTCGAGGTTGCCCGTCGGCTCGTCGGCGAGAACGAGACCGGGCTCGTTCATGAGGGCCCGGGCAATCGCCACGCGCTGCCGTTCGCCGCCCGACAACTGAGAGGGCCGGTGATCCGTCCGGTCCGCGAGCCCCATCGAGGCAAGCAAGGCGGCAGCCCGGCCGTGCGCCTGCCCCATCGAGGCACGTTGGATGAGCGCGGGCATCGCCACGTTTTCGAGGGCAGAGAACTCGGGCAGGAGGTGGTGAAACTGGAAGACGAAGCCGATCTCGCGGCCGCGGAAGGCCGCCAGCGCCTCGTCGTCGTAGGCGAACACGTCGGTGTCGGTGCCCGCGCGATCCGTGTAGCGGACGCTGCCTGCTGTGGGCCGGTCGAGCGCCCCGAGAAGGTGCAGCAACGTGCTCTTCCCCGTCCCGCTCTCGCCCACGATCGCCACAAACTCGCCCCGCCGCACGTCGAGATCGACGCCGTCGAGCACCGTCAGCGGGCCTTTGGCAGTCGGGTACGACTTCGTGAGGCCGCGCGCCCGCAGCAGAGTCGCGGGTCGTGGGTCGTGGGTCGAAGGTCCCTCCTCGTTCGCCTCCGCGTCAGACGAGGGTGCGTTTTCTGCGCTCATGGCATTCGCCCTGCGAACGCTACACAGCCTACCATGACGCTTGCGCCACCTCGCTCAACGTCACAACCGAGTCCCTTTCGACAGCGCATAGATCGTGTCTTATCTCTAAGTGGGCGTCGTGCTTACTTCATCCTTCTGACTTCGCACTTCTACCTTCACCTCACCCGTCTTGCCGCTCGATGTTGTACTTCGCGAGCTTGTTGTAGAGGTGGGAGCGCTGGATGCCGATGCTCTCGGCGGTGCGCGAGATGTTCCAGCCAAACTGCTCCAGCTTGCGCTCGATGAAGAGCTTCTCGGCCATGTCGCGGAACTCCGAGAACTGGTCGTACTGATCGAGCAGGCCCGCCATCGGGTCGCCGCCGGAGCCGCCGGGGTTGACGAAGCGGTCCACGTCAGCCACGCCAATCTCGTGGCCTTCAGACAGAATGAGCAGCCGTTCGACGACGTTGCGGAGTTCGCGGACGTTGCCGCGCCAGTCGAGCGTGCGGAGGCGGTCGAGGGCGTCGCGGCTGAAGGAGCGGCCCGTCATGCCGTTTTGGAGCGCGACGCGGTGGAGGATGTGCTCGGCGATGGCGGGGATGTCGCCCCGGCGCTCGCGCAGCGGCGGCACGTGGACCAGGATGACCGAGAGGCGATGGTAGAGGTCCTCGCGGAACTGCTGCCCGTCAATGGCTTCGAGCAGGTTCTTGTTGGTTGCCGCCACCACGCGGACGTTGACCGGGATCATCCGGTCGCCGCCGACGCGGGTGATGCGGCTCTCCTGGAGCGCGCGCAGCACCTTCGCCTGCGCGTCGAGCGACATGTCGCCGATCTCGTCGAGGAAGAGCGTGCCGCCGTCGGCCTGCTCAAACTTGCCGACGCGCTGCTTCGTTGCGCCCGTGAAGGCTCCCTTCTCGTGGCCGAAGAGTTCGCTCTCGATGAGTTCGCTCGGGATCGCGGCGCAGTTCACTTCCACGAGCGGCCCGTCGTTGCGCGCGGAGTGGTGGTGGATCCAACGCGCGACGAGCTCCTTGCCGGTGCCTGCCTCGCCGGTGATGAGCACGCGCGCCTCCGTCGGGGCCACGCGCTCGATGGTGCCCTTGATGTGATGGATCGCCTGGCTCTCGCCGATGATGGGCGTGAGCTCGTCCTGCCCGGCGTCGGCGACGGTCTGGCGCAGGCGCTTGTTTTCGGTTTCGAGTTGGCTCTTTTCGAGCGCGCTCCGCACCGTGACGAGCAGCCGGTTGAGGTCCGGCGGCTTCTCGATGAAGTCCACGGCCCCGAGCCGCGTCGCCTCAACGGCGGTCTCGACGGTGCCGTGGCCCGAGATCATCACGACGGGCAGGTCGAGGTCGGTCGCGCTGAGGGTCTCGAGCACCTCCATGCCGTCGCGCTTGGGCATCTTGATGTCGAGGAGCATCAGGTCGTGCTCGCCCGCCTTTGCCATCTTGAGCGCTTCGGCTCCGTCGGCGGCCTCATCGATCTCGTAGCCCTCGTATTCGAGGATATCGCGCAGCGTGCGGCGGATCGGCGCTTCGTCGTCGGCGATGAGGATCTTGGCCATGAGTGCGAGGCGGGGGTCGGGGAAACGGAGGGTCGCGGTATGCCTGGGCCTCACCGATGCTTCGGATCGCCGTCGCCCCGGCGGGTGCCGCTGCGCGTAGCGCTAGCGCATCGCGGCGAGGCGAGCGCGGTAGAAGCCGAGGTTGGCGGCGGCGGCCGAGTCCTCATACTGCGCTTCGAGCGCATCATAGACGTCAGCCGCCGCGTCGAAGTCGCCGAGGGCCTCGTAGTTGCGGGCCGCCGCGAGGAGGTAGTCCGGGGCCGAGACGCCCTCGTACATGTCGGCGGCGCGGCGGTAGAGACGTGCCGCGCGCTCCGAGTCGCCCTGCTGCTCGTGGATAGCCGCCTCGCCCGCCAGTGCGCTCGCGCCGATGATGTCGTCCTCGGCGTCGTAGCGGTCGAAGTAGGTGAGCGCCTCGTCGTAGCGCTCGAGTTGCATCAGGGCGTCGGCGGCGTAAAACGCGGCGAGGTTGCCCGTGGGTGTCGAGCCGTAGTCCTCGGCGATGGCAAGCAGACCGGGCGCGTCGACGGTGCCTTCGAGCGCCTCGGCGAACTCGCCGGACTCGTAAGCGGTCAGCGCCCCGCCGAGCAGCTTGGCGGCCTCCTCGTCCTGGGTGGCGCTCCACGCGGCGTACGCAAACGATGCAATCCCGATCACGACGACGGCGACGCCGATCCCGATGATGAGGTTTTTGTACTGATCCCAGAAGCTCCACGACGTCGCATAGGCCGACGTTAGCGCGTCCGCTTGGAGGTCTGGGCGGGTGGGGGTCGCCGACTTCGGCGGCTTCAGCATGCTCATGGCTAAGGGGGACAACAGGTCAGAGGCGAGGCCCGTGCGTGCATCACTACACTCAGGTCTTGGTGGGGACACCTCTTCGATGAAAAGCGGATAGCTGGCAAAGGTACGGTGCGGGTTCGGTGCCCACCATCGTAGACAATTGAAATGCGCGTGGATCGTCAACGCGGGCCGCCGATTCGCGGCGTCTTCATGGCGATGGAAGCGCTTCGCGTGCCACTTCGCCTGCAATTCATGTCCGAATTCCAAGGCCACCGGATAGGTTAGATTCAAACACCATCGCCGCTTTTTCTTCCCTACATCGACCGCCTTTTCTCTATGGCTATCCGACTCGGCATCAACGGCTTCGGGCGCATCGGGCGCCTCGTCTTCCGCAGCATCCTGGAGCGCCAGGACGACGCCTTCGACATCGTCGCCGTGAACGACCTCACCGACGCCAAGACGCTCGCGCACCTCTTCAAGTACGACTCCGTTCACGGCCGCTACCCCGGCCAGGTGAGCACCTGGGGCGACGACCACCTCCAGATCGACGGGGACCGCTTCAAGGTCTTCTCCGAGCGCAACCCCGCCGACCTCCCCTGGGGCGACCTCGGCTGCGACGTCGTGATCGAGTCGACCGGCATCTTCCGCACCCGCGATAAGGCTGCGCTTCACCTGGAGGCCGGGGCCAAGAAGGTCGTCATCTCAGCCCCCGCTTCCGGCACGATCGACGCGACCGTTGTCCTCGGTGTGAACGACGAGGTGCTCACGCCCGACATGGAGGTGATCTCGAACGCCTCGTGCACCACCAACTGCCTCGCGCCCATGGCGAAGGTGCTCGACGATGCCTTCGGGCTCGAGAAGGGCTTCATGACGACCGTCCACGCCTACACGTCGGACCAGCGCATCCAGGACGCGCCGCACAAAGACCTCCGCCGCGCCCGCGCCGCCGCCCTCTCGATCATCCCGACGACGACCGGTGCCGCCAAGGCCGTCGGCCTCGTCCTGCCGCACCTCCAGGGCAAGCTCGACGGCTTCGCGCTCCGCGTCCCGACGCCCGACGGCTCGCTCACCGACCTGACAGCCGTCCTGAAGACCGAAGCCAGCGTCGAGGAGGTGAACGCCGCCCTGAAGGCTGCCGCCGACGGCCCGCTCAACGGCATCATGGAGTTCAGCACCGACCCGCTCGTCTCCATCGACATCGTTCACAACCCGCACTCCTGCATCGTCGACAGCCTCTCGACGCAGGCGGATGGCACCCTCGTGAAGGTTGTCGGCTGGTACGACAACGAGTGGGGCTACTCCAACCGCACCGTGGACGTCGCCAAGAAGTTCGCCGAACTCAGCGGCCTCGCGTAACGCTCGCTGCGCTCGGTATGGACGTGTGAAGGTGTCCACGTGTGCCGGTGACCCGGCCGTCACCGCCGCGCCCACCTTCACACGTTCAGACGTTCATACCTCCAGACTTATGAAACTCGCCCTTTCCGACCTCGACCTCGCGGGCAAGCGCGTGCTCGTCCGTGTGGACTTCAACGTCCCGTTGAACGAACATGGGCAGGTGGCCGACGACACCCGCGTGCGCGCCGCCATCCCGACGCTCAAAGCGCTCCTCGACGCCGGGGCCACCCCGGTGCTGATGAGCCACCTCGGGCGTCCGAAGGGCGAGCCAAATCCGGCCTACAGCCTTCAGGCCGTCGGCGCGCACCTCGACGAGTTGCTGACAGGCACCCGCGTGGTGTTCTGCGCGACGACGGTCGGCCCCGAGGCCGAGGCGTGCGTGGCGGGTGCGCCCGACGGCAGCATCGTGCTGCTCGAAAACACGCGCTTCCTCGCGGGCGAGAAGAAGAACGACGCCGACCTCGCCGCTCAGCTCGCCAAGCACGGCGACGAGTACGTCAACGACGCCTTCGGCTCTGCGCACCGCGCGCACGCGTCTACGACGGGCGTCGCCGAGGCGATGGAAGCCAAGGGCGGCCACGCTGCGATGGGGCTGCTCCTCGCTAAAGAAGTCGAGTTTCTCTCTGATGCGCTCGCCGAACCTGGCCGCCCGTTCGTGGGCATCATCGGCGGCGCGAAAGTGTCGGACAAGATCGGCGTGATCGAGGCACTCGCGGACAAAGTCGACACGCTGCTCATCGGCGGCGCGATGGCCTACACGTTCCTCCGCGCCCAGGGCCACACGACGGGCACCTCGCTCGTGGAAGAGGACTGGGTGGAGCGCGCGAAAGCACTCCTCGACGCGCACAGCGACACGCTCCTCATCCCGACCGACCACGTCATCGCGGACGGGTTTTCGAACGACGCGGCGCACGAGACGGTCGTAGGCGACATCCCCGACGGCTGGATGGGCCTCGACATCGGCCCGAAGACGGTGCAGCGTTTTGAAGGCGTCCTCGCCGAAGCCAAGACGGTCATCTGGAACGGCCCGATGGGCGTCTTCGAGATGTCTAACTTCGCCACCGGGACACTATCGGTCGCCAAAGCACTCGCCCAAGCCACGGCCAAGCGCCGCGCACTCACCGTGGTCGGCGGCGGCGACTCGGTGGCGGCCACCGAGAAGTTCGGCCTCGCCGAGCGCATGAGCCACATCTCCACCGGCGGCGGGGCCAGCCTGGAGCTGCTCGAGGGCAAGCTCC
>JBCDFF010000053.1:0-16096 GCA_039178415.1 Bacteroidota bacterium
GCCGACGCCTACGACTTCGAGATCCATCGCGTCGCCGACGGGGCGCTGATCGGCGTGGCCTACATCGACCGCATCGACTCGTTCCACCGCCGCTGTCGCATCAGCCTGGCCATCGCGGAGCAGAGCGCGCAAGGGCTCGGCTACGGCCGTGCCACGCTCGACGTGCTCCTGCGCTGCGCCTTCGAGGAGCTAAAGATGCACCGCGTCACGGCCGAAGCCTTCTCGTTCGCGCACGTCTGGAAGGGGTTGCTGGCCTCGGTGGGTTTCGACGCGGAGGGGCGCCTGCGCGACCACCTCTACCGTGACGGCGCATTCCACGACAAGGAGACGTTTGCGCTCCTCGAAGAGGAGTACTACGCGCGGCAGAAAGCCCGCCCGGTCATCGTAGAGGCGGCCTAGCAACGCCGGCCCCTGGGGGGCAACGCATCCAAGGTGCGCGGACCGCAGTACGAAAACCCCCCGTTTCGGCTCATCCGAAGCGGGGCTCGTTGTTCAGGTTCGGCGATGCGAGCAGGACGAAGACGTTAGTCCAGATCCGGCTGCACACCTTCGACCTTGTCATGCTGCACTTGGTCCAACATCTCGGCGATGGATCGAATCATCGAGATGGCCAGAGATCCTGAGCGCGAAGCTTCACGCCGTATGCGAATTCGGCAGGGCACCATCGCAGCGGCTCAAGCGAGCTTGGTGTCAGTTCCGCTGGAGCCAGAACACCAGGATATCGTCGGCGAAGCGGGGCTCCTGGCTGCGGCGCAGCAGGTGCGCGAGCAGTTCGTGCACGGGCCGGTCGGAGCCGAACGCGGACGTGGCAGCCTGGGCTACGCCGACTTCGCCGAACTGCTGGCCGCTCAGCGCGGTTTGCTCGATGAGGCCGTCCGTGTAGCAGAGTAGGGCGCTCTGGCGGGGTAGCTCGAACGTCTTGTCGTGGAACTCGGCGCCGGGGTCGAGGCCGAGCACCATGTCTGAGTACTCGACGATGCCAACGCGGTCGGGCATCACCAGGATCGGGCGGCAGTGGCCAGCGCTGGCGTAGGTAACCCGGTTGTGCTCGGGCTCCCAGTGCATCAGCAGCAGCGAGGCGAACGTCTCCTCCAGCACCTGGTCCTTGATGAGCATCTCGTTGACCCGCTGCATGAGCATGCCGGGCGAGGTCGTGTACTCCAGCATCGCGTGGACCATCGAGCGGATGTAGGACAGGAAGCTGAAGGCGTAAAACTTCGCCTGCAGGCCCTTGCCCATGATGTCGCCAACGGTGAAGAGGTAGGAGTTTGGGCTGGCCTGGACCCAGTCGAAGAGGTCGCCGCCGCCGTCTTCCTTGGGCTGCGTGTAGAACAGCGTCCGGTAGCCGTCGATGTCCGGCAGCGACTTCGGCAGCAGCTTGTCCGAGAAGTCCTTCGCGATGTTGCTGCTGAGCTTGGTCTGGTAGACCTTCGTCCGCTCCAGGATTTGCTGGACGCGGTTGAGCAGGTAGTCGACGTCGAACGGCTTCGAGATGTAGTCGTCGACGCCTTGGCTGAGGCCCTGGGCGCGGGCGTTCTCGTCGCTCTTGGCGGTGAGGAAGATGAACGGGATGGCCCGCGTGCGGTCGTCGTTGCGGAGTGCGGCGAGGAGGGCGAACCCATCCATCTTCGGCATCATGATGTCCGAGACGATGAGGTCGGGAAGCCCTTCTTCGATGGCGTCGAGGGCGGACTCGCCGTTGTCGGCACTGCGGACCTGGTAGCGCTTGCCGAGCCGGTACTCCAGGAGGCGCCGCAGCGTCTGGTTGTCCTCAACAATTAGAATGGAACGGTCATGCATAAGTCGTCGTCGGTGCTGTCGATCCAGAACTCGAGACGTTGCCGTCCCTCGGGGGTGGTTGCGTAGGAAAGGTCATGGGTGCAGGCCATCACCATCAGGAGGCCGCGCCCGCGGTCGGGGGGCTGCTCACCGGAGACGTGGAGCGCTTGCAGGGTGAGTTGGTGCTGAAGGTCAAAGCCGCGGGAGTTGTCCTCGATCGTGCAGCGCAAGCGGGTGTCGCCAGGCCACAGCGAGAGGGCGATCTCTGGGGCGGTGTCCCCGAACTGGGCATGCTGCACGAGGTTCGCGATCCATTCGTGCACGGCGAGCTTGACCACCTCCAGCATGAAGCCGTTGAGCGGCGGCTCGAACGTGCCAGCCTCTTGCCAGTGGGCGAAGAGCCCGTGCACCTCGTCGATCACCGACCCGAGGCCGGTGAAGCGGTGCAGGGTGGAGCGGGAGGGGGGAAACGAGGCGGAAGTCATGGCGGCTACCGACTTCACGAAGGGGGCAACGAGCCCGTGGGGCTCAACGGCGCGAGCGCGGCGCTCAGGCGGAGCCGGCGCTCAGGCGGAGCCGGCGCTCAGGCGGAGCCGGCGGAGCCAGCCGACGCCGAGGCGTTGGCCGTGCCGTCGATCTGCTGGAGCGCCGACTCGACCGACGGGAACTGGCGGAACACCTTGTAGGTCCGCGTCAGCTGCACCACCACCTGCACCGGCCGCGAGACGCTCGCGAAGACAACCTGGCCGCCCAGGGGCGTCAGTTGGCGGTACATCGAAAAGACGGCCCCGAGCCCGGTCGAGTCCAGGATGCCCGTGCCCGAGAAGTCGAGGACGAAGTGGCGGACGCCCGCCCGGATATGGTTCTGACAGGTGGACTTGAATTGCGCGGCGTTGCGGAAGTCAAGGGCCTTGCCAATGCGGACGACGGCGGCGTGCGCGGATACTTTCTGGATCGTGAAGCTCATGACGGAACAGAGGGTGGTGCCGGAAGGCGGGGAATACGGGTGGGTCGATCCGCGACAGATCGGAGAGCCGTACGACCAATATCGTACCACTTCTGAGCGCGCGCGCAGTCTCGGCATGAGGAAGTGCTTTAGATGGGGCAGGCTGTGACCAATCCATCCCCCCGTTGGAGTTCTACAGACGGGAGCCCCCCGGCGATCGCGACGCCGGGAGGCGGCAGCGCGGCGCGATGCATTCTGTAATGAAGAGCGGGTGATTCGAAATACGAGCCCGGGGCCTCGCTGCTCGTGCGGGGTGAGGCGTACCGTAAACTTCGCTCCCTCGCCGCCGCCGGTCCCCGTGATTTATGCCGGTCCCCGTGATTCATCCTGTGCTCCACCACCGTCCCGCCGTCTCGCGCCGCCGCTCCTGGTGGTCGAGGCGCAGCGCCTGCGGGCTGCTGGGCATCCTGGTCGTGGCGCTGGCGCTGAGCGGCTGCCGCCGCGAGCCTGCCACGGTGCCGCCCGACCTAGATCTGGAGGCCCGTCCGGACCAGGAGTCGTGGGAGGCGGCGCTCCTCGTCACCCGCGACGCCCAGCCCCGTGCTCGCCTCGCCGCGCCCTACCTCGCCCGCTACGACCAGGCCGACAGCTCCTACGCCCTCTTCCAGCCGCTCCCCGACGCCGAGCGGCTTCCCGGCGACACCGTGCGCGTGGCCGTCCAGCTCTACGACGAAGACGGCCAGCCCTCAGCGTTTATGACGGCCGACCAACTCCGCTACTTCGACCGCCGTCAGCGCTTCGAGGCGCAGGGCGACGTGCGCGTCGTCACGGCTGACGAGAAGCGGCTCTTCAGCGAGCACCTCGCCTGGGACGAGCAGTCGCGCCGCGTCACCACCGATGGCTTCGTCCGCATCGTCACTCCGACGGAGCAGATCCAGGGCTACCGCCTCAACGCCGACGAGAGCCTCGACACCTACACGATCGCGCAGGTCACCGGCCAGGTGGAGGTGGAGGAATGAGGGTCGCAGGTCAAAGGTCGAGGGTCGTAGGTCAGGCACAGGAACAGTCAAACCAGTGTGGCAGGAATCAGGATCTACGACCTGCGACCTATGATCTGCGACCCTGTTGGTGGCTCACCGCGCTGCTGCTCGGGTTGCTCGCGGTGCCCGTACAGGCGCAGGAGGAGACGGAGACGAGGCTGGTGCAGATCGTCAACGCCGACTCCGTGGCAGGCGTCATCGAGGACGGGCAGCGCATCCGTCGGCTCATTGGCAACGTGGTGCTGCGGCAGGAGGAGACGCGCCTCCGCGCCCAGCGCGCCACGCAGTTTCTCGACTTCGACGTGACGGTGTTCGAGGGCGACGTGCGCATCATCGAGGAAGGCGACACGCTCACCGCGCGGCTCGTGCGCTACAACTCCGTCTCGAAGACCGGCGAGGCCGAGGGCGACGTCCGCATCGCCGACTCGACCGCCGTGCTCTTCGCGCCGAGCGCTACCTACGACTCGCGCGCCAAGACCTCCTACTTCACCGCCGGGGCGCGCCTCGTCGAGGACGACGCCACGCTCACGAGCCGCCGCGGCACCTACAACTCGCGCACGAAGCTCGCCACTTTCACCGACGACGTGCGCCTCACCGACAGCACGACCGTCCTCACGAGCCGCCGCGGCACCTACAACACCGAGACGCGCCGCGCCGACTTCGCCGGCGACGTTCGCCTCGAACACCCGGACACCTACCTCGAAGCGGACTCGCTCGTCCACTTCCGCGAGACGCAGCGCTCCGAGGCGCACGGCCGCGTGTTCATCGAGCGCTTTGGCGACGAAGAGCCAGGCGACGCAGAGCCTGAGGACGCAGAGCCGGGCGACGTCGAGCAAGATGACGCAGAGCCGGACGACGACGAGCAAGATGACACAGAGCCGGGCACCGGCGAGCAAGATGACGCAGAGCCGGACGACGAGGAGGTCGACGGACTGAGGAATGCCGCGCCCGCCCTGCCGGACAGCCTCGGCGCCACCGCTGCGCGCGACTCCACGCTGCGCACGCTGCTCTTTGGCGACCGCGCCCTCCACGACGAGCGGCGCGGCTTCAGCCGCATCGACGGCCAACCGCTCCTCGTCACGCTGCGCACCGACTCGACGGGGGCCACCGACACGCTCCTCGTCCGCGCCCGCATCCTCGAAGCCTACCGCCTCGACCCGGCGACCCTCGACAGCATGGAGACCGCAGAGGCGGAAAAGCAGCGTGCGGCGGTACGCGGTGCGGCAGCAGACAGTGCAGCCGTGGACACCGTGGCGGCAGATAGCGTAGCCGTGCCTAGTGATGCCGTGCCCGGCGTGGCTGTAGACAGCACGGCTGTAGACGGCGCAGCGGGCCGCCCGGCAGAGGAACGCGCGGCGCTGCGTGGTGAGGACGTGGAGGAGGACAGCGGTAGCGAAGCCCCGCTAGAGCGCGCGCTGCCAGAGGACAACACGGAGCCGCCGGGCCTCCGCGACGATGCTGAAGGGGAGCAGGGGAGAGGGCCGCCGCCCCTACGGCCAGGCGAGGTCGACATTGACGCGCTCCGAACGCGATACGGAGACGACGGGCAAGCCGTGCCTGACTCGCTCCCTGTCCCGGCCCCAGACCCCCCGCTTGAGCCTCCTGGCCCGCAACCTACGACCTACGACCTGCGACCTGGCACCGAGATAACGCGCCTCATCGCTCGCGACTCCGTGCGGATCGTGCAACCGGACCTCGTGGCCGTGGCCGACTCCGCCGTGCTCGACCGCTTCGCGATCCCACCGCCCGAGGCCACCCCCCCTGAGGCTATCCCCTCCGAGACCGTGCCTCCCGAGACCATGCCCCCCGGGACGATGCGGCCGGATTCGCTGATGGCTGACGCGCTAGCGCCAGATGTGCCAACGGCAGATACGCTAACGACGGACTCGTTGACGACGGACTCGTTGACGACGGACTCGTTGCTGACAGACTCGTTGACGACCGGCTTACCGACGACCGGCTCACCGACGACCGGCTCACCGACGACCGGCTCACCGACGACCGGCGCACCGACGACGGACCCGCAGGGGACAGACGGGCCCGGACTGGGCGTCCAGCCCCAGCCGGTGGGGGCGCCCGCGAGCCGTGCGTCGGAGAACCGCGACGTGCTACGGCTCTTTGTGCGGCCCTCCGTGTGGGTGGACGAGACGCAGGTGACGGGCGCGGCGATGACCGTGCTGGCTAGCGCCGAGACGCTCGACACGCTGCGCGTGGACGGCCAAGCCTTCGCGGCGCAGCGCGACACGTCGCTCGCCCGCGTGAACCAGATCCGAGGCCGCACGATGCTCGCCCTCTTCGACGAGGAGGTGCAGCCCGACAGCACCCGTGAAAACACGCTGCGCCAGCTCCTCGTGTGGCCCAACGCCGAGGCGATCTATTTCCGCGCCAAGGCGCAGGAGGACGACGCGCCGCCGTTGCCGCCCGACAGCCTCCTCGACGGGGCCGTGCAGGTGAGCGCCGACAGCATCGCGTTCACGTTCGCGCGCGACACGCTGCGCGCCGTGCGCGGGTATCGCGGCATTGAGGGGCTGAGCTACGCCGCCGACATCGTCCCAGCGGCGCTGCGGCTCGGCGGCTACGTGTACACGCCCGAGCGCCGTCCGACGCAGCGCGGCCTGCTCCGGCCCGGCAGCCGCGAGGCCGTCCGCCTTGGCCTGTCCGACTCCCTCGCCGCGCCCGTCTTCGACATCCCCGACGTGGACGCTGCCCGCGACAGCGTCGGCGCGCGCCTGGACAGCCTCGACGCGGAGCGGCTCCGCCTCGACTCGTTGCGCACGGCCCCCGTCGAACTGCGCCCGCCGCCTGGCGAGGTGCCCACGGTGCGTGAGGAGCAGGCCCCGCCGCCACGCGACCCCGAGGGGGAGCGCCGCGAGGCCGCCTCGCGAGCGGTGCCGACGGGCTCGAACGGCCGACAACGCAGAAGGGCAAGGCCCGTGTCAGAGCCTCGCCCCCCAAGGCATGCCGTAGGTTCGTAGGAGTTAGGGAGCCGCGTCGCCAGCGGGAGTGCCGGCACGAACGATGCCGAGGCGCAAGCCGTCCTCAAGCATCTTGTCCACAGCCTTGTCGGCGATTTCGGTGGTGTTGCCCAGGTCGCCAAACCCGGAGCCCTCGGATCGCACGTCGGCGCGCCACGCGATGCGCTCGCCGCCCACCGGAATGAGCGAGAAGTCCATCGTGACCGCCTTGTTGAGCCCGTCCACGGTGGAGCGCTCTGTTGGGACGATGAGAAGCACGGCGTCGGCGCCAAACTCGTCGACCTTCGCATCGACGCCCTGCTCAAGCTCCAGGCTCATGGGGTCCGAGATGTGGTACTCGACGCGGACGCCCTGCCGGGCAAGACGGCTGGCCATGGCCTGCGTGAGTCCATTGACGAAGCGGTCGATGGAGGAGTGGCTGCGCGAGACGATGAAGACGGACTCGACCTGTTCGTCGAACTGCGGATCGACGTTGGACTTGACGCTCACGCACCCCGTCAGGGCGGTGAGCAGGAGCAGGCCGAGGATGGCGTAGTGGGAAGAACGCATGGAACGGGGTGGGTGGGTGGAAGGGATATGGCCCGCAAGAAACGCCACGGTATCCCCCCACCACAATCCCTCGCCTACTCTTCCTCCATGTCGACCTCGGCTTCGGTCGCAGCGTCGGACATAGGCTGGGCCGGAACGGTGATCTCCGCAGGCGGGAGCGCGTCGCCGTCGCCTTTGAGGAACGTGTCGAACCACCGGAGGGCGCGCAGGGCGTAGTCGTAGCGCGCACCGACGCGAGCGTTGCCGTGGCCCTCGCCGGGGTAGAGCACGAGGCGGACGGGGGCCTCGCCGCGCAGCTTGAGGTGGCGGTAGAGCTCGTAGCTCTGCCCAGCGTCCACGCGTGGGTCGGCCTCGCCGTGCAGGATCAGCAGGGGCGTCTCCGACTGGCCGGCGTAGTAGATCGGGCTGCGCTCGAGCATGAACTGCCAGTCGTCCCACGGGCGCTTGAGCGCGTGCACGTAGAACTCCTCGTCGGCGATGTCCGTCGTGCCGACCTTCGAGATCTTGTTCGAGATGCCGACGAACATCACGCCGGCCGCGATGCGGTCGCTGTAGCGCGTCGAGAGCCACGCGGTCGCGTAGCCGCCGTAGGAGCCGCCCGTCACGCCGACGCGGTCCGGGTCGGCGAGGCCCATCTCGATGAGGTGGTCGGCGGCCGTGATCAGGTCGTCGAACTCCTTCCCGGCGGGGTCGCCCTGGCCGGCCTTGGCGAACGCGACGCCGCGTCCCGTCGAGCCGCGATAGTTGGGATAGAACACCGCGTAGCCGCGCGCGGCGAGCATCTGCGCCTGGCTGTTGTAGTCTGTGATCCACCCGTTGGCGACGAACGCCTCTGGGCCGCCGTGCACGTCGAGAACAAGCGGGTAGCGGGTGCCAGCTTCGTAGTCGAGTGGATAGAACAGCGTACCGCTGAGCGTGACGCCGTCGGGTGCCTCGTGCGTGATGACCTCCTGGCGCGCCAGGCGTACCTCGGCGAGCGCCGGGTTGAGGTCGGTGGCCATCGTGACCTCGCCGTCGCCAGCCCGCACGAACAACTCATCCGGGTGCGCGGGCGTGTCCGCGCTGAAGGCGAGCGTGCCGTCGTCCGCGAACGTGATATCGCTCAGGACCAGCCCGCGGTCCCACGGGATGTGGGTCGTCGCGGTGCCGTCGAGCGTGTGCGATTCGAGCGCGGTCTGGGTGGCGAAGTTCGCCGAGACGACTGTCCACACCTCGTCGTTGGAGAGCCAGCCGTACTCGATGACGTCGGCCTCGCGCATCGGGTCGAAGATTTCGCGGGCGCTCTCGAAGCTCGCCTCGGCGGTGGGCACCACGAAGAGGCGCCCGTTCGACGGGTCGCCGAGGTCCTGCGCGGAGCGGAAGGCGAGGTGCTCGCCGTCGGGGCTGAACTGGAGCTGGTTGTCGAGCTTGCCCGGGTTCTCGATCCGCCCGACGATCTCGCCGCTCGCCACATCGACCATGCGGATGCGCTTGTACATGTACGAGGCATCCACGTACGGATTCGGCGCGACGCTGAGGGCCAGCATGTCGCCCTTGGGGTGCCACTCGACGGCGTAGACCGAGCCCTCGATGGGGAGGCGCCGCGGCAGCATCCGCGTGGGCGGCTGGTAGACGTAGAGCGCGCGGTTGGGGGTGTTCTCCTCATACACGATGGGCGCGCGGTTGCCGAGCGGCAGGCGCTCCATCGGCTGGGGCAGCACCTCGTCGGCGATGAAGGCGACGCGGCCCGAGGTGGCGTCCCAGTCGTAGGCGCGGATGCTCGTCGGGTGGCCGACAACGCGCCGCGGCTCGCCGCCGGGCGTCATGGCATAGAGGGCGGTCGCCGGGTCCTCCTCGCCCCGGTAGAGGAAGCTCAGGCGGCCGTCCGGGGCCCAGGCCAAGCCGCGCACCGAGGCGTCGAGCGCCATGGTGTGCGTGCCCTCCGCCACATCGAAGAGAAAGAGCGGCAGGCTCGCGCCCGCGTTGGACTCGTACGGGTTGGCGGGCGTGCGGACCGTGTAGGCAACCGTCGCGCCGTCGGGCGAGATCGCCACTTCGCCGATCGACCGCAGCATCTCGACGTGGTAGGGCGTGAGCGTGTCGGCCGGTTGGTCGGCGGGCTGCGCAAGCGCGAGCGGGGCTAGAAGCAGGGCAAGGGCGCCGAGCGCCAGGGCCTCCAAGGGGGGGCGAAGGAGAGTAGAGCGTAGCATGTGACGTTGCGTGAGGCGTCGGGAACATGGGAGGACCAAGCTACCTCAGGTCACGCCCACCGTTCCGGCGGCGGGCGGCGGGCTGTCGCCAACGCTACTCCACCGCCGACAGAAACGCTTCCAGCGCGGGGACGAGGTCGGGATGCAGCCCGAGCGTCGGGTCGCCGTAGCTGGGCAACTGCTCGGCCAAGGTCCCCGACACGGCTTTCAGAATGTGGTTCATGCCCTCGATGACGACGAGGGCGGCGTTATCGGCTTGGGCGAGGCGTACGCCGTCCTCCACGGCGACTTGCACGTCCGTCGTGCCGTTGACCACCAGCACAGGCGCGCCCAGAGCGGCAACGAGGTCGGCCGGGTCGTACGCCATCACCGAGGAGAGGTAGGGCTGCACGCTCGGGCGGAAGGTGGACACCAGCATCGGCGACAAGGCCTCGGTGGTCTCGCCGCGTTCGAGGGTGGCAAACAGCGAGTCGACCTCGATCAGGACCTCGGCCGGAAGCTGGGCGGCGAGCTGACGACGCAGCACGACCTGGATGGGGCGGCCGAGGCCCGCAAGCGCGACGAAGCCAGCAGCATCGAGCGGGTCTGCTGCGAGCGCGCCCACGAGCGCACCCTCGCTGTGGCCGATGATCGACAGCGCATCCGTCGTGCGCGGGTCGGCGCGGAGCCACCGGCCCCAGGCCACCACGTCTTCGGCGAACGTCTCGACGCGCACATCGACCTCGGCGATGCTGCTCTCCGCGCTGGCAGCGACGCCTCGCTTGTCGAACCGAAGCACCGCATAGCCCTCGGCCGTGAGCGCCTCGGCGAGCATCCGCAGGCTGTTGTTCTTGCCCGGCAGCATGATGCTGTTGCCGTCCCGGTCGGTGGGGCCCGAGCCCGCCACGATCACGACACCCGGCGCAGGCTGTGCCGGGGCGGCTGGCCAGGTGAGCGTGCCGTGCAGCGTGCCCGTGGGCGTATCGATGGCGACGGCCTCGGCGAGGACCCCTGGGGGCAAGTCCTGGGCGTCCTCCAACCCCGCAGGGACGGACGCCGCCGGGTCTTGCCACGTGATCGAAAAGGTCCCTGCTGCGGTGCCTTGCGTGAAGGAGCCCGCGATGGTGCGGTTCTCACGGGTGCCCTCGAAGACCGCGAGCCCGGGGCCGGCTTGCAGCTCGAAGCGCACGGCCGGGAGGTCGATGGTCACGTTTTGGAGGGGCAGCCCCGTCGCCCCCTGCTGCGGAATGTCGATGGTGGCAGCGCCGTCCTCGGCGAACGTGACGGTGATGCCGAGCGTCACGGCGCCGATGGAGATGGCACCGTCCCAGGCTCCCGCGAGGTGGTCAGGCTGAGCGAGGGCCGCCGGGGCGAGGGCGAGGCAGACGAGAGCGAGGAGTAGACGCATGAAGGCGAGAAGCGAAGCTGGAGAGTGAGAGGCTGCCGACACGGCGAGGACGCGACAACGTCGCCCAGGTCCGACAACGTCGCTAAGGTCAAACAAGGTCGAGGTCCCGAGGAGCAGGCTCGCCTGAACAGATGCTGGGAGCGAGGCACGCGCCTGGGAAGAGTAAGACGCCGCCCTGGAACGAAGTAGCGTACGCATGGGGACGACCGACGCACCGTTCCTCTTCCTCCGTCCTTGCGGACGGTTTTTGCTTGACAGGACGCGCGGAGTCAACGTGCTTCTTGGACCCACGACCCACGACCCACGACCCACGTCGCGCAAACCCACGGGCGTTCGTAACGTAGCACCAGCGTCCATCGTCTCTTCACACACTCGCCTCGCTCCCCCGCCATGGCTGCCCCGCTCGCCCCCGTCCCGCCCGACGCCCTCGGCTCGGCCTCCGAACAGACCATTGCGCTGCTGCCGCTGCTCTACCTCGCCTGGGCCGACGGCGTGCTCACCCCGTCCGAGGTCACCCAGATCCGCCAGCGCGTCGAGGCGCAGACGTGGCTCGCCGACGCCGACAAGCAGCAACTCGCCGCTTGGCTCGACCCGCTCAACCCGCCGACGGCGACGCAGTACCGCCGCTGGATGCGTGCCATCCGCGCCGCCGCCCGCCACATCCCCGACGACCGGCTCGGCTCGCTCGCCAAGCTGGGGCTGGGCATGGCCGAGGTGGCCGGGATCTCCGCAGGCGACGGGGCCGCGACCGAGGTGATCGGCGCGCTGCACGACCTCGAAGGCGTGCTCGGCCCCGCCGCCGAGGAGGCGCTCACGGAGCTGCTCGCCGAGCGCCCCGACGCCGCGCCGCTGGCCGCGATCCCCGAGCCGCAGTTCGATGTTGCTGGGCTGCAGGCGCTCCTCGACGGCGAGCACGGGGCGCTGCGCGAGCGCGTCAAGACGGTGCTCTCCGACCCGCTCTTCGATCCGATGCCGGTCCTCGACACGGCGGCGGCGCGCGAGCGGGCGCTGCGCTGGTGCCAGCACCTCGCCGCCCAGGGCTTCGGCGCGCTCGCTTTCCCCGAATACGCAGGCGGCGAGAACAGCATCGCCAAGTTCATCGTCGCCTTTGAGACCATCGCGGCGCACGACCTCGGGCTCGTCGTCAAGTACGGCGTGCAGTTCGGCCTCTGGGGCGGCTCGGTCAACCAACTCGGTACGGCACGGCACCGGCGTGAGTACTTGCCCAAGATTGCGTCGATGGAGCTGCCGGGCTGCTTCGCGATGAGCGAGCTCGGCCACGGCTCGAATGTCCGCGATATGGAGACGACGGCGACCTACGACGCCGCCACGGGCGAGTTCGTCATCAACACGCCGCGCAACCTCGCGCGCAAGGAGTGGATCGGCAACGCCGCCAACCACGGCCAGGTGGCGACGGTCTTCGCGCAGCTCCAGATCCCGCACACGGACGCGAGCGGGGCTACTGAGATGGAGTCGTACGGCGTGCACGCGTTCCTTGTCACGATCCGCAGTGCCGACGGCTGCCCGATGCCGCGCGTGCGCATCCAGGATGGCGGCGAGAAGATGGGCCTCAACGGCGTGGACAACGGGCGGCTGTGGTTCGACCAGGTCCGCATCCCGCGCGAGAACCTGCTCGACCGCTTCGCGAGCGTGTCCGAGGACGGCACCTACGACAGCCCCATCCCGAGCGAGGGCCGCCGCTTCTTCACCATGCTCTCGACGCTCGTCGGCGGGCGCATCGCGGTGGGGTCGGGCGGCAACAGCGCGGCGAAGGTCGGTCTCACGGTCGCGCTGCGCTACGGCGCGCGGCGGCGGCAGTTCGGCCCGAAGGACCGCGCCGAGGTGCCCATCCTCGACTACCTCTCGCACCAGCGACGTCTCTTCCCGCTCGTGGCCAAGGTCTACGGCCTCCACTTCGCCCTCGCCAAGTTGCGCGAGGACTTCGCCGCCGTCCGGCCGGGCGACGACCTCCAGGAGATCGAGGCCCGCGCCAACGCGCTCAAGGCGTTCGCGACGTGGAACTGCACCGAGACGCTCCAGGAAGCCCGCGAGGCCTGCGGCGGCCAGGGCTACCTCTGGGAAAACCGCCTCGCTGCCCACAAGCGCGACTCCGACATCTTCACCACGTTCGAGGGCGACAACACGGTCCTCATGCTCCAAGTCGCGAAGGGGCTGCTCTCGGACTATGCCAAGGAGTTCAAGAACCTCTCGACGTTCGGCAAGGTGCGCCACGCGCTCGCCGACCGCGTCGAGCAGATCGTCCACCTCAACCCGCTCCTGACCGTCAAGAAGGACCCCGACCACCTCCGCGACCCGTCCTTCCACCTCGACGCTTTCCGCCAGCGCGAGCGCGACCTCCAGGTGGGGGCGGCCAGCCGCATCAAGCGCCGCCTCGACGAGGGCATGGACTCGTTCGACGCGTTCGTGGAGGTGCAGGACCACCTGCTCACCGCCGCGTGGGCCTACGCCAAGCGCGAGACGCTCGACGCGTTCCACGCCGCCGCCGAGGCCGCCGAGGACCCGACGCTCCGGTCCCTGCTCGGCAAGCTCTGCACGCTCTACGCCCTGCACGATCTGGAGGAGGACCGCGGGTGGTTCATGGAGCAGGGCTATATGGACGGCGGCAAGGCGAAGGCCGTCCGCGCCGAGGTCAACGTGCTCCTCGGCGAGCTGCGCCCGCACGCCGTCGGCCTCGTCGACGCGTTCGGCCTGCCCGATGCCATCATCGCTGCACCCATCGGCACACGCGAGGTGGCAGAGCGGACCTAGGTCGCCTCGTGTGTCAGCACGACGTGCCCGGCTTGAAGAAGCAATGCCCTCAGACAGAAGCGACTTGGGTGGGCTGGACGCACGCACAAGACCCGACGAGACCCGAGCGGCGTCCGCCGACCTGGACTCCGCCGTGCTGGTAGGAAGCGCCGCTTGGGAGGTGCGTGTGTTCCGATGACCCGCACCGCACGCGCGACCGCTCTGCGGCGTCAGCGGAAGGGGTGTCCTACGACCCAGGCCCCTGCTGAGGGTGACGGTCGCGGCGAGCAGCGTGCAGGCACTACGCTACGGGCCGGTTGTGCCACCCGCCGACGCGTAGGCCGACAGGCACCGAGCCACCTCCGTGCGCCAGTGGACCCCAGCATGGACGGACATGCGCTGGAGGAATTCAGTGGTATGTATGATTATTGTACACGGCAGCGCATGGCCTGCTCGCCATGTAGAGACTGTAGCAAAAGTGAACACGATAGAAAGGGATGGGCACGCGCGTTCAACCGAAGCGCATGCCAACGCGGTGTACCAATGGAGGCGATCAAGCCCTCGGAATCGTCGAATCCGGCTTGTATGCGCTGGTTTGGCACCGGGTGGAACGGTATTCGGAAGGGAGATGGGCACACCAACCACCTGCCCGGCCCACCACCGGGCACGACCACCTGCTTCTTCCCATGCCTCGCTTCACGTCTCCTCACACGCTCCGCGCCTGGGCCTTTGTCGTAGCTGCTGCCCTCACCTTCGCAGCATGCGACACCGTTGACCCTGGCCTCGACACGGGCAGCGCTCTCGACCCAACCACCACCGACGGTCCGCTCGGCGGCATCACCGCAGCCCCGGCGTTCGACTTTGCCACCAGCCAGCCGCTGGGCCTCGTGCTGACCGAGGCCGGCGCGACCGTGCCCACCCGCTACGACGTGTGGCGCATCGGCGCGGACGGTGAGCGCCGCTACCTCGGGGCCGCGATGGCCGACGGGAGCGGCCAGACCACGCTGCCCTTCGCCGTGCCGATGGCCACGGACCGTCTCATCGTGAAGCGCAACGCGGCGGGCGACGTGTCCGAAACGGAGGTGCGCGTCGTGGGGGGGCAGGCCAGCCATGCCTTCGCGGGCAAGAGCGACGGCGGTGCCAAGCAGTGCAGCGATGCGCTCGTGGCCGTCAACGGCGACCGCGACCACTTCCTGGTGGACTACGCGTCGTACTCCTCCACCACGCTGCCTACGCTGCCGTCTGGCACCTACGGGATGGCCGTCGACCCGATCAACCGGGCGATGTACTACGCTACCAAGGACAAATTCGGTGGCCGCTACCAGCTCGTTCGCTACGACCTCGACTCGCAGGTCTTCACCACCGTCGGCCCCACGGCGAACTCCCACGCGATGGCGTTCGAGCCGCAGAGCGAGACGCTCCTCACGATCATGAACGGGGAGATGACGCAGACCGACCCGGCGACCGGTGCCACGCTCCAGACCTGGACCGTGCGCGACATCGACCGCGTCACCGGCGGCGACGTCATGATCACGGTCAACGGCGACGTGTTCTACGCGCGCAACAGCAAAGTCTGGCGCATCGACGACGTGGACGCGACCACCAAGCAGGGCGTGCTCATTGGCGCGCTGCCCGCCAACCCGACCGGCGGCACCGTCGGCACGGACGGCTATCTCTACCTCGTCGCGACGAAGGCGCTCTACCGGGTGGACCCGGTGACGGCCGACGCGCAACTGGTCGCCACGCTGCCGACGAAGGCCAACGACCTCGACTTCCTGCCGTGCGCCACCGGCCCCAACTACAACGCTGACCAGGACAACGACCG
Organism: Bacteroidota bacterium; assembly: GCA_039178415.1. Classification (GTDB taxonomy): domain Bacteria; phylum Bacteroidota; class Rhodothermia; order Rhodothermales; family Rubricoccaceae; genus JBCBEX01. The sequence goes on from JBCDFF010000053.1 coordinate 15,439, forward strand.
CGTGCCGGACGTCTTCGACGACTTTCCCACCGACCCAGATGCGGCCTTCGAGCGCTTTACCCCGAGTGAGTACGTCTACGGCGCCCTTGCCTTCGAGGACCTCTGGCCCGGCACCGGCGACTACGACTTCAACGACCTCGTCGTTCGCTACCGCTACCGCGAGGTCGCCAACGCCGCGGGCGATGTCGTGCGCCTCGATGCTGACTACTACGTGCAGGCCGTTGGTGCGGGCTACGTGAACGGCTTCGGCGTCGAGCTGCCCGTGCCCGCCTCCAACGTCCAGTCCGTGGCCTACAGCCGCCAGCCCGGCACGGTCACCCTCGCCGCCAACGGCGTCGAGGCCGGCCACACCAACGCCGTCCTGATCCCCTTCGACGACGCCAAGGCGATGGTCCCCGGCGCAGCGGGCTTCGTCAACACGGAGGCGGGGTCGGCCGTCCTCGCCAGCGACACCGTCCGTGTGGCGGTGTCGTTCGCCTCGCCCGTGGCTGGCTCGATGGTCCTCGACGCGCCGTTTAACCCGTTCCTCTTCCGCACGGACCAGCGCGGCCTCGAAGTCCACCTCCCCGACGCCGCCCCCACCGCGCTCGCCGAGGCGACCCTCTTCGGCACCGCGCGCGACCGCACCAACGTGGGCACGGGCTCGACCTACCGCACC
>JBCDFF010000054.1:0-16085 GCA_039178415.1 Bacteroidota bacterium
GGCCGCGACTTTGCGCGCATCATGCTACGGGGGCTGCTCTTCATCCTCATCCCCGTCGTGGTGATGGAGTTTGGGATTCGCGTAGTGGCGGCCGACAAGTTCAAGGGCCAGGAGAAGCACGTCGACTTCTACCACCCAACCCGGATGGCCGCGTCGAACGACCGGCAGATCGATTACCTCTTCGTCGGGTCGTCGCGCGTGGCGGCGGCGGTCGAGCCGCAGGCCTTCGCCGATGTCGTCGAGGAGCGCACGGGCACGCGTCCAATGGCGATCGACCAGGGCAAGGGCTACTCGACGCTCGTGGAGCACTACTTCCACCTCCGCAACCTCGCCGCCGACTACCCCGGCTCGCTCGAAGGCACGACCGTCATGATCGAGTCGCCGATGGGCCTCGCGCAGACAAACACGTGGGACGGCGAGTGGGCGAAGGAGTCGTGGCCCGAGCTGCTCGGCCCGCCGATGCGCGTGGGCGACCTCCCGCGCTACGTCTTCTCCTCGACCGACACCAAAGAGACGAAGGTGGCCGCCATCGGCTCGGCGCTCTTCATGTCGACGCGCTACTGGGACGCGCTCACCAACAAGTTCGAGGCGGCGCTCAACCGCGCCTTCGGGGCCAGCAAGGGCGCGACAGAGACGAAGGACGAGGACTGCGCTGAGGCCGACATGAGCACCGACGGCGGCGTCCGCTGCGACGACGAGGGCATCGATATCACCCGCAACATCGTCCGCTTCGAGACGCGCCAGGCCGAGGAACTCGAAGAGCCCGTCGACGACTGGAACCGCACGGCCGCGGCCAGCATCGTCGAGCTCGTGCGGGCCGAGGGCGGCGACGTTGTCTTCTTCGACGTGCCGATGGGGTCGTACGGCATCATCCGCTTCGGCTCGGCGGCGCTGCTCCAGAGCACCGAGGTGTTCACGGAGTACCGCCAGGCGAACGCGCTCCGCTACGTCCGCACGCCCGGCTTCGCCTGCAACGACGACGACTTCCCCGACTTCGCCCACCTGCGCCAGTCGCGCGCCGAGGAGTACAGCCGTACGCTCGCCGAGTCCTTCCTCAACGGCGGCGACGCGAGCTACCCCGACGGCCGCATCCACGTCTGCGACCTCGACGAGACGATCCTCGAAGAGGTCGGTGGGGCCGAACTGCCGTCGAATGCCGCCGACGCGTACAACCAGTAGGCGTTCGGCTGGTGGCCCTCGGCTGGTGGCGCTTGGCGAGGGCACCGACGTGCAGTGGTAGGGCAAAGGGGCTAGACAGGCGAGACGCGTGCGGGTATACTTGACGCTCCCTCCCCGTGTATCGCTTCGCCTTCATGCTGCGCTGGTTCGTCGTTCTCCTCGCGTTGGCTCCGCTCGGGGTCCTGGCCTCGTCGCCCGACTCGGTGCGCGTCACTGGCTTCCTACACGGCGACCTTGTGTACGGTGGCCTCGCGTACGGCGACCTCGCATACGGGGCGCTCGCCTCTGGTCCCCTCACGGCCGCCGACGCTCAAGGCGTACCCTCGCTCGGATGGGCGTGGGAAGAAACGCCCGGGGCGCGGCGCAGCGTACCGCTCGCAGCGGTGTTGTCCGCAGCGGTGCCGGGCGCCGGCCAAGCCTACAACCGAAGTTGGGTCCGGGCTGCCGTCTACGCAAGCCTCGAAGTGGCGCTGTGGACCGGCTACGTGTCGTGGCGCGGCCAGGGCGTTGACGGGCGCGACGCCTACCAGGCCGAGGCGCATGCGCGCTGGAGCCCGCATCGCTACGGAAGCTGGCTGGTGAGCTACGACGGCTACCAGGGCGATCCCGCCGCCCTTGACGCGGCCCTCCAGGCCGCCGCCAGAGTCGACTTTCAGGCGCCCGGCGCGTGGAACGCACGCGACGAGGAGGCCGTGCGGGCGCTCGTAGCGGCGATTCGCGCTGCCGAAGACGAGAGCGTGGCCTCCAACGGCGTCGCCTTCTCGCACCAGTTGCCGCTCTACGGCTCGCAGCAGTACTACGAGCTCATCGGCAAGTACGCCCAGTTCAATCCGGGCTGGGAAGACTTCGCAGCGGCCTACCCCGACGGCACGCTTCCCGACGAAGCCGCAGGGACGACCGCGCAGTTCCGCGCCTACGCCGACGACCACGGCGAGGCCAACGGTCTGCTGCGGCGCGCGTCTCGCGTATCGGCCGTGATCGTGGTCAACCACGTGCTGAGCGCGTTCGATGCGATGCTGACAGCGCGGGTCCACAACCTGCGCCTCGACAGCAACCTCGCACTGCGTCCCGACGCTGAGGGCACGCTCACGCCAGTAGCGAGCGTGCGCCTCCAATTCTGACCGATGAGAGTCGTCCTTCCCCTGCTCACTGCCGTCGTACTGATCCAGGGGTCTGGCTGCGTCCCACCACCCATCTACGCCCCAACGATGCATCCGGTCGTGGCGATGGACGGCCCCGGCGTGGCTGCCGACGTGCACGTCCCTCCGACAGGTACGCTGTCAGGGTCGGTGCTCGTCCGCGCGCCCTACGGCCTGTATGGTTATGGGCTACTGGAGAGCGAAGACGGCGATGGCACGGCGTTTCGTCGACACACGGGCCGGTACGTTGGGGGTGGACTGAGCTACGCAGTTCCGGTGTCGGAAGAGGTACGCGCATGGATAGAAGTGAGCGGGGGCTACGGCTCGGGCGAGAGCGAGACGCAAGGCACCGAGGTCGCTGTTTCCGGAGACGATGAACGCTTCGTCAATGAGAGCGGCACGTTCTCATCGCACTATGGAGCCGTCACGCTGGTATTCGAGCACCGGGATAGCAGCGGGTTCCGGTCGCAACTAGGCCTCACAACCAGAATGGCGTACCTCGACTACGACCTCGATGTGCTGAGCCGTGACCCGGAATTGGAGGGGTTGCCGATAGCCGGGTGGATCGCTGAGCCCGGCGTGTTGGTCGGACTGGGGTCAGAGCTCGTGCAGGTGCGCTGGCGACGGGTATGGGTGCGCCCGCTTGAGGACCTTGGGTTTAGCCGTCGTTCCGCTCGCGCGACGTTCGAAGTCGCACTGCGCGTCCCCTTTGAGATGCTGTGGTAGTGGGGACGGCAGCGACGGCGCGGTGAGGGACAGCGTCGGTAGCTTCCACGCATGGCGGCAATCAGTGACTTCGGGTGGTTCTGGGTGTTCGGCGGGGTGCTGCTCGTCGGTGTCGGCATCGGCGAGGCGCTGCAGGCGCGAGGCTGGCCAGGCGAGGCCTCACGGCGGTTCGTGCATGCCTGGACGGGCCTTGCGGTGGCCGGCTGCCCGTTCCTCTTCGACGACCCGTTCTGGATCTACTTCCTCGCGTCGGGCTTCATCGGCGTGAACCTGTGGGCCATCCCGCGCGGCGTGTTTCGCGGCATGCACGCCATCGAGCGGCGGAGCCTCGGGACGGTCGTGTTTCCCGTCGCGCTCCTCGTCGCGCTGTGGTCGTGCTGGACGCTTGACTCGACTCGCGTCTTCGCACTGCAGACGGCCTTCCTGGTGCTGGGGCTCGCCGACCCTGTCGCCTCGCTCACGGGCGAGACGATCCCGAAGCCGGGGCGGTTCAAGGTGGGACGCAACACGAAATCCCTCGCCGGGACGAGCGGGTTTTTTGTGGCGGCGGTCCTGCTGACGGGGTCCGCCCTGCTGTCGCTCGAGCCGTTCGGCTACACCCAGGGCGAGTACGTCGTCGTGGCGCTGCTCGTGGCCGTGCTCGCTGCAAGCGCCGAACTCATCGGCGGCGAGGGCTGGGACAACCTCACGATCGTGGTGGCGGTGATTGCGCCGCTGCTGGTGTTGCACGGCGACCCCGGCGCGCTGGGGGCCTTGCTGGTGGCGCTCGGTTGGGCGGCGGCGTTCGGCGCGTTGTCCTACGGATTGCGGTTCCTCGACCTGGGCGGGACGCTCGCGGCGAGCCTCCTCGCGTTTTCCGTTGTCGGCCTGGGCGGTTGGGACTGGGCGCTGCCGGGCTTCGCCTTCTTTGTCCTGTCGAGTCTGCTCTCGAAGCTGGGCAGGCGGCGCAAGGCGTCGGCGGTGCAGGCCGAGAAGGGGAGCCGCCGGGACGCGGGGCAGGTCTACGCCAACGGCGGCGTGGCGTGGGTGCTGCTGCTCGTGTACGTCGCCGCGCCGCAGTCCTGGCTGTACTGGGGCTTCGTGGGCGCGTTCGCGGCCGCCGCGGCCGACACGTGGGCGACCGAGATTGGCACGTGGGTGCGTGGAGCCACGCGCTCCGTGTGGACGTGGCAGCCCGTTGCGCCGGGGGCCTCGGGTGGCGTATCGATCGCAGGGACGCTCGGCGCGCTGGCCGGAGCAGCGACCGTCTTCGCGCCCTTGCCGTTCGTGGCGGCTGAGCGGCTGGCCGAGTTGGGTAGCGGCACGGCCTTCGCCGTGGTGGTGCTCGGTGGCGTCACGGCGTCGCTCCTCGATAGCGCCCTCGGCGCGACCGCGCAGGCGCTCTACCGCGACGTACGCACGCAAGCGCTCACCGAACGCGCGGCCTCTGACGTGGACGAGAGCCGCGTGTCCAACCCGCTCGTGCGCGGATGGACGTGGGTGACCAACGACCGCGTCAACCTGGCGGGCACGCTCGCGGGGGCTGCGCTCGTGGCCGCAGCGAGCCTGCTCGTATGACATCGGCTGTCCGGGTCGTCTAGCCCAGGCGCCGTGCTGTTCGAAGGCCGTGCTGTTCGAAGGCCGTGCTGTTCGAAGGCGGCGTGCACGTACCTTCGCCGCAGGCGCGTTCCCCGTTCGCACACGCAGTCACTCCCCACAGCATCCACCACGCATGGCCTGGTATCGCAAGCTCCACTGGCAGATCATCCTCGGCCTCATCCTCGGGCTGATCTACGGCGTCGTCGCGGCCGTGAACGGCTGGGGCGGGTTCGTGGACCACTGGGTCGCCCCGTGGGGCACCATCTTCCTCAACGGGCTGAAGCTGATTGCGGTGCCCCTGGTGCTCGTCTCGCTCATCCTCGGTGTGGCGAGCCTCTCCGACCTGCGCAAGCTCTCGCGCATCGGCGGCAAGACCATCGGGATCTACCTCGCGACGACAGCCGTGGCGGTCACCATCGGCCTCCTGGCCGTGAACCTGCTCCAGCCAGGCGACTACGTCCCGGAGGCGATGCAGCAGGAACTCGCCGACGCCTACGGCGGCGACGCACAGTCGCGGATGGACCGCGCCGAGGCGGCCCAGCAGCGGGGGCCGCTCCAGTTCCTCGTGGACATCGTGCCGCAAAACTTCTTCGCGGCGGTGGGCAACAACGGCAACATGCTCCAGGTCGTCTTCATGGCGCTGCTGATCGGCATCGGCCTGATCCAGATTCCACGCGAGAAGGCCGAGCCGGTGCTGCGCGTGGTCGAGGGGCTCAACGACGTCGTGATCCGGCTCGTGGACGTGATCATGCTGCTCGCGCCGGTCGGGGTGTTCGCGCTGCTCGCGAGCGCCATCACCGAAGTCGCGGGCGACGACCCGTCGCGCATCCTGCGGCTCGTCGGGGCGCTCGGCGTGTACTGCCTGACCGTGCTGCTCGGCCTCGGCATCCACGTCGCGGTGACGTACATGACGCTCCTCAAGACGCTCTCGCCGATGCAGATCTGGACGTTCTTCCAGGGCATCGGCCCCGCCCAACTCGTGGCCTTCTCCACGTCCTCGTCGGGCGCGACGCTGCCGGTGACGATGGAGCGTGTCGAAGAGAAGCTCGGCGTGAGCGAGGAGGTGTCGAGCTTCGTGCTCCCGCTCGGGGCCACGATCAACATGGACGGGACGGCGCTCTACCAGGCCGTCGCGGCGGTGTTCATCGCGCAGGCGATCGGGATGGACCTCGCGCTCTCGGCACAGCTCACCATCGTGCTCACCGCCGTGCTCGCCTCCATCGGCACGGCCGCGGTGCCGGGCGCTGGCATCATCATGCTCGTCATCATCCTGGAGGCCGTCGGTGTGCCAGCGGCGGGCATCGCCCTGATCCTCGGCGTCGACCGCATCCTCGACATGGTGCGCACCGTCGTCAACATCACCGGCGATGCCACCGTGGCGACCGTCGTGGCCGCGTCCGAGGGCCAACTCGGCGAGCCGAACCTGTCCGACGAGAGCGACCGGTTGCGCGTGCGCGCCGACCTATGACGGCATCTAAGGCGTGAGGGCGGGCCAGATCCCCGTGCGGACGTACTGATTCGCCTTGTTGTTGCCAAGGTAGACGACCGATAGCACGTTGCCTGAGAGCGATGCCCGATATGGCGTCGGTCGCCCCTCAAAGAGGAATTCAGCAGGCCCCGTGAACAGGCCTTCAGTCGACGAGGTGTTGCCTCCTCCGAGCGCGGGAGGCTCTGCGGAGGAGCTAGAGCTCTGGTAGGTGCTTCCGCCTACAACCTTGCCCAGCGGGTCGATCCGAAGCGTCCCTTCCATCAGCCAGACGTACTCGGGCATCCCCCCTGGCCTGTGACCACCCACGTTGTACGGCAGGGCGTCCTGGCCGTCGTTCACGCTAACTAGCTCGTACGTGCCGGCGAGCGGGTGCGCTAGGGCTTCGAGAGAGAGGGTGTCCGTTCGACTTGCTCCTAGGCTGTCTGTGGCCACCACTGCGACTCGGTGCTGCCTGATCTCGTGCGGACGAAGGCGGAGGGTGTCGTTGCTAATCCGGCTTGTGATGCCAGACCGGGCGGGGGCCCGGAAGGATAGTGGGAGGCCCTGGTCAGAGACATAGTAGTCCCGAAGATCCAGGAGGATGTCCGCGTCATACGGATACATCGACGTATCCGGAAGCGGGCTCAGCAGACGGATGCTGGACGACGGTGCCGGCGGGTTGGTCGGCGCGGGGGGCGGGTCTACAGGCGCTGGGTCGGCGACTGAAGTCGAGTCACACCCTGCCAATAGAGCCGTGAGGAAAAGGAGAGTGAGACCGAGAGAGAACCGCAAATCGAGCACCTGTAGCGAAAAGTAAACACCGCGAAGCTAGGCGAATCGGCAGTGGTGCACAAGTGGACCTCTACGTGGATGCTCAGACGCTCGCCTCTAGCCGGCTCAGCACCCTCGTCCGGCACACCGAAAACGCGGAGTGCAACGCATAGAACCGGCGTCGATCCTTCGGTTCATCGTGCCGGAGCGCGACGAGGTGCGTGCCTGATCGCACGCCCACGCACCTCACGCCCGCACCGCGAGCACAGGGCAGGCAGCCCGGCGGAGGACCGACTCGGTGATGCTGCCCACGACGGCGTATTCGATGCCGCGACGCCCGTGCGTGCCCATCGCGATGCAGCCGACTTGCCGCTCCTCCGCCACCCGGTCGATGACCTCGTCTGGAAAACCAGGTTCGATGAGCACCTCGTGCGCAGCGACGCCCGCCTCGATCAGGTGTACACGGACCGCCTCGCGTGTCGCTTCCGAGATGGACGACTGCGGGCGTCCGGCGATGACGTAGCGCCCGGCTCCAAACCCCGACGGCGGCACCGTGTGCAGGACGAGCACCGGGGCTCCGAAGCGAGCCGCGAGTGCGGAGCCAGCGCGCAAGGCGGCGGCGCTGTGCGCGGAGAGGTCGGTCGGGATCAGCACCGGGTGATCGGGGCTCGGACTGAGGCGCTCTGCCCCGTTCGGTACGGTCAGCACGGGGCACGGGGCCTTCCGGATGACCTCCTCGGCTACGCTCCCGTGGGCAAACCGCTGATAGCCGCGGCGCCCGTGCGTGCCGAGCACCACGAGGGCCGGTCCGATTTCGTCGGCGAGCGTGATCGTCGCGTGGGCGGGGGCATCACCGTGAACGACGTGGATGGTCGGCTGAAGCTGGGCGCACGCGCCCGGGCCGAGCGCCTGGTCCACTTTCACCTCGACCATCGCGCGGAAGCCCGCGTCCGGGTCCGACTTCGGCACGTACGTCGGCATCGAGGCACGCGCGTTGAGGATGTGCAGGTCGCGCCCGGAGCGCTCGGCGTAGTCGGCGGCGGTGACGAGGGCCTGGCTGGCGTCGTCAGCGATATCCAGGGCGGCGAGAGCAGGAGCGGCAGACATGAGGGCCTGGGTTCGTGAGCGAGGACCGCAAGGTGCCCACGCCGCCGTGCTCACGCTGCCAGCCTCGTGCCATTCCGGAGCGTACGGCGAGACCGTGCGCGGGTGCCAGGGGAGCCCCTACGTTCCAGGCGCGAGGCCGAAACCGTCCGGGACGCCTCCTCAACAAGCGCGGGATGCAGGGCAGACCCGTTGCTCACGCGTCTCGCCCCTCCCGCGTCTCGTCGAGAATCGTCGCGTCCTCGATGAAGTCGGGGGACTCTGTGGTGGACGCCGGGTCCGCCGCCGAGGTGGGCTGGCCGCGCCATGCGGGCTCGGCTTCGCGCGGGGCCTGCTGCGGCCCGCGCCCGAAGGGAGGCGCGCCGGCCCGGCCAAAGCTCGTAGGGTCAAACCCGGGGGGCATGCCCGGGCCGAACGCGACGAACTGGGCACGGCCTGCCTTGACGGACTTGTTGAAACGCGCAGCCACGCTGCGGCGCAGCAGCGCCCGCGTCGGCGGCAGCAGCCCGAGGAAGCCGACCACGTCGGTCAGCACGCCCGGCGTGAGCAGCAGCGCGCCCGCCACCAGGATGATGAGGCCGTCCGACAGTTCCTTGCCCGGGAGGCCTCCTTCGGCGACGCGCGCCTGAAAGCGGCGCCAGGCCGCGAGGCCCTCGCGCTGCGCCAGGAACGAGCCCAGCAGCGCCGTCACGACGATGAGCAAGAGCGTCGGGCCGAGGCCGATGCGGTCGCCGAGCCACACGAGCAGGAAGAGCTCGACGATGGGGACGATAAGAAAGAGCAGCAGGAGCCGCCCAAAGAGGTTCGATTGCATCACGGTGGGAGAGCGGTGGGATCGGACGCGTAGGCTGCGTCGTCGCAGGGAAGTGCCGCTGATCCAGAAGCCTTCGACCCATGAACGTCCGACCCACGCCGATTGTGCCCCATCTCTGCCTGGCGCTGCTGGGTGCCCTCCTGGTGCTCGCACCGCAGGCCGCCGCCCAAGAGGCGCCCCTCGACGGGCCTGATGCCTACACCGATGCGTTGCACGCAGCGCAGCGGGCGCACCTCTGGCGCGTCGGTGCGTGGGGCGGCGCGAACGCGCTCGGCGGGCTGGCGCTGCTGCTCGCGTCGAGCCGGAGCGAGCAGCCCGGGCGCTTCGGGGCGGGCGTGCAGCTCGCTGCGTGGGGCACGATCAATGTGGGCATCGCCACCATCGGGCTGCTCTCGGGCGGGCCTGACCCGGCAGCCACCTGGACGGAGGCGCTCCGGGCCGAGAACAACTACGCCGATATCCTCCTGCTCAACCTCGGCCTCAACGTCGCCTACAGCGCCGTCGGCACGACGCTCGTCGCGGTGAGCTACCGCGGCGTCGACAACAACCTCAGCCTGCGCGGGCACGGCGCGGCGCTCATCCTCCAAGGGCTCGGCCTGTTCGTCCTCGACGGCATCGCCTGGCTCGACACTCGTGGCCGGTGGGGCGCGCTCGCCGAGCAGGCCACGCTCCATGTAGGACCGACGAGCGCCGGGCTCCTCGTGTCGTTCTGACGCTCACGCGTGTGCGGCGTCGAACAGGCCGCTGAAGCGATCCTGGGGGTGGTAGCGGCGGATCCAACGACGGTCGACGGCATGCTTGAGCCGGAGCATCGCGGGACTCGCCTGCCAGCGGGCACCGACAACCATAAGCCCTGCGCGGGTGCCGGTAGAGAGGATGAGCGGAACCACCGGGTAGGGCCGGAAGCGGTCCAGGCGCAACGAGGCGAGGCGGTGGCCAGCCACCGCTGCCCGAGCGATGCGCAGCACGTTCGAGCGCAGCGTCGGGCCCTGCTTGACGGCGTGCACGCCGACCCGGGCGAGGTGCTCCGCCCCCTTGATCACCGCACAATCGCCTGCGGCGAAGAGCCAGGGCGCGGCCTCGCACTGGAGGTGGGCGTTTACGCGTAGGAAGCCGCGGGCGTCCGTGGGGAGTCCCGCCTCAGCGAAGAGGGGCGAGCCGACCGACCCCGCTGCCCAGAGCACGGCATCCGCCTCGATCTCAGCGCCGTTCGAGAGCGCCACCCCGCTAGCCGCCACCGTCGCGACGCGGTGGCCGAAGCGCAACTGCACGCCCCGCTCGGTGAGCAGGCGTCGGCTGTACGCTGCCGCCCCTGCGGGCATCGTGCCCATCAGCCGGTGCGAGGGCTCGACGAGCGACACGCGCAACCGGGATATGGGCAGCCGTGCGGTGACGTTGAGCGCGACCTCCACGCCCGCCGCCCCGCCGCCGACAATCACGAGGTGCTGCGCGCGACGCGGTGTTGGAGCCCGAGCCTCGACGGCGTCGAGCAGGGCCGCCAGGTCGGTGATCCGATGCAGGGGCTTCGTCGGGATAGCCACGCCCGCTGCAGGGCGGTTCGGGTTCACCGCGCCGATATCGACCGCTGCAAGATCGCAGCCAAACGTCTGGCCAGTCTCGGTCGTGAACGTCTGTGCCGCTGCGTCGAGACCGACGACGCACTCCTCGACGAAGTGGACACCATGCTCGTCGCACAGCCGGGCTAGGTCAATCGTCACCTGGTCCCGCTCGTAGACGCCGCCGAGATGCTCGGGCACCATGCCGGAGTACCACAGGTGCCGCGCATCGTTGAGCAGCGTGACGCGCATTCCGCGTCGGACAAGCTGCCCGGCGGCGGTCAAGAGCGGCAAGCTCGCGTGCCCGCCACCAACGAGAAGCAGGTGCATAACGAAGGGAGTGGGCGGAAGGGGTGAGGCTCGTCGTACTAGAATCGGGCTCGAAGCGGAGGGGACGCGGCCACCGGCGCATGGCACTCATCCGACCAGCCACATCGCGGCACCCGCGATCAAAGGGACCCGCACGTTGTCGTTGAGTGGGATCGGCACGGCCTCGATGGCAGCAGCCACGACGGCACCAACGGCGACCTGGCGGAGCGTCAGGCCGGGTACGGTGACCGCGTCGAGGGGCGTGCCGGGGAAGGCAAACCAGGAGAGGGGCACGAGCGCGAGCGGGAGCACGACCAGCGCGGCCGTCACTGCAAACGCCGCCGAGCCCTCAACCGACTTGGGGGAGGCGGGCCACCGGTGCCGCCCGTAGCGCCGTCCGATCAGTGCGGCGGCTCCATCGCCCAGCATGAGCATCGCCATCGCCGCTGCGGCGACCGGCTCAGGGTAGAGCACCGTGGTGAGGGCCATCGCCGTCATCATCCACGTCGCCCCGTTGAAGACGATCGGGCCGTGCATCCCGGGCTGCTCGTGCGGGCGCATGATGCCGCCGAAGACCCACTGAATGAAGGCATGGAAGCCCGCCGAGCGGGTGCGAAGCACGTCGCAGGCGAGCGCCAACACGGCGAGCGGCACGAATACCCACAATGCAACCGGGCGTCCCACCGCGAGCAGCCCGAGCGGCATCAGCAGCGCGCCGATGTGAAGCGCTTTGCGGCCTAACTCGGCGCGGTAGGAAAAGGCGAGGGCATCCATGAGCACCGTCGAAAAAAATCGAGCGAACCGCGAGCATAGGTTCGGCACCAGCCCCTAGGTTAACCACGCTCACGTGCGTCACACCAGGGTGCTGCCATGCGTCTCCACACGTTTTGTCTCTACGGTCTTCTTTTTGCCATGTTCGGACTCGCAGCCTGCGGCGATCCCGCCGCGTCGTCCTCGCCAGCACTCAACAGCGACGATGCCGCCTACGTGGACAGCATGGCCGCCGAGCACGCGGACGACTCGGCAGCCCCCTCAGGTGCTCCGGCCGCCGACAGCGAGGGACTCGTGACCGCGCGCGTGGCCTACCATGATGGGCACACCGGATACGTCGCGTATCCCGAGGCCGCCGCCGCCGATCTGCCCGGGCTCCTCGTGATCCACGAGTGGTGGGGGCTGAATGACAACGTGCTCGGACAGGCCCGGCGGTTGGCCCGCGCAGGGTACCGCGTGCTGGCGGTCGATCTGTACGAGGGGCAGGCGGCTGAGACTCCGGACGGTGCGCGAGCGCTGATGACGGAGGCCATGAGTCATCCCGACTCCGTGGTGGCCAACCTGGCGAGTGCGGCGGACTACCTCCGTGCACAGGGGGCACCCCGGCTTGGCGTCCTCGGCTGGTGCTTTGGCGGGGCGTGGTCGCTACGCACGGCCCTGGCACTGCCCGACGAGATCGACGCCGCCGTCATCTACTACGGGCGCGTCGAAACCGACGCCACGGCTCTCGCGGCGCTCGACATGCCCATCCTAGGCTTGTTCGGCGCGGACGATCAGGGCATTCCCGCCGAGAGCGCCCGTGCCTTCGACGCCGCGCTCGACGAGGTCGGGGTGCCTCACACCATCCGCATCTTCGACGGGGCCGATCACGCGTTCGCGAATCCGTCTGGCGATCGCTATCAGGCCGAGGCGGCCGAGGAGGCCTGGTCGATGACAACAGCGTTCCTGGCTGAGCACCTCGGGGCGAGCCCGTAGCGCGCAGGGAGCGGAGCAGACAGACTGAAAAATACCGTTTGGTTTGTGTTGCAAACTTATAAGCATGGGTCTATACTTGTGATAGAGTTTGTGTCACAAACCTAATGAGACCCCATCGTGTCCGCTTCCATACGCCGCTCCCCGGCCCACCTCGCCGAGGTGACGCGGCTCTTCAGAGGGCTGCAAGGCCTCCGCATCGTCCCTATGGCCGTCTTTTTCTTCGCGTGGGGACTTCCGGGGGCGCTGGGCGCGCTCGGGGTGCCTGTCCAAATCGGAGACGTCGCCTTCGGGCTCGCCACGCTCGCTGCGTTGGCCGTGGCAGCGTTCGCCGAGCGGCGCATCGCGCGGTGGTACGACGAGCACTACGGCATCGTCGAACAGGCGAGCCGTCTGCATGGCGTACTCGGTGCCGTTGGCTATGTCGCGCTATTCCCGGTCGCCCTGTTGTGGCTCGGCTTTGGCAATCCCCCGGTGAACCCGGTCTTGGTGCTCCTCGGCGTGGGGTTGCTGTTTCATTGGCGTCCGCGCGCGGGTCTTCGGATGCACTACGCTGCGGCTGGGGGCCTCGTGCTCGCAGCGAGTTTCTACGTTCCTGCCTCGGCAGACGCCACGGCATCGTTGACGCTGCTCTCCATGTTTGGAGGGGGGGGACTCCTGCTCGTGCTCGGTGTGCTCGACCACCGTGAACTGGTCCGTGCGCTTGGCCCGCCAACCATGGACACGCCAGCAGCGGAAGCGCGGGTTTCTGGTGCCGAAGGTTCGATCGTGGGGGAGCAAGATGCCTGAATCCGTCGGGGCGCCCGAGGCTGCGCCCTTTGCTGAGATCGCGGCGCTCGACCGCCTCGTTCACGAGCCCGCCCGCCTCGCCATCCTGGCCGCGCTGTCGGCGTGCCAGCGGGCCGATTTCGTCTACCTCCGGCGCCTCACAGGGCTGTCCAAGGGCAACCTCGCCAGTCACCTCAGCAAACTCGAAGCGGCCGGCTACGTCGCGAGCGAAAAGCGGACGGGGCGGGGGCGGACGCTCACCTTCCTAGCACTCTCTGGAGCGGGCGAGGCTGCGCTCCAGGCTCATTGGGCGAGGCTCGCCGTGCTGCACGACCGAGCCCGCGCGTGGGCTGGAGCCTAGCCGCTGGGTACCGCGTGCCTCCGGGCACTGGCGCGGCTCAGAACAGCGCAAACCGTACGACGCCCTGCACGAACACCGCGTCGAGCAGGTTGATGGTCTCAAACTCCTCGGTGACCCGGTAGGCAATCTGAACGAAGGGGTACACGTCGCGCACGAAGAGCCGCACGTAGGTGCCCGTGACCAGCTTGAGGCCGAGACGCGTGTCGCCGTCCACCCCGGTCAGCGTAAGGCCGAGGCCCGCGTACGGGCGCACCAGCCGGACCACGGGGGGCAGGTTGAGCCGCGTCTCCAGGCCCGCCGACCACACCGTGCCGACATCGGTAGGCCGTGCGTTCCATTTGCGGTAGTACAGCTCGAAGCTGGGCACAACGTCGAGCGCGTGCTCGAAGGCCGGGATGTAGAACGCGATGCCCGTGCCGTAGCGCGGTACGTCGTCGAGGCGCGCATAGCCGCCGGCGAGGCCTGCGTAGAGCTGCGCGGTGGCTGCGGGGGCAGACGAGAGGCCGAGAAGCAGCGCAGCGCACAGGGCACGTACGGTCGGTCGATGCAACATGCCGTGGCTCGTGAGGAACGTCAGTGCCGGTGAAGTCCGGCAGGCGGGAGGAAGAGGCAGGTGGGGCCCTCGGGGGGGAGAGCACGGGAAAATAGCCGCGCACGCCCAGATTCTCGCTCTACAGGGGGCTCCTCGGGGCATCTTGGCTGCGGATTCGCGCAGATTCGCGCGCGATGCGCTAGATTCCGCCCGTTCGACCGGTCAGCGGCTGCATCATACGCGTGCTCCGCCTCGGCCTTCGAAGACGCGGTCCCCCACCATCCGCCCGCTGGCTGTCTCTTCATGCACCACGCCCCGTTGCATCGTGTCATGTTGCATCGCGTCCTGACGCAGCGTCAGCGCGTCTTGACGCGCCGTGTTCGCCGCCGTAGTTGTCTGGGTGCGCTCGTGCTGAGTGCCCTGCTCATCGGGGTGCTCGGCGCGCCTGCGGACGCGGTCGCTCAGACGCCCGCGCTTCCGGACACGCTCGAAGCCGGGGACCTGCCGGCCTCGTTGCAGACCGAACTCTCCGAGCGCGGCCTGACGCTCGACCAGGCGCTGCGCAACGCCGAAAGCCTCGGCATCGACCTGAGCGATCCCGACATTGCCGCGCGGCAGGCGCGCGCGCTCGGCCTACCGGAGGAGGACATCGAGGACCTGCTCCGCCTGATCCTGCTCGCGCAGGAGCGAGACGCCGGCCAGAGCGAGGTCGTTGGGCCCAGCGGTGAGCCCATCGTGCTGCAGCCGGACACGCTGCGCGTCCCACAGGCTGAAGACGCCGTCACGAACGAGGTCGGCGAGGGGGCGCTGGACTACTTCGGCTACGACACCTTCCGCTTGGCCGACTCAACGGCGCAGCCGCTCGTGACAATTCCGGTCGCAGACGATGGCTACGTCGTGGGGCCCGGTGACGAGCTGCGCCTGACCGTCACGGGCGACGCCGAATTCCAACTCGACCTCACCGTAGACCCCGAAGGACGGGTCTTCATCCCGACGGTGGGGCAGTACACGGCGGCAGGCCAGCCCATCGGCCAGTTGCGGGAGCGCCTGCGCGGCGTCCTCGGCCGAAGCTACGCGGGGCTGCTCACCAACCCCGCTTCGACCTTCATGGATCTGACGCTGCGTCGGCTCCAGGCGGTGCAGGTGTTTGTCACGGGAGCCGTCCGGCGCCCAGGAGGCTACACCGTACCGAGCGGCACCTCCGTGTTCAACGCGCTTTACCTCGTCGGAGGCCCCACGCTCGACGGGTCGCTCCGGCGCATCCGCGTCGTGCGCAACGGCCAGACCATCGCCACCGTCGACGCCTACGACTACCTGCTCGAAGGCCGCGACTCGCAGCCCGTGCGGCTCCAGAACGGCGACCGCGTCTTCGTCCCGCCTCGCGGCACCACGGTTGGGATCGAGGGGGCCGTCCGCCGCTCCGCGTTCTACGAGATGCGGAACGCCGAAGAGAACGTGGCTACGCTGCTCGACTTCGCGGGCGGGCTCGAAGCCGACGCCTACGCGGCCCGGTTCCAGATCGACCGCATCGTGCCGTTTGTCGAGCGCCGCGACCCGTCGATCGCCCGGACGGTGCGAGACCTCTCGCTCGTGGAGGTGCTCCGCGGCACGCTCGCGGTGACGCTCGCCGACGGCGACCGCGTGCGCATCTTCTCGATCCTTGAAGCGGAGGCCTTGGCGAGCCGTGCCTCGGTGCCTGCCGCGTCCATCGAAGGCGCCGTGTTTCAGCCCGGGCGCTACGAACTGGGCCAAACCGTGCGCACGGTCCGAGATCTCATCGACGAGGCCGACGGGCTGCGCGGCGACGCCTACCAAGCCCGCGCCGAACTCCTCCGCTTCCGTGAGGACCTCGACCGCGCAATCGTCCGCATCGATCTCACGGCGGCCCTGGCAGACGATCCCCAACACAATCTGGTGCTGCGCCCCGGCGATGTGGTGCGGGTCTATGCGCGCGCCGACCTCGAAGTCGAGCGTGAGGTGCGCATTGTCGGGCGCGTGCGCGATCCGGGGACCTATCCGCTCTACGACGGCATGACC
>JBCDFF010000055.1:0-15957 GCA_039178415.1 Bacteroidota bacterium
CCGCGCCGCCGACCTCAAGCGCACCCTCCAGGCGCAACTCGGCACCCGCTACACGGTGCAGACGTGGTACGATCTCCAGCAGTCGCTCTACAGCGTCATGCGGCTGGAAAAATGGGGCGCATCGCTCATCCTGGCGCTCATCATCGTCGTGGCTGCGTTCAACATCGTCGGGAGCCTCACGATGATCGTCATCGAGAAGCGGCGCGACCTCGGGGCGCTCCAAGCGATGGGGGCGTCGCGGCGCGACATCCGGCGAATCTTCCTGATCGAGGGACTCCTCGTAGGCGGGCTGGGCGCGGGGCTAGGCCTTGTGCTTGGGCTCGGCATCGCGTGGGCGCAGCAGCAGTTTGGCCTCGTCAAGCTCGCCGGGGCCGAGTCGTTCATCATCGACGCCTACCCGGTAAACATCCAGGCGCTCGACGTGGCGAGCATTGTGGCGGTGGCGCTCGTGCTCTGCATCTGTGCCTCGGTCTACCCGGCCGTCCGGGCCGCCCGCATCGAACCAGCCGAGGCCGTCAGCATGCGCTGACCAAGGACTACGGGGACCGAGGACCACGGGCTGGGCTGGGCGGCTGACTGGGCGGCAGACCGACTGAGTATGAAAAGCGTCCGCGCGACTGGGTAGGATGACCAGGTAGCGGCTGCGCGTGGTATTCTGCACCGTCTCTCTCTTTCTCACCCCGCCTACCTGGACCTCTCGCCATGCTCGTTGCTGGAAACTGGAAGATGAACACCGACTTCGAGGGCGCGCATGCGCTCGCAGCAGCCGTCGCAGAGGCGGTCGGGGAGCCCGTCGAGGGCGTCGACGTGGCGGTCTGTCCCCCTGCACCGCTCCTGCTGGCCGTCCTCGACGCGCTCGGCGAGTCGGACGTGCTGCTCGGCGCCCAGACCATGCACGAGGCGGACAGCGGGGCCTACACGGGCGAGTCGTCCGCGTCGATGCTGACCTCGGTAGGGTGCGTGTTTGTGATCCTCGGGCACTCCGAGCGGCGGCAGTACTTCGGCGAGACCGACGCTGCCGTCGGCCGCAAGGTGAAGCAGGCCCTGGCCCACGAGCTCGTGCCCATCGTCTGTGTCGGCGAGACGCTCGACGAGCGCGAGGCGGGCAACGCCGAGGCGGTCGTGCTGCAGCAACTGACGGGGGCGTTCGGGGACGTGGACGACCTGCCCGCGTCCGACGCCGTCGTGGTGGCCTACGAGCCCGTGTGGGCCATCGGCACGGGGCGGACGGCGTCCCCGGACGACGCTCAGGCGATGCACGCGGCCCTCCGCGCCTGGATGACCGAGCGCTTCGGCAGCACGGGCACCGACGTCGAACTACTCTACGGGGGCAGCATGAAGCCAGCGAATGCCGCCGCGCTGCTCGCGCAGCCCGACATCGACGGGGGACTGATCGGCGGGGCAAGCCTGGACGCGGCGTCGTTTGCCGCCATCGTGCGCGCGGCGGAAGCCGTCCTCAGCAAAAGCACATGAGCAGCAGACGAGCCGGGGCGGCACTGCTGTGGGCGCTCGCGCTGCTCCTCACGGCGTGTGGAGGCGCAGATCGGCTCGACGACACGGACGCGGGCCGGACGGTCACCTACGTCCCCGGCGAGCCGATCCTCGACCTGGACGCGCGCGTGCTCCGTGCCGACGCCGCCCGCATCGACGGCGCGGCGGCGCTTCACGTGCGGGTCGCGGTCGATCCGGCGACGCTGGTCACGGAGGCCGATGGAGTGGACGGCGACGCCCAGCGTGCGCGCTACCAGCTCGCCGTCGTGCTGCGTGAGGCTACCACCCGCCGGGTGGTACGCGAGCGGCTCTGGGCCGACACCCTGCGGGCGGCTACGACCCCCGAACTACAGCGCAGCGCCACGCTCCACCACGCCGTGCGCTTCCCCGTCACGCCCGGCCTCTACGTGGTGGAGGCCCGCCTCGACGACCTAGGCGCGCAGCGCGAAGGCGTGCGTCAGCTACGCATCGCCGTACCCGCAAACGCAGCGCCGGGTGTGGGGCGCTTGCTGATCGAGACCCGCCACGCCGGGGGCTATACGGCCCACCTGTCGCGTACGATGGGCGCGCCGGCCGACTCGCTGCGCGTCCGCACTGAGGTGACGGCCCCTGAACGGGGGGCCACCGTAGCCTTCCAGATAGAGCAGTTGCCACGCGACACCACGGTGGCCCGCCCGCCGCACTGGCTCGGGCCGCAGCGAGGCTCGCTGGTCTATCAGGGGGTGCGGATGGGCGCGGGCGACGTGGTGCACCGCGCCAGCCACGAGCACCAGGGGGGGACGAGCGAACACGCCTTCGTCGTGCCGCCGCTGCCGAGGGGCCTCTACCGCTTGCGCGTGTCGATGGAGCCCGCGCTCGAAGCGGCCGGCGACGGCTCCGGGCTCATGCCCGAGTCGCCTGTGTCGGAGCCGCTCGTGTCGGAGCCGCTCGTGTCGGAGCGAGTCCTCGCCGTGTTTAGTGCTACGCACCCGCGCGTCGAGCGGATGGCCC
This sequence comes from Bacteroidota bacterium, assembly GCA_039178415.1. GTDB lineage: Bacteria > Bacteroidota > Rhodothermia > Rhodothermales > Rubricoccaceae > JBCBEX01. The sequence continues at coordinate 2,482 of JBCDFF010000055.1, forward strand.
AGCTCATCGAGAGCCTCGCCTACCTGGCCTACGAGCGCGAGCGCGACGCCATCTTGCAAGGCGAAACGGCTGAGGCGCGGCAGGCACGGTTCGACGCCTTCTGGGGAGGGCTGATCGGTGACCGGCGCGTGGCCGCCAACGTGCTCCGGCTCTACTACGAGCGCGTCGAGGAGGCGAACCGTCGGTTTTCGACGGTGAAGCCAGGCTGGAAGACCGACCGAGGCATGCTCTACGTGCTGCTCGGCCCGCCCACGTTCGTGGAACGCGAGCCGAACGGCGAGGCCTGGTTCTACGGGAACGGGCTGCGCCAAGACGCCGCGGTGTTCAGCTTCGTCGAGGTCGAAGACTTCGGGCAGCCCGTGGGGTGGCGTCCCTACGTGCTGCGGCGTCAGGCCGCCTACGAAGCGGTGTGGGCACGCGGCCTGCGCCAGTGGAGGTCGGGCCGTGTTCGGTAGACGCGTCTGTAGTCGAGGTACTACAGGATGACGGGGCACCGTGCAAGCGCTGGGGCAGCCTCGCCGCGCACGAAGGGAACGGAGCAGCGGCTCTGGGTTTTTGAAGAAAATGCAAGAGGGCCGTATCGGCGAGCGCCCGCGGGCACGATAAGGCACACGCGACCCAGAGCGTGGCCTACGGCGCGGATGGCGCAGACGGAGCGGAGCGGAGGAGTGGTGAAAACGAACCGCCCGACCAGGGAGAGGAAAAAAAGTGCCTATCATGCAATACCGTGACCTTCCTATGGTCTCGTGCGGCCCATCGCGACGCGTCGAGTCCATGCGAAGCGCACGCTGCGGCCGTCAATTGGCCGTGCCACCCAACCTTGCCGATGCGTATTGACGCGTCCTCGGGTGTATTCCTTTGCCGCAGATCGTTCCTGATCGGATGCAAGGGGGGGCTCATCTCGTTCACTGTCTCGCCCTGCGTCTCAAAACTGGTATGATCCATGCAGGTCCCATCTACCGGCTGGGGTCCCCCAACCCCCATCCTTTTCGACCAATCTGACTGCCTTCGCTGACCACGCTGCGTGTCGCCTCGATCACCACGCCACCCCTGTCGGGCCGCCACGCCGCGCCGTCGTCGCACCAACGAAGAGGAACCAGCCGCTCGCTCGCCCCGGTGAGCTCCGATAGCCTCTACACCCGCACGTATCCCACTCGTATGACTTGGTTCTCGCCCGCTCGGCGTGAGTCTGCCTGGCTCCAGGAGCAGCCGGGTCTCACTCGATCCCTCGCGCTCGTCGCCCTCCTGCTCGTTGGCACCTGGCTGAGCGTTCCCGCTACCCACGCCCAGGGGCGCGCGATCGACGGCCTGACCCTCGGCCTCGGCCTCGGGGTCTACCAGGGGGAGCTCGACCGCAATGCCTCCAGCAACCCGCTTGAGTACTTCGCCCTGGCTGAGTTCAGCCTGTCGGTGCACGCGGACAAGGCCCTCACGCCCGCGCTGCTCACCGAGGCTGGGCTGGTCTACCACCGGTTCAACATCGACGTGGACGCAGACAACAGCATGGGCGTGAACGTCTTCGCGTTCGACGTGATCGGTGGGGTCCGCATCGGGCTCTTCGGGCGCCCAGGTTTCCTGCGCCTCCAAGGGGGCGTTGCGCCGACGATGGTGGCAACGACCTACAATTTCTCGACCCCGGATGTGCTAGAGTCGAGGGGCTACGAGTTCGAACAGTCCAGCCCGCGCTTCATCCTCACCTTTCCCGTGTCGCTCGTCCTGCAGGACGCGTGGCGCTTCGGGATTCGTTTCATGACGTCTGACTTCCTCGACAGCGCCAAGCGCCGCACGACAGGCCCCGACGTCATCTCCTCGATCCACGTGGGCTACCGCTTCCGCCTCTAGCCCGCCCTCCACAGAGTTTCTGGCGATCCGCCAACCAGGGCCGTACACGCCCCAAGCAACCCGCACTGCCTGCGCTCTGTAGCTCAGCCCACCGGTTGCTCCGCCACCCTCACCTGATCCAACGCGATCTATGAAGACCCTTACGCTTTTTCTCTTCGCTGTGCTGCTGGCTCTCAGTCCTGCCGCACAGGCCCAGTCGTTGCTTCTCAAGGCGGGTCCGGCCGTGACGCAGGCCCCCGATGCGGACCCTGTGACGCAGGCCGGCTTCCAGATCGGCTCGCGCATCTGGCTCGCTGAGTTCTTCCAGGTGCAGGGGATGCTGGGCTACACCGACGAAGCCAGCGCCGAGGTGACGATGAACGTGCGTCCGTTCTCGGGGGCCCGTCGCTTCGAGCCCTACGTCTTCTCCGGCTTCGGGCTCTTCTTCAGCGGCGACGACCACCGCGCGGTGATCCCCGTCGGGGTCGGGATGGACTACTCGCTCAACGACCGGGTGGCGCTCAACTTCGAACTGGCTGCCCGCTGGACGCTCTTCCGCGACCTCGCCACGTCGCCGGGGGCCCCCAACGGCCTGCAGGAACTCGGCTTCGGCATCTTTCCTGCCGTGGGCGTGAACTACACGTTTGCCAAGGCCTCGCGCTACGACCCCGAGGTCATCGCCGAGGCGCGGGCCCGCGAGCAGGGGCAGGTCGCGCGTCGTGATTTCCCGAGCCAGGACCCGGCGCTTGTCTCGCGCGACGCGACGACAGGCGGCGGCCAGGTTACGACCGCACCGGGCTACGGCACGGCCCAGGCGGGCGGTGGTGCCCTGCCCGCACAGCCGGGCATCACGGCCGAGGGCCAGCCTGGGTATGCACCGGCGGTCCCAGCAGGGCAGTCTGTAGGCATGCCCGTGCAGGGCACCGTGGGCCGTACGGTCGCCGATCCGGTCGCGCGCCAGGGAGCGCTCAGCGGTTCGTACCAGGTGCCTGGGGCGGCCTCCATCGGCGGGGCCGCAGCGCAACCGGTGGGCCTCCCGCAGCAGAGCGGCTTCCCGCAGGGCGGTGGCATCCAGCCCGCTGGCGTAAGCCAGGCTGGAGACATGGTCCTCGTGCCTGACGGCACCTACACGATGGGCCTCTTCGAAGAGGATCCGCTCGGGCTCCAGACGCAGGGCTTCAAGCGCGTCACCGTCTCCTCGTTCTTTATCGACAAGTTCGAGGTGACCAACATGCAGTTCCGCCAGTGGCTCCAGAGCCTCGCCCCGTCGGCCCGCGAGGCGATGACGCCGGACTCGATGGCGTGGCAGGAAGCCGGCGGCCGCGCCAACTTCCAGTCCTACTTCCTCGGCCAGGCCTACAACGACTACCCCGTCGTGGCGGTGACCTGGGACCAGGCCAACGCCTACTGCCAGGCGCAGGGCAAGCGCCTCCCGACCGAAGCCGAGTGGGAGTACGTCGCGCGCTCGGGCGTCTCGGGTGGTATCTACCCCTGGCCCGGCCAGTCGCCGCAGGCCCCCAACGGCGGCTACTACGCCAACTACAACCCGGGTCGTGCGGGCTATGCCGCCGACGGCTACGCCTTCACCGCGCCCGTGGGAGCCTTCCCGTCGTCGCCCTGGGGGATCTTTAACATGAGCGGCAACGTCGCCGAGTGGACGCTCGACGCCTACAACCCGACCTACAGCGTCCTCGCCGACTTCAACCCCCGCTGGGTGGACGACCGCGAGTCGCGTCGCATCGTGCGCGGCGGCTCGTGGGCCGCTGAGGACTTCTACATCGGCGTCGGCGTCCGCGAGGCGTTCGACATGAACGACGCCAACATCTACACCGGCTTCCGCTGCTCGAAGGACCTCGGCAGCGAGTTTGGCCCGGCTCCGGGTCAGGCGCAGGGCGGCAGCGACCCCGCTGGCGGCTTCGTCCCGCCGGTCCCGCCGCAGGGCGGTCAGGGGCAGCCCGGAAACAACGGCGACCAGAACGGAGGGGGGCAGTAGCCTCGTCTCCCTCACCCTCCAACCCAATACAGGTAGAACACTATGGCTGAAACTCAATCCAAAGGGGCGGCTCGCCTCAACGGCCTCATCGGCTTGCTCGTCGGCATCTTCGGCGCGCTTGCCATCCTCGGTGTGACAGCCAAGATCCTCAAGTGGGACTCGCTCCTTGGCTTCGACTACAACACCGTCATCATGGTGGGCTTCATGGGAGAGGCGGCGGCGTTCGTCGCCATGGGCCTGCTGGCCTTCTTCCAGGGCGTCACGGCCAAGGGATCGTCCACCAAGGCGCTCAGCGCCGCAGGCCAGCCGGTCCTCCTCGACTCCCCAGAGAAAGCGGCGCTCTTCCACGACCAGGTGCGCGAGATCGCCACGGCCGAGGTGAAGCGGATCTTCGGTACGATGGGCGACGACTACAAGCGCATCTTCAGCGACATGGGCACCGACTACAAGCGCATGAACGCCGAGATGCACCAGGCGCTCGTCGGAGCGGTGCAGTCCGGCATCTCGTCGGAGCTGAGCCAACTCACGGCCGGCCTCGGCCAGGTCATGGGCGAGCTCCAGGGCGACGTCCAGCGCTTCGGCTCGGAGATGCGGGGCATGAGCCAGGAGATGCAGCAGGCGCGCACTTCGGTGGCGCAGATGCGCCAGACGCTCACGCAGACGGCGACGGGCTCGCTGCCGCAGGACGCACAGCGCCTCGGCCAGGGCATGAGCGCGCTCAGCCAGGAGATGGGCGCGGCCGGCACGCAGGCCGAAGCCATCCGCTCCGAGCTGGAGCAGGTCGCCCGCCGCTTCCGGATGTTCAACAACCCCGGCGTCTCGTCGAACGGCAAGGACGGAGCGTCCGCCGAAACGTACGTGTCCCGCGCCTAAAACCGACGAGGTAGCCCTATGTCTGTAAAAGACATGCGGTACAACGTCATGCTGGCGTTGTACTTCCCTATCCTGCTCTACGCGATGAGCACGTTCGACCTGGACGACAGCACCATCGCCGTGGGCAACGTGCAGCCCTACCTCGATGCCGAGGAAACGGTCGTGCTCGGCCAGCCCTTCCAGGCGCGCGCCATGCTCGCCGTCGGTTCGGGCGAAGGCCTCTCGCTCAACGGCTCCGAGACCTTCATGGCCTCCGGCGACTCGATGTTCGTCATGGAGACGGGCAACCTGCTCGCGGAGAACGAAGACGTCAGAGAGGTCGAGTATGCCGCGACGATGACCGTCCCGCAGCTCGGCGGTGGCACGCGCGAGGTGCCCATCTCGGGCACCTTCACGGTGCGCCGCCCCGAGATCGTGGCGGTCAACGCGGGCGAGGTGGCGCTCTACCGCCAGTGCCGCAACGAGGTGCGCATCGACGTGCCCGGCCTGGAGGACCGTCCGCTGATCCTCAACGGCACGGAGGCACGCACGCTCACGCTCGCGCCGAGCGGGCAGACCGCCGGCATCCGTGTGGAGACCCCCGGCCCCGACGGAAACGTCTTCCTCGGCTCGAAGTCGTTCGCGGTCATCGACCCGCCGCGCCCGGAGATCCGCGTCTCCAACGCAGGCCGCTCGATCAACAACGGCGACAATCTGCCGCGGGGCCGCTTCGCGCTCAACTTCGCCGTTGCCGCCGACCAGGAGTTCGCGCAGCGTTACCCGAGTGACGCCCGCTACGGCGTAGGAAGTGCCACGGTCTACATCCGGCGCGGTCTCACCGCCTCGGAGCGCCTCGGCACCTACAACCTCAGCGGCGGCCGCCTTCCCGCCATCCGCGCGCTGGCCTCGGCGCGCCCCGGCGACCGCATCATCGTGCAACTCAACAACGTGTATCGCCTCAACTACGCGGGCACCTCCGTGGGCGTCTCGCTCAACGAGGGCAGCCGCACGTTCAGCTTCACGATTTCGTAAGCACGCCGGATTCCCGCGCCCCGCATGTACCCGGGGCGCGGCGCTCCGGCCTCACCGACCAGACTTGATCATGCCTACCACCCTCCGTCGTCTCGCGCTCGTGGCGCTCGTCGCGCCGCTCCTGCTTGCGCAGGCCGTGCTCGCCCAGGGCAACTGGCGCCAGACCGTCGAGATCATCGTGCCCGTGGAGCGCGAAAACGAGCAAAACGTCACCGGCGTCTTCCTCGACTCGCTCGTCTCCTACATCGAGAACGACGACCTCCAGGTCCGTCGCGACCGCGAGGACGAGTCCTCCTACACCCTCAGCCAGATCGAGGACGACCTCAGCTACGAAGGTCTCTTCCTGAGCAGCGCCAACCGCGTCTTCATTACCTACAAGATGGAGGGCAACTCGCGCGGCTTCCGGTCGAGCATCGAAGAGATCTTTTTCATCTACCGCCCTGATGGGGAGTATGCCGACGTGGACATCCCCGTCCTCTACCTGACCGGCGACAACGCGACCCTGAAGCGGCTGCTGAACAACAGCGGCACCAACATGCGCTACAACGAGGCCGCGTTCAAGCCCTTCCGCGACCAGATCGCCATGCACCAACTCGCAAAGACCTCAGACGCCGTGATCGTCCGCTACGGCGAAAACGGGCAGTACGTGATCTATGAAGAGGCCGAGTCGGAGCGCGAACGCGTGCGTCTCGTGAACGTCATCCGCCGATTTATCGACTAGCGGATAAGCAGCCTGAGGTCCGCTGGCTACGGGCCCAGGTACCATCTTCCTGGCACAGCCGGGATTCCGAGGCGGGGTGCGCTGTTTCTACCTGGGCGCGCTCCGCCTTGTTTATTGGTGGCCTCGTCAGTTGGGAGCTCGGCGAGAATGGGCCCGGCCCTGGTGATACGCTTTCAGTTCGTCGATGTCAGGATAGCCGAGGAGGTGTTGCCTGTTGCGTAGTGCGTGTTGACCTCGATCCGATACGCAACACGCAATACGCAACACAGAGCCATGCTGACATCGTGACGCCGAATCCGTATGATCCGTCAGCGTCGAGCGGCTCGGTGCGGCGAAGCCGATCACACAAAGTGGCTCAGGACGAGGGTCTGGTCACACAGCGCTGCTTCAGCGGGGTCGTTGGTGGCCACAATGACGAGGGTGCCAGCCGCTTGCTGTTCCGCGACGAGCGCGCGGATCAGGGCGCGGCCCTCGGTGTCGAGCGTCGCGCCGGGCTCGTCGAGGAGCAGCACCGCTGGGGCGGCGAGGAGCGCGGTGGCCAGCCGGAGCCGCTGCTGCATGCCGGAGGAGAACGTCCCAACGCGGTCATCGGCGCGCGTGCCGAGGCCAACCCGGTCGAGGAGCGGGATGATGGGAGCGGCGCGAAGCCCGCGCGCGTCGGCGAGGAAGGCGAGCGTCTCGCGGGCGCTGTAGCCGTCGTACAGCCCGAGGTAGGGGCCAGCCAGCCCTACGGAGCGCGGACGCTCGGTAGCGGGCACTTCGGCACCGTCCAGCGTCAGGCGGACCGATCCCCGGACGGGTGTGACCACCCCTGCGAGGATCTTCAGCAGCGTCGACTTGCCGGAGCCGTTGGCCCCGGTGACCGCGAGCGAAGCGCCGCCCGCCGCCTCGAACGAGAGCGCGCGGAACAGCACGCGCCGCCCGTAGCGCATCGCAAGGGTGTCGGCGTAGAGGTGGACCGTGGGGGGCATGGGGGCACAGGTGGAGCGCGAAAGCTACGGCCGTGCTCCAGGCCGCCGCGCGCGGATAAAGGGCGCTTCGTGGCAGTGGGGAGGCCAGACGCGGAAACAGCACGGGGCGCACGGGGTTGGGCCCCCATGCTTCGACTGTGTCTCTCGCTCCTGCTTGCCCCGATTGCCGCCAACGCCCAGCCGGCCGAGGCCGTAGCCCGCCTGGCTCCCGTGGATGCGAGCGGCGTCACGGGCCAGGTGGTCGCGCAGCGCGTCGGCGAGGGGACGCGGCTGATCGCCCGCATCGACGGCCTCGCACCCGGCGAGTATGGCTTTCACGTAGTTGATGCCACGGACTGCGCAGCGGTGCCCGCCGCGCCGACGTTCGACACGCAGGAACGTCCGCACGGCGGCCCGCTCGCACCCTTGGAGGCGCGCCGCCCCGGCGACCTCGGCAACCTCCGCATCCGTCACCGCGACCCGGTCGGGCGCTACGACCGCATCGTGCCCGACCTGCCGTTCGACCGTGCGCTCGGCCTCGCCGTCGTCGTCCGCGCCGGGGTGGACGACCTCCACACGCAGCCGCTTGGGAACGCGGGGCCCGCCGTCGCCTGCGGATTGATCGAGGTGGAGTGATGTACAGCAGGGTGCTCTTGACGGCGATGCTGCTGCTCGTCGGGTGCGTGGACACGGCGTCGACGGACGCGCCTGGGGCGTCGGGTATCTCCGAGGCGCAACTCGAGGCCGCGCTCGATTCGCTCGACGCGGCGATGCGGGCGCAGCATGCCGCGCTGGAGCGCATCCGCCCGCTCGACAACGAGGAGCAGCGCCGCCTGCGCGACCGGCCGTACCGGCCGTCCTACAGCGCGCACCTCGCTGCCGGACGTCGCCTCGGCGTGGCTCCAATCTCGTCCGACGCGGAGCTGCAACGCCACATTGAGGCAGGACGCTTGGTGCCGCTCGTGGACACCGAGCACTACACGGTCGTCGTGCTCGAACACTCCGCGCCGTTCGTCACGCCCGCCACCATGGCGGCGCTCGCCGAAATCGGCCGCCGCTTTCAGGCACGCCTTGCCGAGGCCGGGCTGCCGCCGTTCCGCTACGCCATCTCATCGGCGCTACGCACCGGCGCGAGCCAGGCCGACCTCCGCAAGGTCAACCGCAACGCCACCTCCGGCACGTCGAGCCACGAATACGGCACCTGCGTCGACCTCGTCTACACGCGCTACTTCTATCACCCGACCGCGCCGGACAGCACCGCAGCGCCGCTCGACGCCTTTGTGCACCGCGCCCGCGAGCGCGAGACGGCGCTGCTGACCGGAGCCTACTGGGACCACTTCTCGGGCTTGATGGGGCGCGTTCTCGCCGAGATGCAAGCCGAAGGCACCTGGCACGTCTTGCTCGAAGAGCGGCAGCCGGTCTACCACATCACGCTCAACCGCCCGCTGTAGCGTGCGGCGGTTGTAGAGTGCGGCGGTGCTGCATGGTGAGGCAGTGCTGCAGGGTGAGGCGGTGTTGCGGTGCTTTAAGCTTGATGCGACGACCAGGTAGATGCACCTTTGCCTCACCGCCTCACCGCCTCACCGCCTCACCGGCCTAGGCAGCCACGATCGGGTCCGTCAGCGCCGGGAGCGACGCTTCGAGGTGAGCGCGGCGCGGCTCGTACTGCGGCGGCAGCTTGAGCGCCGTGCCGAGCGTCGTCAGGTCCTCGTCGATGAGGAAGCCCGGCGGGTCGGTGGCGACCTCGAAGAGCACGCCGCTCGGCTCGCGGAAGTAGATCGAGCGGAAGTAGTTGCGGTCTTGTACGGTCGTGACGCCGAGGCCGAGGCTCATCAGCTGCTCGCGGACGGTCGCCTGCGTCTCGTCGTCCGGCGTGCGGAAGGCGATGTGGTGGGTGGTGCCGTGGCCGGAGCGCCCGCGTGCGGTCACCTGGCTTGGCGTGAGCAGGTCGATGTGGACGGCCCCCTCGCCCGCGACGGTGAAGCGCGTGCGGCGGCCCTCCGTCGCAGCCTCGTCGTAGCCGAACACGTCGGTGAGGACGCGCGCGGTGTCGGCGGGGCGGTCGACGAGCAGCGTCACGCTGTGGAAGCGGCGGATGGCGGCCTCGGCGTCGATGGGACCGTCGGTCCAGACCCGCTTGGCGTCGTTGGCCTCGGCGGTCAGGCCGGCTGTCTCAATGAGTTCGAACGGCATCCCGTCCACGTCGCGGAAGGCGAGCACGCGCTGGCCGAAGCGCTCCGTCGGCGCGTCGAAATCGACAGCGAGGTCAGCGAAGCGGTCCATCCAGGCATCGATGGCTCCGGTAGGCACGGCGAAGGCCGTCGCGATGGACTCGCCGACGCCGAATTTGCCGGCCGCGGCCATCGGGAACGGGAAGAACGTGAGGATCGAGCCGGGCGAGCCGACGCGGTCCCCGTAGTAGAGGTGGTAGACGTCGGGCGCGTCGAAGTTGACCGTGCGCTTGACGAGGCGGAGGCCGAGCGTACCGACGTGGAAGTCGACGTTACGCTGGGGCGGACCGGCGAGGGCAGTGACGTGGTGGAGGCCCGTGATTGGCGTAGTCATATCAAAAAAGGGCTATGTGAAAGGATTTATTTGTTGTAACAATTAAATAAAGCGAAGTTCCCAGTGGGCGCTACGCCTCGCTCGACGGTCCGCGTACCACTGCAGCTAGCTCGACCGCCTGACTCCGCAGCCGCTCCGTCACCAGCGCGAGCATCCGGCGTCGCACCTCAGCGCGGTGCCGCAGGAAGAACCCGAACTCGGCCTCCGTGCACAGCCCCGCGACGAAGCCGTAGAGCGTGCGCTTGAACCGCGCGTCCTGCCGCAGCATCCGCACGAGCCGGTCCTCCTGGTCGGCCGGATCAAAGTCGGGGAAGCCCGGCGTGGTGCGTCCGAGATGGTCGGCGACGAGCGCGAGCAGGAGCGGGTTCTGGAGCTTCAGCAGCGGCCGGAGCGTGCGCGTCTGGAACGCTTCGAGGTCGTCCGGGAGCGGGACGCCAGGCTGAGCCTCGGCGTAGCGGCCTTCATCTGGGAGGCGGGGCCGCACCGCGAGGAGCGCGGCGTCTCGCTCGGACAGCGTCGAGCGGCGTTCGGACAGCGTCGAGGGGGGCGCAGGCATGGCGGGCACAGTCAGAGCGAAGTCAGGGCGAAGAGCAGGCGCGGCTCGGAACCGCGTAGGAGGTGCCCCGTGCCGACGCCTCCACGGCACGCAAGGATTCCGCCGCCAGCGATTCCGCCGCCGTGCTCCCCTCGCTCATTTTGCACTGCACCCCGTTGTCCATGCCTACCGCTGCCACCGGCCAGACCGTCCGCATCCACTACACCGGCACCCTCGCCGACGGCACCCAGTTCGACTCGTCCGAGGGCCGTGCGCCGCTCGAGTTCACGCTCGGCAGCGGCCAGGTCATCCCCGGCTTCGACGTGGCCGTGACCGGCATGGAGGTCGGCGCGACGAAGACCGTCACAATCCCGGCCGCGCAGGCTTATGGCGAGCCGCGTCCCGAGATGGTGCTGGAGGTCGGCCACGACCAGTTCCCGGCGGGCGTCGTCCCCGAAGTGGGGCAGGAGCTGCACCTGCAGACGCCCGAGGGCCAGCACGTCCCCGTCCGCGTCGCCGAAGTCGGCGGCGACACCGTCACACTCGACGCCAATCACCCGCTCGCAGGCGAGGACCTCACGTTCGCGCTCGAACTCGTTGAGATTGTGTAGCGCTGAGCGCGCCAGCGGCGAACAATCCGAGCGCTGAGCAGGTTTGACGCAGACTCACCCTCTCGGCTTCACCACGCTCTCGTCGTCATGGGCGGCTCGCTCCGCGTCGGTCGGTTCGTCGGCATCGACGTCTTCCTGCACTGGACGTTCCTGCTGCTCATCGCGGGCGCGTTCGTCTACTACGTCCTCAGCGGCAACGACCTCGCCACGGCTCTCGCGGGTGTCGGGCTGATCCTCGCCGTGTTCGGCTGCGTGGTGCTGCATGAGTACGGCCACGCGCTCGCCGCGCGGCGCTACGGCGTGCCGACGCGTGACATCACGCTCTACCCGATCGGCGGCGTGGCACGCCTGGAGCGGATCCCGGAGAAGCCTCGCCAGGAGTTGGTCGTCGCGCTCGCTGGCCCCTTCGTCAACTTCGTCGTGGCGGGGCTGATCGCGGGTGGCTACCTCGTCACGCGCGGCAGCCTGCCGGCGTTCAACGAGTTCGGTGGCCTCGCGGCTCCGGCGGATTACTTCCTGCCGAGCCTCATGTGGATCAACGTGGCGCTGCTCGTCTTCAACCTGCTCCCAGCCTTCCCGATGGACGGCGGGCGCGTGCTCCGCGCGCTCCTCGCGCTCAAGCTCGACTACCCGCGCGCCACGCAGATTGCAGCGAGCGTCGGGCAGGGGATGGCGATTCTCTTTGGCTTCTTCGGGCTGATCCAGTTCAATCCATTCTTGCTCTTCATCGCGCTATTCGTCTATCTCGGTGCACAGCAGGAGTCGAGCGCCACGCAGCTACGCGTCGCCACGCGCGGCGTGCACGTGCGCCAGGCGATGGTGACCAACTACCACGACCTCCACCCGTGGCAGACGCTCCAGGACGCCGTCGATCTGCTGCTGGCTGTGTCGGAGCAGGATTTTCCCGTGATCCAGGACGGCCAGATGGTGGGCGTGCTCACACGGAAACGGCTCGTGCAGGCGCTCTCCGAGCAGACGATGCAGACCCGCGTGCAGCAGGTGATGCTCCCCGCGCCGCCGCCCGTCAACGCGGGCAACATGCTCGACCAGGCGCTCGAACGCCTCCAGGCCGACGACGTCTCGATGGTGCCCGTCGTCGATCAGGAGGGCACGCTCGTGGGCCTGCTCACGCTCGAAAACGTAGGGGAGATGATGATGCTCGCCTCGGCGATGAAGCGGCGCACGGGCGAGTCGCCGTCGCTGGACACGCTGGCCGAAGGGCGGTAGTGTCAGGGTGTAGCAAGCCTGGCGGGGTCGGCGTCGCAGCACGTGTTGCGTAGTGCGTGTTGCGTATCGGATCGAGGCGATCACGCGACACGTCCGAGCAACTCCGTCCGCGTATCTGTGCGCTGACAGTGGGCTTGTCCTGCTGAGACGCGCTACCGCAGCACTGCGTCAGCAGAAGCGGTGGCCGATGCGGAGCGAGCGCTGCTCCACCTCGCCGAGGAGCCGGTGGTGGCTGGCCTCGTCGGCAGCGTCGAGCAGGCGGATCGCCCGGTCCCACACGGCGGCGCGCCACACCGCGAGCAGCCGCGCGGCCAGGGCCTCGTCGAGCGACCCGAGCAGGCGGTCGATGAACGCGAGCGAGGGCATGGCGGGCTCGACGACCTCGTCCTGGACGATATCCACCGTGGCGCGAATGACGTCGTTGATGCGGTCGTGGTCGGCCCGGCGGCGCGCCCGGTCGGCGGCGGAGAGCGTCGGCCACTCGGGGGCGAGCTGATCGACGAGGGCGAGCACGAGGTCGTAGTTGATGTGCGCATTCACGCCGAGCAGGAGGTGCTGGACAGGGAGCACACCGGGACAGCAGCAGGTGTCGTGTGCCAGTTGCCACACGGCCGGGGCCGATGCCGACTCGCAGTTGTAGGCGTCCAGCGCAACGAAATAGTAGTCGGCGAAGCGGTGGAGGAGCGCCTCCACCCACACGGGGTCCTCGAAGTCGCCGCGCGCGATCGCGGCGAGGGTGCGTCGCGTCATGAGGGTGTAGCAGCGCAGGAAAAACACACGCGCGTCCGATGCCTCGGCCCACTGTTCCGTGAGGGCATCCATCCGGGCGAGGAGCGGGCGCGAGGACGGCATGGACGCAGCGGTGAGAACGTGAGGCAACGGCCAACCGCTTACATCGAGTGCCCGCTGTGGTCCATCGGCGCGTCGAGGCGGAAGGGGACGGGGGGGCGATCGAGGCGCTCGGCAGGCTGGCCCTGGACGAGTCGATAGGTACTACGCAGTTCGAGCGCGTCGTAGATCACCACCGTGCCCGCCGCGTCGGGCCACGTCACCTCCAGCGCAACGATGCGCGTCGCGTCGCCCAGGCCGATGGTCTGATGCAGCGCGTTCGCGCCGAAGGAGCCACCCGTCGAGACGGTGCGCGTGAGCGTGCGCTCGGTGCCGCGCGC
>JBCDFF010000056.1:0-15817 GCA_039178415.1 Bacteroidota bacterium
GGAATCGGCCCCGATCACGACGAGGGGCAGCGGACGACCCTCGAACGATTCGCCGAAGGTCGTCAGGTGCATCTGGCTCGACGCGAACGCGAAGTCCCGCTGCGATTCGAGGTAGGCCATCGCAGCGTCGTAGGTCGTAGTCGCCTCGAAGCTGGACATTTCGGCGGCCGTGAAGTGCAGTTCGGGCGGGGGCGGGCAGCCGACGAGCACGGCGGCGAGGACGAGGGGCAGCAGAAGGCGAGTCATGCGGCGAGAGCGGTCGGGAGCGAGTTGGCGAGACGAAGAAACGGAGAGCCGGGGCATTTCCTCTTCCGTCCATCAGAAAATCGGACCCAGCGCCTCCTTGCTGCATTCTGCTTGCTCCCTTCTGACTTCTCCGCCGCCATGCCCTACATCGCCGCCACCGCCACCGGCTTCCCGCCGCACTACTACCCGCAGGACTCGATCCTCGCCGACCTCCAGGACATCTGGGCCGATACCGGGATCAACCTCAACCGCGTCGCGCGGCTGCATGCCAACACGACCGTCGAGGGGCGCTACATCGCTGTCCCGAAGGCCGACTACCACACGATGAGCGGCTGGAAGGACGCCAACGCCGCCTACGCCGAGGTGGGCGTCGAGCTCGGCGCGCAGGTGCTCACGCGGCTGTTCGAGCAGGCGGGCCTCCACGCCAGCGAAGTGTCGATGCTGTTCTCGGCCTGCACGACGGGCATCGCCGTCCCGACGATCGACGCGCGGATCATGAACCGCGTCCCGTTCCGCACGGACCTCAAGCGGGTGCCCGCCTACGGGCTCGGGTGTGCGGCGGGGGCGGCGGGGCTCGCGCGGGTGGCGGACTATCTCCGCGGTCACCCTACCGAGGCCGCCGTGCTGCTCTGCCAGGAGTTCTGCTCGCTCACCATCCAGAAGCAGGACACGACGGTCGCCAACCTCATCGCCTGCGGCCTCTTCGGCGATGCGTCTGCCGCCGTGCTGATGGTCGGCGACGACCACCCGCTGGCGGGCACGAACGCCGTCGCGGGCCTGCCGACGCAGATCGACCTCGAACAGCCAGAGGGCGATGGGGCCGCGCCCGTGGCGACGCCGCGCCCCGACGCGCGCGGGCCGCAGGTGCTCGCCACGCGCTCGGTGTTCTTCCCTGAGAGCGAGCGCACGATGGGCTGGGACGTGACCGAGATGGGCATGCGGATCGTCCTCTCCGCCGAGGTGCCCGATGTGGCCGAGGCAGCCGTCCCGCCGCACGTGACGGCGCTCCTCGCCGAGCATGACCTCACGCTCGCCGACGTGGACCGCTGGCTCTGCCACCCCGGCGGCCCGAAGGTGATCGGTGCCATCGAGCGCGGCCTCGGCCTGGACGACGCGGCGCTCGGCATGAGCCGCGACGTGCTCCGCCGCGTGGGCAACGTGTCATCGGTGTCGGTGCTGCTCATCCTCGACCGCGTGCTGCGCCAGTGCGACCACGGCGCGGGCGACACGGGCGTCCTGCTCGCCATGGGCCCCGCCTTCGCCGCCGACCTTGCGCTGCTGCGCTGGTAGACGGCTGCGCCATTGTTTGTGGACGTGTGCACGTGTGCGCGTGTGAACGTTTCGCGGGGCGGCATCTTGGCGCGTGCGGCGTGCATACGTTCGACCGCCCGCACCTCTCTATCGCCTGTCTCGTGGCCGACCGCTCCTGGCGCACCGACGCGCTGCTCCTCGCCATCATCCTCATCTGGGGGCTCAACTTCGCCGTCATCAAGGTGGCGCTGGCGGCGCTGCACCCGTTCACGGTCAACATCGCGCGCTTCCTGATCGCGGCCGCGACGCTCGCGGGGATGCTGGCTTGGGAGGGCCATCGGTACGGGACGGGGCGTCATGGCCGAGGTGTTCGGGAGGCGTTCGTGGCACCGCTGCGCGACCACCTGCGGGCCGTCGTCACGCTGGGCATCACGGGCAACATCTTCTACCAGACGTGCTTCATCCTCGGCGTCAACCTCACGGCGGCGGGCAGCGCAGCGCTCATCATGGCGTCGACGCCGGTGTGGACGGCGCTGATGGCACGCGTCGGCGGCCAGGAGCGGCTGAGCGGACGCGCGTGGCTCGGCCTCGCGGTCAGCCTCGCCGGTACGGTGGTGGTGATCCTCGCGGGTGGCCAGACGCTCGATCTCGGGACCGATAAGCTGCTCGGCAACCTGCTCATGCTCGCGGCGGCGTTGTTCTGGGGGCTCTACACGGTGCTCTCGAAGCCGTTCATGGCGCGCGGGGCGTCGCCGAACGGGCTGGCGTTCTACGCCGTCATGGTGGCGCTACCGGGGATGTATGCCTTTCACCACTTCGGCCCCGGCCCAGCCGACTGGGCTACGCTCGGGGGCGACGTCTGGGCGAGCCTCGTCTTCTCCGGCGCGCTCTCCATCGGTGCGGCCTACGGGCTGTGGAACGTGGCCGTGCGCCAGGTCGGCGCCGCCTACGCGACGGCGTACGGCAACCTCGTCCCGTTCGTCGCCATCGGCGCAGGTGCGTGGCTGCTCGACGAGGCGGTGACGGTCTACCAACTCCTCGGCGGCGCGCTCATCATCGGCGGGCTGCTGCTGCTGCGCCGCGCCCGCATAGCCCAGCCGCCCCCCAACGAGAAGCGGACGATGGCTACGCGGTGAAGCGTGGCACGTAGCCTCGCCTACATCTCCGCGTCCAGGCCCGCCTCGACCCACTCGGCGACGAACACGTTGGTGTCGCGGCTCGGCTCGCGGTCCACGCGGCGGTTCGAGGCAAAGACGAGTTGGGTACCGTCGGGGCTGAACATCGGGAAGGCATCGAAGGTGCCGGAGTGCGTGATCTGCTGCATGCTCGGCTCGCCCTGGTCCGGGTGGATCATGAAGATGGCGAACTCGCGGCCGCCGCCGTCCTGCGCGTGGTGGTTGGAGGCGAAGAGGATGCGCTCGCTGTCGGGGTGGAAGTAGGGCGCCCACTGCGCGCCGGGCAGCGCCGTGATCTGGCGCGCGTCGGAGCCGTCAGCGTTGGCGACGTAAATGTCCATGTTGGTCGGCTGGACGAGGCCCTGCGCGAGGAGTTCGCGGTAGGTGTCGGCCTGCTCGCCCTCGGCGGGGCGGCTGGAGCGCCAGACGAGCTTGGTGCCATCGGGCGAGAAGAACGCGCCGCCGTCGTAGCCGAGGCCGCTGGTCAGCTGCAGGTCGTCGCCCGTCTCCAGGTCGTAGCGCCAGAGTTCGAGGTCGCCCGTGCGGTCGGTGGTGTAGACGATGTAGCGGCCGTCGGGGCTGACGGTGGCCTCGGCGTCGTAGCCCTCGCCGCCGATGAGCACCTCGGGGTCGCTGTCCGGGTTGGTGGGATCGGTGATGTAGATGTCGTAGGAGTCGTGGATCGGCCAGACGTAGCGCCCGCCTACGAAGGGCGCGGCCTCGGGGCAAGCGGGGCTTGCGGCGTGCGTGGACGCGTAGACGACGCGGCCATCGGGGAGGTAGTAGCTGCACGTCGTCCGCCCGCGCATGGTCGAGACGGGGACGTACTGCGTGGCCTCGCCGCTCGCCTCAATCGGTGAGCCGTCGGCGTTCATGACGAAGATCTGGTCGCAGCCCTGCGGGTTGATGGCGTCCCAGTCGCTCTGGAAGACAAGCTGCGTGCCGTCGAAGCTCCAGTAGGCCTCGGCGTTGTTGCCGCCGAAGGTGAGCTGGCGGATGTTGCGGAGGTGCGCCTCGCCTTCGAAGCGGAGCGAGTCGGTAGCGGGGTCGTAGGTGGCCACATCGTCAGCGGGGACATCGGCGGACGACTGGGCGCAGGCCGCGAGAACGAGCGCAGCGGCGAGGGCCGTAGAGAGGGTGAGGAGTGGGCGCATCGTCTGGAAGAAAGGGGGTGAGCGAGCGGCGTTCGAGAACGCCTGAGGCTGCGTGTGTTTCCCGAAGGTTGCGAGGAGAGAGGCACGGAACAAAGCCCATCGGCGCTTCATCTCACCTCCTCATTGGTCTTCATTTGACCTCCACATCGCCCTGCCTTTCCCCCCAACCTAGCCCGTCTTCCATCATGGCGAACGACAAGCACACCGAAAGCTGGCCCGAGTTGGCCATCGGCCTCTACGACAAGCTCACCGGCCGCGGTGCCGAGATCACCTACGAGTTCCAGGACACCGACATCCACGTACCCAGCGGTACCGGCCCGAACGCCACGCACGCGCACTGGAAGCTGAACGGCACCATCAAGGTCCGTACGCAAGACGTAGAGAAGTAGGACGGCCTTTCGTCCGTGGGACGTTCGCCTCCGGCTGTCTGTGGTTTGTGGGCGAGGAGGGCGTCACGCCCTCGCTAGGTCCTCCTCCCCCTGTTCACTCCTTGCTTCCCGTTCATCTAGATGCCGCTGCTTCCCAACGACCGCCGGCTCCCCGTCAGCGTCTACGCCGATCTCGACCTCGACCTTGCTGGCGACGCCGTCACGGTGCGCTCGGACCGCGAGGCCGTGCGCGTGGACGTAGCGGACGCCGCCGCAGCGCTGCGCATCGCTCGCACGTTGCAGGGCGCCGGGGCCGCCTCGGTGTTCGGTGCCGTGCCCGAGATGCTGGGCACCACCGGCATCAACGTCGAGATCCGCGTGGCACGGCGGCCGGTGGCGCGCATCGGCCCAGCCTACGGCGGCAACCTGCCCGGCAAGGCGGTCGCGCCCGACGGCGTCTCGGTCTATCCGTGGCGCTTCGTCCAGGCGTGGATGCGCGGATAGCCGAACTTGTTCGTGGCGACTCTCAGGTGGGCGGTGCTTCGGCGCAGCCCACCGTTTCTCGTCTCCCCGTCCTTGCTCCAGAGCAGCCCCTTCTCCAGAGCAGCAACGACCCATGACTCTCGACCCTCGACCCTCGACCAAGCCCACCGTCGCCATCGCTGGGGCCACGGGCTTCGTGGGGACGTGCCTCCGCGAGGCGCTCCAGGACGACTACCACCTCGTCGGGCTGACGCGCTCGGCGACGCGGGCCGCCAACGCCGACCCGACCGACGCGACCGAGTGGCGGCGGTGCGACCTCTTCTCGCTGCTCCAACTCGAACGCAGCCTCGAAGGCGTCGACTACGCGATCTACCTCGTCCACTCGATGCTGCCGTCGTCGCGGCTCACGCAGGGGTCGTTCGAGGACCTCGACCTGATCCTCGCCGACAACTTCGCGCGGGCGGCGGAGAAGGCGGGCGTGAAGCAGATCCTCTACCTCGGTGGGCTGATGCCGCGCGACGGCGAGCTGTCGCTGCACCTGGAGAGCCGCTACGAGGTCGAGCAGACGCTCGGCGCGCGGTCAGTGCCGCTGACGGCGCTCCGGGCGGGCATCGTCGTGGGGCCGGGCGGCTCGTCGCTGCGCATCCTCGTCAACCTCGTCCGGCGGCTCCCGGCGATGCTGCTGCCGACGTGGACGCGCTCGCTCACGCACCCCATCGCCATCGCCGACGTGCTCCGCGCCTTCCGATGGTGCCTCGGCAACGCGGACGCCTACGGCGAGACCTACGACATCGGCGGCCCGGAGATCATGACCTATCGCGAGATGATGGCGACCGCGTCGGAGGTCGCCGGGGCCTCCACGCTGATGGTCGATGTGCCCGCGTTTTCGCCGCACCTCTCCAAGCTGTGGGTGTCCGTCTTCGGCGGCGCGTCGCGGGAGCTCGTCAACCCGCTCGTGGACAGCCTCCGCCACGACCTCGTCGCGCGGGACAACCCGCTCCTGCGGCACCTCATGGACGGCGCGACGCCCTACCGCGACGCGCTCGAGCTGGCGCTCACCGCCGATGGGCGCATGCAGCCCAACCCGCGCAAGACGCTCCGCAAGAAGGACGACAGCGTGATCCGCGAGGCCCGCCTCGTCCGCTCCGTGCAGCGGATGCCGCTCCCGCCGGGTCGCTCCGCGCGCTGGGTCGCGGAGGAGTACATGCGCTGGCTGCCGACCTTCGTCCGCCCCGTCCTGCGCGTGACGATGGACGCCGACCGCGTGTGCCGCTTCTACCTCCGCCCGATCTCGCAGCCGCTGCTCGAACTCGACTTTTCCCCCGAGCGCAGCTGGCCCGACCGGCAACTGTTCTACGTCACCGGCGGGCTGCTCACGCACGAGTTCCAGCAGTACGCCGGGCGCCTGGAGTTCCGCGAGATGCTCTGCGGCACCACCATCCTGGCGGCCATCCACGACTTCTCGCCGCGGCTGCCGTGGTACGTCTACAACGTCACGCAGGCGCTCGCGCACCTCGTGGTGATGCACGGCTTCCGCGTCCACCTCCAGCAGCTCGCGAAGCACGGACCCCCCATCGAGACCGCAGGAGACGGGACGAGCGTGGACGCACTCGCGCTGGCAGTGTCGTGACCGGCTACGCTGCGGCCTTGCGCCGCGTCGAGATGCCGAGCGCCGAGTAGAGCGGGCACAGGCCGACGAAGCCGGTGAGGGCGAAGATCGCCGCGACGACGCCGAGGAGGATCGTGGCGAGGCCAGAGATCTGGCCCGTGAAGTAAAGCACCGCGATCAGCGCGACGACGGCGAGGCGGACGACGCGGTCCACGGTGTGCATGTTCTTGGTCATGGGAGGTCAGGTTGAGTGATAAGAAGGAAGTCAGAAGTTCGAAGGTAGAAGTGACGGCCTCGGGGCTTCGAGGTCGCGTTCGCCTGGGAAGCGGCCAACAGGGCGGCACGGCTTCACGGCAGCACAGCCTCACCGCGACACGGAAACACCGAAAAACTTCTGCACACCAGCTTATGAAGCGTGGTACGGATGAGCCGGGGCATGCCCGAACTCACCGCAACCTAGCCGACCCGCTCGCGCGTGTCTGTGACGAAGTCACGCTCTGCCGTGCCGTCCCTTCCCCTACACGGCTAGCCGCGCCGCGCGCGTAGCCCAGCCATGTCGCGGAGCGTCACGCGGCTGCGGTCGAGCGTCACGAGGCCGTCCTGCTCCAGCGCTTTGAGATGGCGACTCACGACCGCCCGGGCGCTGCCCAGATCCGTCGCGATCTGCTCGTGGGTTCGAGCCACGTGGCCCTCGACGGCCGCTTCGAGCAGGTAGTCGGCGAGGCGCGCGTCGAGGCGGCGGAACATCAGGTCCTCCATGCGCCCGATAACCTCGGCAAACCGGCGCGCGATCAAGCCCAGTACAAAGCCGCGCCACGCCTCGGAGGTGTCCATCCAGGTCTGCACGTCCGACAGGCGCACGGCGATGGCCCGCACGTCCGTCTCAGCGACTGCGAACGCCGGAAAGTCGGCATCGCCGAGGAGGCACGACGCGGTGAGGACACAGCTTTCGCCGGGCTGGATGCGGTAGAGCGTGACCTCGCGGCCTTCGTCGCTCTGCACGAACACGCGCACCGTCCCGGCGGTCACGAGCGGGAGCATCTGGCACGCCTCGCCCTCCATGCAGATGAAGCCGCCCGCCGGAACGCGCACCGTCTGGGCACGGGCGTCGACCTCGGCCAACAGCGACGACGCTGCCAGCGTAGGAAACAGCTCCGTGACGACCTCCGAGACCCGCGCCGCCATGCCGCTCAGGCAGCCTCCGGCAGCGTCCCGGCGATGCCGATGTGCAGCGCGTCCGGGTCGAGGTGGCGGCGGATGGCCGCGTTGACCTCGTCGAGCGTGAGCGCGTGGATCTGGTCGGGGTAGGCATCGAGATAGCCGATCTCGAAGTTGCGCTCGCCGTTCACCAGCAGCGCCGTCGCCAGCCCGCGCGTGGTGGCGAGGCCGACGGAGAACGTCCCCGCGATGGTCGTCTGCTTCTCGGCAAGCTCGGCGGCGGTGATGCCGTCCTCGACGAAGCGGCGGAACGCGGCCAGCGTCGCCTCGATGCCGCGGTCGAGGTTGGGGCCGCTCAGCGTGACGCGGATGAGCGCGTGGCCCTCGTGCTCCACGGCGATGCCCGCGAGCTGCGCGCCGATGCCGTAGGTGAGACCGAGGTCGTCGCGGACGTGACTCATCAGCCGCGCCGAGAAGTTGCCGCCGAGGACGTAGACGCCGAGGTAGAGCGCGAGGAAGTCGTCGTGGTCGCGGCGCAGCGTGAGCGGGTGGCCGATGCGCACGTCGAGGTTGTGCTTGTCGGCGATGGCGCGCGTGGCCTGGCCAGCGGCCTGGGGCGTGGCCGCCTCGGCGTACTTCGCCACCGAGGTGTGCGGCATCCAGTCGCCGAGGGTGGCCTCGACGCGGGCGGCGGTGCGCTCCGGTTCGAGGTCGCCCGCGAACGCCACGAGCAGCTGCGTGCTACCGAAGTGCGCGGCGTGGTAGGCCCGCACGTCGTCCACGGTAAAGGCGTCGAGGCGCGCGAGTTCGTCGGCGGCCTCGGCCATGAAGTTGGGGTGCGCGGGGCCGTAGAGGCGGCGGCTGAGCAGCCCGGCCGCCTGCGAGCCCGTCGCGTCCATCGACCGGCGGATGCCCGCGGCCACCTGCGCCTTCGCCTTGGCGAACTCGGCCGCGTCGAAGAGCGGCGTGCGGAGTTGCTCGGCGAGGAGGTCGAGCACGTCCGGGAGGTCGTCGGCGAGGGCGCGGCCGGAGAAGCCGACGCGGAGGTCGTCCGAGTAGAAGCTCAGCTGCGCGCCGCGGTCCTCCAGCGCCTCGGCCACGGCGAAGCGGTCGCGCGTCTGCGTACCCTTGTCGAGGAGCAGCACCACCATCGTCTGGAGGAGTTCGTCACCGGTGCCGAGGTCGGGGGCTGTCCAGAGCGATCCGCGGAACGACACCACGTCGTTGATGGGCGTCGGGAGCGCGAGCACGCGGGCGTGCCCGGCCTGGTGGACCGCCACGCGCTCGGCGAGCGGCGTGCGCGCTTCGGTGGGCGGGGCCGAGATGGCGCGCGAGTGGGACGACGCGCCGGTGGGGGCAGGCATGAACACGGGGAAGGTTGCTCGGGCGTAGGAGCGCGGTATGCGTGCCCGCGTGGCTCCGTTCCCGGAGACGTGCGCCCCGTGGGGTTCAGAGGTAGGTCCCACTGTCCCAGCAGGCGCCGCCGACGAAGGCGCGTCGGGGTAGGCACGTCTGAAAGTGTGGACGAGGTCTGAGTCGAAGGATGGCTTCGAAGGCCAAGGCCATAATCGCTTCACCCTTTTGCACTTCGCCCTGCTCCCTACGTTCACACCATCACGCATCCATACGTCCACACCCAATCCGGCCCCACAATGCCGTCTCGGCTTCCGCGTGCCTCGGATTGGAGAAAAAGTGCTGCGCCGTACCTTCCCCTCGTCCTTTCTGGCTGCCGTATGCTTTGCTCTTCGATGCGTCCCCTCGCCCTGCTCTTCCTCACCGCACTCCTGCTCGCCCCGTCGGCCTTCGCCCAGAACGGGCGCGCGGACTCGGGCACGTTCTTCCTCGCCGACTGCCGCATCGAGACAGTCGCCGCCGGGACCATCGAGAGCGGCGGCGTGCTCTTCCGCGACGGGCAGATCGAGGCGGTGGGGGCCGACGCCACCGCGCCGAGCGACGCCACGGTGATCCCCTGCGACGGCGGGACCGTCTACCCCGGCATGATCGACAGCGGGACGCGCCTCGGGCTCCTCGAAGTCGGCTCGCTGGACGAGACGCGCGACTTCCGCGAGGTCGGCGAGGTCACGCCGCAGATGCAGGCGCTCACGGCCGTCAACCCCAACTCGGTGCTCATCCCCGAGGCGCGCCTCGGCGGCGTCACGACGGTGCTCACCGTCCCCGACGGCGGCACGATGCCGGGCACCGCCGCGCTGATCCACCTCCACGGCTACACCCCCGCGCAGATGGACGCCGGCTTCCGCGCGGTCGTCCTCGACTACCCCTCGTCGGCGCGGCGCGGCTCGTTCGACCGCCGCGACCAGTCCGAGATCGACAAGGTGTTCGACAAAGCCATCGCGATGATCAACGAGACGTGGGACGGGGCCGAACTCTACGCCCGCATCGACTCGGCCTACGCGGCCATGCCGGACCCGGACCGCGCCCCCGCCTACCAGCCTGAGATGGCCGCGCTGCTGCCCGTCGTGCGCGGCGAAGTGCCGCTGCTCATCACCGTGAACGCCGCGAAGGACATCCAACACGCGCTCGGCTGGATCGAGGAGCGCGGCGTGCGGGCCGTCTTCTCCGGCGTCGCCGAGGGCTGGCGCGTGGCCGACGAGATCGCCGAGGCAGGCGTGCCCGTGCTCGCCGGACCGGTGTTGAGCCTCCCCACGCGCGACAGCGACCGCTACGACAAGCCCTACCAGAACGCCGCGCTGCTCCACCAGGCGGGCGTGCAAGTCGCGCTGCGCACGGGTGAGGTCGAGAACGTGCGCAACCTCGCGTTCAACGCGGGCTTCGCCGCCGCCTATGGGCGCGACGTCGGCTTCGGCACAGCCGAGGCCCTCCGCGCCGTCACGCTCACGCCCGCCGAGATCTTCGGCATTGCCGACGAGGTGGGCTCCCTCGAAGTCGGCAAGCGCGCGACGCTCTTCGTAGCTACCGGCGACCCGTTCGAGACGGCCACGCAGGTCACGCACGTCTTCATCGACGGCTACCAGATTCCGATGGAGAGCCGGCAGACGGAGCTCTACGACGAGTTCCTCCAGCGCTCGCCGGGGCTCGCTAAATAAGTGAGGCGGTGTTGCCGTGCGGCGGTGCAGCGGTGTTTTTAGCCGACCGTCTCGCTCGCGTCTGACACGTCTTCTCCAGGACGCTCTTCATCGTTTTCGGGGAACGCGATGCCGTCGTAGAGCGCGTTCACGTCGAGGGTGATGCCGAGCGTGTCGATGCTGAGCAGAGGGCGCTCGGGGGTGGCGTCGGTGAGCGCCCAGGTGCCGTCGTCGCTGCGCTGGAAGACCTCGACGGCAGCGGACGATTGCTCGACGAGCACGTAGGCGCGCAGCGATTCGATGGAGCGGTAGGCGCGGAACTTCCCGCCGCGGTCGTAGGCCTCCGTTGAGTCGGACAGCACCTCTACGACGAGCGTGGGGTTTGTGAGCGTCGTCTCAGCGTCGGTCGCAAACTGCGGCGGCCCACACACGACGGTTGCGTCGGGGTAGACGTAGTGCGCCCCCGCGTCGACTTCGACGCGGAGGTCGCTGGAGTAGATATCACAGCCCTTCCCACGCAGTGCGTTGGTGAGTGCGGAAATCACCCGAGCTCCGAGCAGCGCATGCCGAGCCGTGCCGCCAGACATGGCGAAGACCTCGCCGCGGACGTATTCGTGCCTCTCGACCTGCTCGACTTCCCACGCGAAGTAGTCGGCAGCAGTGAAGGGCAGGCGGTAGGCAGGCAGGGCAGCCATCACATACAACGTTGAACCGGATGGATCGTTTTGTATGATACCGCTCGGGCTCGCCGTCTCTTCACTCCTTACTCTTCACGCTTCACCCCGCCCCCGTGCGCGTCCTTGCCTCGCTCTTGCTGCTCGTTGCCGCCGTTGCGCTCGCGCTCGGGTGCGCGCGACTCGCCCCGCCCATCGTGTCGAGCGACGGGACGGCGGACTGCGTGCTGCTGCTGCACGGGCTGGGCCGCTCCGCCGCGTCGATGGTGCCGATGGCGGACGCGCTGCGGGCCGAGGGCTACCATGTCATCAACGCGGGCTACCCGTCCACCGAGTACCCCATCGACACGCTCGCGGCGCGCTACGTGGCCCCGGCGCTGCGCGGCGGCTGCCGACCGGCGGCGTATCCCGAGCGGCGCATCCACGTCGTCACGCATTCGATGGGCGGCATCCTCATGCGGGCGCTCGCGGCGCAGGACGGCCTCCCGGACAGCCCTGCCCTTCCGGACAACCTGGGCCGCGTGGTGATGCTCGCCCCGCCAAACCAGGGCAGCGAGGTCGCCGAGGCGCTCAAGGGCTGGTGGCTCTTCCAGCGCCTCAACGGCCCGGCGGGCGTGGCGCTCGGCACTACCAACACGACCCGGGACAGCGCGCCGCTCGCGCTCGGGCCGGTGCCCTTCGAGACCGGCGTGATCGCGGGCACGCGCAGCCTCGACCCGTGGTTTGCGCTGCTCTTCGACGGGCCGCACGACGGCAAGGTGGCGGTCGCGCGGGCGCGCGTGGAGGGCATGGCCGACTTTCGGACCGTCGCCGCGAGCCACCCGTTTGTCATGCGCCACCCCGACGTGATCCAGGAGGTGCTGTTCTTCCTGGAGCACGGACGGTTTCGCCCCGAGACTGCCGCCGCCTCGTGAGGGGACAGCCCGTGAAGGACGAATGAAGTGCCGGGATCTTCGCTCCGAGCGAAACGTACGGGAGAAAGCGCTTTTTCAGGCTCCACGCCCCCAGGCGCTGCCCGAACGTGCAAGGCGAGCGCGGCAGACCGTCGCTCGCAGCCCACGCGCCGTCTGGGCGGTGCCGCCGACGCGCTTCTGTTGACCCCCACAACCACCCGCCTTTCATGACGCGCTACCACGCCAACCTCGTCGGCTGGGGCATGAGTGTCCCCGACAACGTCCTCACCAACGACGACCTCGCCAAGATGGTCGACACGTCCGACGAGTGGATCCGCTCCCGCTCCGGCATCGTCGAGCGCCACATCGTCCAGGAAGGCGAGACGACCAAGACGATGTCCGTGGACGCCTCGAAGAAGGCACTGGAACGCGCGGGGCTGACCGCGCAGGACCTCGACCTGATCCTGATCGCCACGTCGAGCCCGGACGAGTTCATCCCGCCCGTGTCCAGCCGCATCCAGCACGAGCTGGGCGCGCAGTGCGGGGCGATGACGCTCATCGTCGGCTGCACGGGCTTCCTCTACGCGCTCGTGACCGCCGAGCAGTTCATCGCCACGGGCGCGGCGAAGAACGTGCTCGTGGTGGGCGTCGAGACGATCTCGCGCAACCTCGACTGGTCCGACCGGACGACCTGCGTGCTCTTCGGCGACGGGGCCGGGGCCGTCGTGCTCCAGGCCACCGAGACGCCGTGCGGCGTGCAGAGCCACCTCCTCGGCTCGGACGGCTCCGGGGCCGACCACCTCATGGCTCCGGGCGTCGGGGCGCGCACCGTGATGACGCCCGGCATGATCGAGCGCGGCGAACACTACCTGCGCATGAACGGCCGCGAGGTGTTCAAATTCGCCACCGGAAAGATGGTGGAGGCCCTCGCCCAGGTGATGGCCGAAGCCGAAGTAGGCGCGGACGACATCGACCTGTTTGTCCCGCACCAAGCCAACCGCCGCATCATCGAGTACGCGGCCGCGCAGGCGGGCTTCCCGATGGACAAGGTCTACATCAACCTCGACCGCTACGGCAACACGTCGGCGGCGTCGGTGCCGCTCGCGCTCAACGAGGCGCTTGACCGGGGCCTTGCCGGGCCGGGCGACACGCTCGCGCTCGTCGCGTTCGGCTCGGGCCTGACGTGGGGCGCGACGATCTTCGAGCTCGGCTCCATGCAGTCGGAGGAGAAGCAGTCGGAGAAGCACCGCGCCGCGCTGGAGCACGAGGCGGTCGCCGCTTAAGAAGCACCGCGCTCGGCCTGCATCCACGGCGGGTCGAGCGCGGCGATCTCGGCGTAAACGGGGCACTCGGGCGCGTGCGCGCCGGGGAGATAGCCGAGGCTCATCAGAAACTCGCCCGTGATCTCGCCGCCCGTGAACTTGAACGTGCGCTTGAAGAGCTTCACCCAGTCTGCTTTCGGCAGCGGGTGGTGGTGGTCGAGCCAGTCGGCGAACGAGCCGTGTTCGGCGCGGAGGCGCTGGAGCGTGCGCGCGTTCTCGATGGCGGCGTTGACCTTGAGCCTGTTGCGGACGATGCCCGCGTCGGCGAGGAGGCGGGCGCGGTCGTCCTCGCCGTAGGCTGCGACGGCGTCGATGTCGAAGCCGCTGTAGGCGCGGCGGAAGCCTGCGCGCTTCTTGAGGATGGTGAGCCAGGAGAGGCCCGCCTGGTTGATCTCCAGGAGGAGCCGCTCGAAGAGCACGCGGTCGTCGCGGCTGGGAAAGCCGTACTCGTGGTCGTGGTAGGGGCCGTGGAACGGGTGGCCGGGCGCGGCCTCGCAATAGGTCATGGAGCGGGAGCGAGGTTGAGAGAGGAACATCCATCGTCGCCCCCCGCGCTGCCACCAGTCTGTCAGCCTGCTCCCGCTCCACGGCCACCGGGAAGCGAATCGTGGGGTGCGAGTCGTCGCCGGAGAGCACATCATCCCGAAGGGTTGAGGAGCAAATGAGCCTGGCTCTGAGAATAAGCAAAACGAACGACCGGCTGACCACTAACGATTTTGACCTTTCTCAACTAGCCTTTACTTTTGCCAAGAGAACCCCCGTTGTCAAAGCTACCCAGATCGAGATGATGCACACTCATACGTCACGACTTGCCTTCATCGTTTGCTCATTAGTTTTGGCTTCACCTTTCGGTGTTGCTCAGGAACTCTGCGGTGTTCAAGAAGCCGTATGCCGCGCTCCAATTCCAGCGTCTTACTCACCTGGAACAATGGAACCCGTCCCCGTGATATTCCATGTAGTCGTAAGCTCAGACTCTTATTCGATACCCCTTGATCGTATCCAAAGACAAATTACCGTTCTCAATTCAGAATATCAACAGAGTGGAATTACCTTCTTTATCCAATCCATAAGCAAAATAGTTGACCCAGATAATGCAACTAATTTCAAAACGCCTAATTTTGTAGACTATATGAAGCTATACAATGTATTTCCAAATGAATACTCTAATTACTTCTTACCCCAACTATCCAATCCCAATGGGGCAGTCTTGTACATACCAGAAGTACTAAACTCAGACGATGTGGTCGGAAAAAATATTGACGGCATTTTCATGAATCAAGGTGCCTTAACTCTTGCTACTGGAGATCCTGGACTACGAGATACTGGAGTACATGAATTTGGCCACTACTTCGGTCTAGATCACACTTTTGTCACAAGCTGCTTAGGATGTGACAATGATGCAGTTTCTGATACTCCGATTCATCGAAATCAAGATCAAAATAAGTGTCCCACGGACGATCCAGACTCCTGTCCCGAACCAGGAATAGATCCTATTCGAAATTTCATGAATTACACTAGTGCCGAATGCAGAAATGAATTTACAGATGGGCAAATTTCAAGAATTCAGTACTTTAGAGAAATAAAAAGGCCACTTCTAGGATCTCGATCACAGACGTCAATTTTCTTTGACTCATATTCAGCTCCCACCACTCTAAATAATATATCTATAAGCGGGCAAGATATCATCATACTCCCAGGTTCAGACGTAACCATTTCTGGATCTATTACACTAAACAACGGAGCAAGAATGTACATATCCAGTGGCGCCTCTCTTAGCAATATAGGCGACATAATACTTTCAAATGGAAGCACCCTAGAGATCCGACAGCACCCAACTCAGGTAGTGATAAACGGAAATATTTCTGTATCAGGTGGCAGCTCTTTCTCAATTGGCTTTGATGATTTTGATCCTGTAGAACCAACTGACCCTGGCCTACTATCCGGAACCCCATCTTCTTCCAGCACATCAGGCAACATAGAAGTAAAGTCCCTAGGCAACCTCTTGGTATCAGGAGAAAATTCCTCTTTTTTTGTTGGGAAATCAGGTGTCTTCACACTCAGCCCAGGTCGTAGTGCCACCTTTGAAAATGGCGGTGTATTTCGCACACAAGGAACTGTACAACTTGATCGCAACGCCACTTTTGTGGTTGAGCCAACTGCTGGCGAGCCTGATTTCTTTCCACAGGTAGCTAGCTCCTCGTTTCGGTTAGGCAAAGATGCCAAGTTAGCCTTCCGCAACGGCGGATATACGATTGCAGGAAACAGCGACATTGGCCGCCCGCTCGTCATCGAGCGTTTGCTAGAGCTTGTTAGCAACTCGGTCGGGTAGTTTCGGCTCATGCCGACTCGCCCTGCCTACCCCACCGACTGCTCTGACGACGAGTGGGCCTTCGCCGCCCCCTACCTCGCCCTCGTCCGCCAAGACGCGCCCCAGCGCAAA
>JBCDFF010000057.1:0-15343 GCA_039178415.1 Bacteroidota bacterium
CGGAGCGCGGGGATCTGCGTGGACGCCTCGCCGGGCAGCAGCGTGCGGATGGGCAGGATGGTCGGCCAGTTGCCCATCGCGTCGGAGAGCGCAAGCTGGTGCTTGAGTTCGTCGCGGAGGCGCCAATAGGCGGGGTGGCTGTGGTAGAGCCGGTCGAGGGTGCCGCGCACCCGGCCGCTCGCGACCGCTTCGGTGAGGTGCGCGCGGAGGTCCTCAGTGCGTGGGGTCGGGAACCAGTCATCGCCGTAGAGCACGTGCGGGTCGACGCGCCGCCCCAGGAGGTCGTGGCCGAAGCGGAAGAAGGCGTCGGTGAGCAGGAGGTCGAGGTCGGCGGCGCGCTCCGCGTCGGCCCCGTTCGGGTCGAGGGGCCAATCGGCGACCAGCGGTTCAAGGCGGGCGAGGTGATACGCCGAAGGGCGGAGGCCGTCGTAGCGGCTCTCGGCGAGCGTGGCGAGCAGGTCCTGCGCCATCGTTCCCCCGCGCGGGTGCGTCACCCAGGCCTCGGCGAACTCGCGGCTGGCGTAGAACGGCGCGAGGTCCGGGTGGACCGGCATCGCCTGGTCGCCCACGCGGACGTGCGGGGCTGTCGGGCCGCCGATGCGGCTGCGGAGCACTTCGCTCACAGGCGAGGTGGCCCACAGCGGAAGGGCGAGGGTGCTCAGGATAAGGACGAGGCCGCACCGAACAGCGTGGCGGCGGAGCGGCTGAGGAGGGAACGGGGCTCGCATGGGGGAGGCGGGTCGGGTGACGGGAGTGACGTCCCAGCGTAGGCGCGTCGTATCCGGGTGGTGCAAGAATCGAGCGCGCGGCAAGAAGTAAGCCACAAGCCAGTGGAATGTCCAGGCTTGGTCCCGTGAAATCGGTCCTGTTTGGTGCTGACGGGTGTCCTCGGCGACCTGGTCTCAACACGGCGCGGCGCGCTGGCAGCTTCGATCCGGCGGTGCGGCCAGGCAAAACGGACAGGCGGTGAAATCGGACGGCGGGCGGCCATGGCGGCGAGTAGCCTGCTGTATCTTCGGCACCTCTGTCATCCACCTCGCCCGTTCATGGCCAAGCGTTCGCGCGGCTCCAAGCCCCGCAACTCGAAATCCCGCTCGTCCCAGCAGGGGGCGTCCCAGAAAGACACGCCCCCCCGATCGCGCACGGCGGGAGGTCGCCGCAGTGCACGCCCGTCGGGTGGACGCAAGGCGCGCATGGCGTTTAGCCGCCAGAACTATCTCCTGCTCGGCCTCGGCCTTGCCCTCATCGTCGCGGGCTACGTCCTCATGCTCATGGACAACGCGACGAGCGACGACCCGGTCAACAGCCCGCTCTCGCTCTACCTCGCGCCGCTGCTGCTGCTCGCAGGCTACGTCGAGATCGTCTACGCCATCCTCTGGCGCCCCCGCGCCGAGCCACAGCCGGAAGCTGCCACCTAGCAGGCCTGACGTCAGGGTCGCTCCTCGATTTGGTCGACGGGAGGCTCTCGAAAAACGAGCACGCGGTCTGCTGGAAGCAAGCGCTTAAGCTCGGCGGCTTCGACGCCTTTGAAGAGGAGGCCTGCGCCGCGCTCTAGCTTGTCGATTCGTCGCATGCCGGCGAGTCCGTGTACGCGGAGCCCTTCCGGCCACCTACCGTCAAGTGGTTCTGTGCAGTCTCCCACACGGATCGCTCCGTCGAGCACCTCCCCGGCAGCCACCACGCCACGCCCGGTGATCGTGAACACGTCGTCTACGAGAAAGCGTGCCCTCATTCGCCGGACCCTAGTTGCTTCGGGGGCTCGTCGAAGCCCTCAGGAAGTTGCTTGGGCGGTGCGTTCTGGTCCTGGGCCTGGTCTTGAACCAGCGTCCATGGCTCCAGGACGGTCTCGGGGAGGCCGTCGAGGAAGCGGGTGGGGCGGGCGAAGAAGTCGCCGGTGCGGCGGCGGCGCTGGAGCATCGGGTAGCTCACGAAAAGCTGCCGCTCGGCACGCGTCACCGCCACGTAGAGCAGTCTCAATTCCTCGTCGATCTCGGCGTCGGAGCCGAGGCTGTACTGCGACGGGATGACGCCGTCGAGCGCCTGGATGAGGAACACGCTGTCGAACTCCAGGCCTTTCGCCGAGTGGATCGTCGAGAGGACAAGCGGGGGTTCGTCGTCCAGCGCGGCCTCGGCGTCGAGCGCGGTGAGGTCGATGGGGTCGAGCGTGAGCGCTTCGAGGAAGTCGCCGCGGCTGGCGTAGCCCTCGGCGAGGCCCGCGACGTGGTCGAGGTCCTGCTGGCGCTTCGGGTGGTCTTCGGTGTAGGTCCGCGCGAGGATCGGCTCGTAGTAGCCGAGCAGCGTTTCGAGTTGGACGGGTAATTCCTCGTCCGAGGCTCGGAGCGCCTGCAGCAGCGCGGCAAGGCGCTTGATCTCCTCCACGAAGCGCGGGCTCACAAACGGCGCGTCGAGCGTGTAGGGGTCCTCGGCCTGCGCGATCCACTCCACGAGTTGCGCGGCGGTCTTCGGGCCGATGCCGTCGAGCAGCCGCAGCACGCGGTTCCAGGCCACAGCGTCCGCCGGGTTCTCGGCCACGCGCAGGTGGGCCAGCACGTCCTTCACGTGCGCGGCCTCGTTGAGCTTCAGCCCGCCGAACTTCACGAACGGGATGCGCCGCCGGTTGAGCTCCGTTTCGAGGTCGTACGAGTTGTAGCCGCTGCGAAACAGCACCGCCATGCGGTTGAGCGGTGTCCCGGCCTCGCGCTCTTCGAGGACCACCTGACAGACGAACTTGCTCTGCCACGCGTCGTCGGGGGCCTGCACGAGCGCGGGCAGCTCGCCGGTCTGCTTCTCGGTGAAGAGCGTCTTGTCGTACTTCTCCTGCGCCTGCTCCAGCACGCGGTTGGCGAGGTCGAGGATGGGCTGCGTCGAGCGGTAGTTCTCCTCCAGCTTGTAGAGTTTCGTGCCGGGGAAGTGCGTTGGGAAGTCGAGGATGTTGCGGAAGTCAGCGCCGCGGAAGCGGTAGATCGACTGCGCGTCGTCGCCGACGGCGGTGACGTTGCCGTGGACGGCGGCGAAGTGCCGCACGAGGTCGGCCTGCATCCGGTTCGTGTCCTGGTACTCATCCACCAAGACGTGGCGGCATCCGGCGCTGACCTGCCGAGCCGTGTCGGGGTGCTGCTGGAAGAGGTGCTGCGTCTGGAGGAGGAGGTCGTCGTAGTCCATCAGCCCGTGGCGACGCTTGTAGTCCGCGAAGGCCGTCTGGAGCGCGTCGAGGTCGTCGAGGTGGACGAGGAACTGCGGATACTTTGCCTCGACCACGTCGTCGAGCCGCAGCGCGCGGTTGGCGGTCGCCGAGAACATCGCCTGGAGCGTGCGCTTCTTCGGGAACCGCTTGCGCCCCGAGCCGAGGCCGCGCTCAGTGCGGATGAGGTCGATCACGTCTGAGGCGTCGGCAGCGTCGAGGAGCGTGAAGCCCTTCGGGTAGCCGATTTTCTCTGCGTGGATGCGCAGGAGTTGGAGGCAGAAGCTGTGGAACGTGCCGCCGCGCACCCGCTGCGCACGGCCGTCGAGAAGGTCGGCGGCGCGGTTGAGCATCTCGCGCGCCGCCCGCCGCGTGAAGGTGAGCAGCACGATCTGCTCCGGCGGCGTGCCCGTCTCGATCAGGTAGGCGACGCGCCAGACGAGCGTGCGTGTCTTGCCCGTCCCCGCGCCCGCGACGATGAGCGTCGGACCGCCCGGAGCTGTCGCGGCGGCATACTGCTGCTCGTTGAGCGCACCGGCGTAGTCGAGCGTCAGCGCGGCGTCCGAGCGTTCGGGTACGTCGGGCGTTGGGTCAGGCTTGAGGACGAAACGGCGAGCCACAGTCGGGGGAGCGCGGTGCGGAGACGGACGGAGGAAGTGTACGGAAGCAGGGCGAGGAAGGTCGGTGTCGGATGCGCGTCCACGGGGGCTCACCAGGCTCAAGGCTGGCGTGCCTAAAACGACGCGCGGGGCGCCTCCGTTCGGAAGCGCCCCGCGTGGGTGTCGTCGTGGCAGACGGTGCTACGGGAGCAGGACGCCGCTGATGACGTGGACGATGCCGTTCGTCGTACGGACGTTCGGGATCGCAACCTGCGCCTGAGCACCATCGGCGCTCGGGTTGACCAGCACGGTGCCATCGCTGAGACCGAACGTGATCATCGAGCCATCGAGAAGCGTCGGGACCATGAGGCCGTCCGTGATGTCGCCGGCTTCCACAGGGGCGCCGTCCTGAGCGGGCACCACGTGGTAGAGCAGCACGTCCGCGAGGGCCTTGCCCTCAGGGAAGGCGTCACCGAGAGCCTCGCGGGCCGCAGCGAAGGCGGCGTCGGTGGGCGCGAAAACCGTGATGTTGGGCGTCGTGGCCAGCGCGTCGGCCAGCCCCGTGTCCACTACAGCGTCCACGAGGTCGTCGAGGCCGGGCGTCACGATGGCGCGCTCCACCACGTTGAGGTTCTCCTGCAGCACGCCGTCGATGACGTGCACGACGCCGTTCGTGACGAAGTTGTTGGCCGCAGTCACTTCCACGCCGTTCACGAACACTTCGCCGTCTTCGTTGGTGGTGACGGTCAGCTGCTGGCCAGCCAGCGTGTTGAGGACATCTCCGTCCTCGAGGGCGCCAGCGGGGAAGTTGCCCGGGACGACGTGGTAGGTCAGGATCGTCGGCAGCAGGCCAGCGTCCGTCGCGTCGCCGACCTGGATGCCACCGAAGGCCTCGTCGGTGGGGGCGAAGACCGTGAACGGACCGTCGTCGAGGAGGGCGTCCACCAGGTTGGCGGTGCCGAGTGCCCCCACCAGCGCGTCAAGCCCGGGGGTGACGATGGCGCGCTCGACCAGGTTGAGCCCGCCGAGCAGCACCGTGTCAATGAGGTGGACCACGCCGTTCTCGACGGCCACGTTGGCCGTGGAGACGGGCACACCGTCCACGAAGACGCCGTCGGCGTTCACCGCCACGTCGATGCTCGCTCCGTTGAGCGTGGTTAGCATCTGGCCGTCCGAGAGGTCAGCCGCGCGGAACTCGCCGGGGACGACGTGATAGGTGAGGATCTTGCTCAGGAAGTCGCCGGCCTCGCCGGTCTGGATCGCTGTGAAGGCGGCGTCGCTGGGGGCGAAGACCGTGAACGGGCCGTCGGTGGCGAGGTCATCGTCCAACTCGTTGCTGACGAGGGCACCGACGAGGGTGCTCAGGCTTGGCGTGAGAACCGCCCGCTCGGTGATGTTGAGCGCGCCCAGGAGCACCTGGTCGATGGCGTGCACGACACCGTTGGAGAAGGTGTAGCTGGCAATCACGTTGACGCCGGCGTTGACGGTGACGGCTCCTTCCTCACCGGCGGTGAGCGTGACCGACTCTCCGTCGAGCGTGGGCAGCATGACGCTGCCGCTCACGTCGAACGCTTCAGCCGCCTGGCCGCCAACCACGTGGTAGAGGAGGACGTCCGTCTGGCGAGCCTCGGTCAGGCTGGCCTCGTCAGCCGCAAAGGCTGTGGTGCCCTCCACGGCCCCCTCGGTGGGTGCGAAGACGGTGAGCGGACCATCCACTTGTAGGTCGTCCACGAGTTCGGCTTCGGCGAGTTGCCCAACGAGCGACTCGAAGTTGGGCGAGAGCGCGGCGAACGTCACGATGTCGAGCGTGCCGGTGAGCACCTGGCCGATGCTGTGCACGACGCCGTTGGTCGCGGGCGTGTCCGTGGTGACGACGGGCGCGCCTCCCACATAGACCGTCCCATCGACGATGCGGACTTCCAGCATGCCGCCCTCCAGGGTGGGGAGCATCTGGCCGTCGGAGAGCGAGGCCGCTTCGAAGCGGCCCGGGACCACGTGGAAGGTGAGCAGGTCGCTCAGCGCTTCAGCGCGAGCGAGCGAGCCGTCCTCGTTGGTCACGAGCAGCGAGTCGAGGATGCTCGACGTGCCGTCGCCCGTGGCAGCGACGAGCGCTGAGAAGGCGGCGTCGTCGGGCGCGAAGAGGGTGAAGTCGCCCGTCTCAAGGGCCTCGACGAGGCCAGCCGCCGTCAACGCTGCTTCGAGCGTCGAGAAGCGCTGCCCATCGACAATGAGCTCAGCGATGCTCTGGAACGGAGTCGGGGTGGGATCAGCCTCGTCAGTCAGGTCGCAGCCGACGAGCAGAAGCCCGAGCAGCAGGGTAAGCAGGGTAAAGCGGTGGGACATGGTCGTCGAGAGTTGGTGATGGCAGAGTGGAGTCGGGGAGAGAAGAAGAGCCTCGCCACAGCACAGGCCCAGGGGAAAGGGGGAGGGGGATTGGGCGTGAGGACGGGATACCTGCGACTGGGAAAGGTACGAGAGCAGAGGAAAACGGGATCGCCGTAGTCTACCGCGCACGCGCCATTTCACAAAAAACGGCCAGCCGGGGTGATAGGGTCCGCGGGGAGATGAGAGGTAATCCGCGAAAAAAGAAAGGCTAGAGGCGAAGCTGGAGGCTCAGGCGGAGGCTTCGGCCTGGAAGATAGCGGGTGAGTGGCACGTAGGAAGAGGCCGCAGAGGTTCCCGAGCCGTTTTCGCCCTGCAGGCTCCAGTCGAGCACGTTGGCGCGGTCGAGCACATTAAGCAGGTCGATGCGGGCGGCCACGGTGGGACTGCCGAGCAGCGCCCCCTCAAACGCGTGGGTGAAGCTGAGCCCCAGGTCCAGCTCGTGGAGGGCGGGGACGGTGTCGTCCGAGGGGTTGTCAAACTGGAACGTGCCGAGTGGTTCGTCCTCGAAGAAGTCGTAGTAGGCCTGGCGGTAGCCCCAGGCGCGTCCGAGGACGGTTCGCCAGCGCCCGTGGGTTTGCCACGGGCCGGCCACACGGAAGTCGACGCGGGCGGTGATGCGGTGGGGTTCGTTCCACGGGACCTGTACGAAGCGCCCGTCGAAGCGGCTCGGGAGGCGGCGCTGCGCCACGTCGTAGCCGTAGCTCACGGAGGTGGTACCCCGGGTGTGCGCATGCGTGAGGCGGACGGCGACCCCATAGGCATAGCCTTCGCCCTCCTCAAGCAGGTCTGCCTGCGACATGGAGGTCGGGGATGTGCCCTCGCCCGAGTGTTGCATGAGCGCGTCGTAGTCGAGGGCGTGGAGGAGCGGCTGCCACTTGGCATAGCTCTCGGCTTGCAGGGTCCAGGACGGGTGTGGCGTGATCAGGAGGTCGAGCGCCGTCTGGTAGGTGCGAGGTGGGGCGATGCCGCGGCCAACCGGGAGCCAGAAACGCACCGAGGGGGCGAGCGCGCTTGGCCCGAGGTTGCTGAGATCGTACTGCCCCACGAACTGCCGGTAGAGCCCGCCCGCGAGGCGGACGGCGGTGATCGGTCCGCGCGCGAAGTCGTGCCGGATGCTCAGGCGAGGCTCCGCGTAGGCGGTCTGGCGGTCCGGGATGTAGGTCACGCGCACGCCCGGTTCGATGACCGTGCGGACGCCGAGCGTCCAGCGGTGGGTCGCGAAGCCAGCGAGACGCCACTGAGTGTCGGCGACCCAGAGCGGGGCCAAACCGAGGCCGTTGCCGCCCCCGAGTTCGAAGCGGTGGTCGACCCGCGCGGCTTCCAGCCCACCTTCGAGCAGGTGCGCAGGGGCAAGGCTGTAGGTCGCCCGCGCTTCTGCGGCCCACTCGCTCACCCGGTTGGCGTCGTCGGCGGTGTCCGCGGCATCGAGTTGGTCCCGGAGGCGGGCCTCCGCCGTGGGTACGTCGTCAACCTCTGGCAGGGTGGCCGCTCCCATCGCGTAGGCGTGATGGAGGTCGTGCGTGCTCACGCGCAGGCCGAGGTCCAAAGCCGCACGGGCTCCGAGCAGGGTTGTGGCGCGGAGGCGCCCGCCGGCGTTGGTCCAGCGGTACCGGTCGCGCGTGAGCATGAGCAGCGCGTCATCGCCGGTGGTCTGCCCCGCGAAGGTGCCCGCGAACAGCTCGGTGCCGATCTCGCTCTGACCCACGTAGCCGGTGGCGTGCAAGGTCGTGAAGGGGGAGAGGCGGAAGCGGCCCGCCGCGTGCAGGTCGCCAAAGCTGAGGTCGGAGCCGTGGCGATGGGCCTCGTAGCCGCTGACCGGAGCGACGCCCCCGAGCAACTCGCGGGTGAAGACGGGGTCGATCACGTTCCAGTCGCGGAGCGTCGTGTCGAGCATGGGGTCGCGGAAGAGGTCCCAGAGGCTCGTGCGGGCGGCCACCATCGCCCGCCCCGTGACGTTGCCGATCCGCACTGGGGCGTCGAGGCGAGCGCTCGTGCTGAGTTGGTCGGTCAGCAGCGCACCGTCGAGCCCGGGGGCGGCGTTCGTGCCCAGGCTGTGCTCGGCCTGGATGACGCCAGCGGTGTAGCTACCGTGGGCCGCGCCAAACCCTGCTTTCTGTACGGTGAGACGGCCGAGCGCCAGAGGGCTGAACGCGCCCAGCATCCGCCCGAGCGCAACGGGACGGAAGACGGGGATGCCGTCGAGGAGAATCTGGTGCTCGCCTGCCTCCCCGCCCTGGATGTGGAGGTCTGCGAAGGCGGGCGATTGCGTGACGCCGAGCACCGAGGTGGTTTGCGTGAGCGGGTCCTCGTCCAGAGGAGCGTCTGAGGCGTCACTCAGTGCTACCTCGCCGCGCCCGAGGAGCGTGGAAGGGAGGCGTTGCTGGAGGCCGTTGACCACTACGGGAGCGGCCTGGGCGGTGGTGCGGCGGAGCGCGATACGGCGGCGTGTCCGAGAGCCCGGTTCCACGATCACGCTGTCCTGGACCGCCTCGTAGCCGACGTAGGAGGCAGCCATCAGGTAAGGACCGGCAACGAGCGAAGCCATGGCAAAGCGTCCGTCGGCGTCGGCAGCCGTGCCGGTGGAGGCATCGGCGAGCAGCACCGTCGCGTAGGGCAGCGGGGCCCCGGTGTCCGCATCGACGACCTCGCCCGCCAGGGCCCCGTAGCGTGTCGCGGTGGCCACCCGCTCCGTGAGCACGTAGGTGCCCGAGCTGAGCCGGTAAAAGTCGATCCCGGTCGCGTCCACGATGCAGCGAAGCATCGTCTCGGCAGGCTGGTCGTGCATCGCGCAGTAGACCGGGGCCTCAGGCACGAGGCCGCTCTCGTAGAGCAGGCTCAGGCCCGTCTCCTCCACGAGGACTTCCAGGGCTTCGTTGGCGGGCACGCCCCGCAGCATGAGCGTGTAGCGAGGCTCAGCATCCGCATCTTGGGCGAGGGCTGGGGCACCCAGCAGTACGAGGAGCGCGCCCACCGTCCATCCGAGCACTCGCCACGCAGGCCGGACGGGTCCAGCCACCGAGAAGAGCGGGGAAGGGCGAGCGTGCATGGGAGAGGCGGCAGAGAGGTGGACTTCCAGGATAGGCAGGGAAGACGGCTGCCTTCAATCGGGCGTTCCCCCACATGCTCACGCCTGGAGGCTGGGGGGCGTGCCAGCGATCTAGTCGGTCGCCGCGAACAGGTGGTAGCCGTTGCTCGTGGCGCGATACTGGAAGCCGCGCGCGCGCCCGAGGTCGTCCAGCACCGTGGTAAGGGAGCCGGGGGCAGGCTGGTAGTAGAAAAGCGGGGTGGCGGCAGGCACGCCCGGGTCGAGGCGGAGCACCACGGCGTAGCGGCGCTCCAACTCGGACACGACCGTGGTGAGCGGGACGCCACGGAAGGCCAACCCGTCGCGTCGCCACGCCGTAGCATGCTCCACCGACGCCGCGTCGGTCTGCACGATGGCATGGGCCTGGTCCACCACTGCTTCGTCGCCGACCGTGAGCCGGACGCCGTTGGAGCCTCCGAGGGACGAAGGGGCGTAGGGAGCGACCTCCACAATGCCCTCTTCAACCGTGACGGTCGTTTGCGCGTCGGTCTCGGTTGGCCAGGCGCGCACGTTGAACTGCGTCCCCACCACGGCGATGCGGGCGTTGAACGTCTCGACAACGAACGGGCGGTTGCCAGCCTGCGCGGCCTTCGCCACATCGAAGAAAGCCTCACCACGGAGGCGCACCGTGCGCGTCGGTGCGGCAACGAACGGAAGACGGTCGAAGCCGCGCGTGTGCGTCACCTGGGCTCCGCTGTTCAGGTGGACCGTTGAGCCGTCGGGGAGTGTGACGGTTTGTTGGCTGCCCGGGGGGGCCGTGTAGGTGACCGATCTGGGCCAGGCGAGAGCAAGCACAGCCAGCAGGGCGACAACGGGTAGAGCCAGGGTGGCGGGCCAGCGTGCGCGGCGGCGGCGCGATGCCCGCACCGGGCGACGGGCAGGCGCGGAGGCGGGGGCCGTAGGCAGCGCAAGGCGGCGCGCGAGCGCACTCCAGGCTGCATCGGTGTCCGTCGCAGACGGGCTGGCAGAGGCCGTGTCCAGGAGGTCCCAGGTGCGCTCTAGCGTGGCCTGTTCGTCAGGCGACACGTCGGCGAGGTCGGGGCAGTGCGCGGCTGGGTCGAGGCGGCGCACCGGCGGGGTGGGGCGCGTCATCGGTTCAGGAGATTGGGTGCGAAGTGGTGGAGGCGGTCGCGCAGCGTGCGCAGCGCCTGGACGAGGTGGTTGTTGACGGTGCGGGGCGAGACGCCCATCACGTCGGCGATTTCGGCGTGGGAGAGGCCGTCGAAGCGGCTCAGCGTGAGCGCCTCGCGCTGGCGGTCAGGCAGCGCCTCGATCCAGGCCGTGAGGCGCAGGTCGAGGGCCTTGGCATCGGCCTCTGCGTCGGGGAGCGGGCTGTCGCTCACGCCCGTGGCCAGCGGCGTGCCGGCGGCGTGTTCGGCCAGCAGGTCGGCACGGGTGCGGCGGTCACGGGCGCGATTGTACGCCAAGTTGCGCACGGTGCGGTAGACAAGCGCCTTGATCGAGCGCGTGGGGTCGAGGTCGGCGCGGCGCTCCCAGAGGCGGGCGTAGGCTTCCTGGACGAGGTCGGCGGCGACCGCGGAGTCTCGGACGAGAGAGTCGGCGAAGCGCGTGAGGCCGCTGTGGGTTGCGCGGAAGAAGGCTTCGAAAGCCCGGGTGTCGGCTGCCCGGATGCCCACGCACCACGCAGCCAACTGGGTGTCGGGTGAGGCCGCCGAGTCAGCACCCGGTTTGGCAGAAGACGCGGGCGTGCGAGCAGAGGGAGAGCCGGACGAGGACGAGCCGCGACGGCGAGGAGACATGGGCAGACGCGCTGGGTCGAGGGGAGGGAGCGGCCCGGCATACCCACGCGTCACCGCCTCGGGAGGCAGCGTGGGTGCGATAGCAAGGGAGGATACGGAGGTAGACACGAGCCGGGAAAGCAAGAGGGACCGGGCAGGGCGCGGCGGCAGAGCGCGCCCGGGATCGTAGGTACCCCTGGTATTCGCCGGATGACTAGCTCAGGGTTTCTGCTAGGGACACTGCGGCAGGCCCTGGCTCGGCGGCGGCCGAGCCGGCGCGCAGGAACCCAGCCTGGGAAGTGGTTCGTTCCCCAGACCACCTCACCCGTCCAGACTCATGATTCCTCCCCTCGGCGATGCGGCCCCCCAGCGCGGCAACGCGTTCTCGCGTGGCTTCGGGCGCTTCGTGCTGTTTGTGTGCGGCCGGTGGCGCCTCGTGGGCGAACTCCCCAACGAGCCCCGGTTCGTGCTGGTGGTGGCGCCCCACACCTCCAACTGGGACGGGCTCATCGGGCTGGCCGCTGCGGTCGCTACGGGGCTGCGGGTGCGCTTCCTCGCTAAGCATACGCTGTTTCGGGGGCCGCTCGGCTCGCTCCTGCGGCTGCTTGAAGGCATTCCGGTCCGGCGCGGCAAGAGCGGGCATCTCGTCGAGGACGTGGTGGATCTGTTCGAGCGCGAGGAGTTCGTGCTGGCCGTGACGCCCGAGGGCACCCGCAAGCGTGTGGCCCGCTGGCGGACAGGCTTCTACCACATCGCCCACCGTGCGCAGGTGCCGCTCTTCATGATCGCCCTCGACTACCCCACGCGCGAAGTGCGGCTGGGACCGCTCCTGCGCACCAACGGCGACATGGAGCGGCAGATCCAGCTCATGCGCGACCACTTCGCGACCATCGACGGCAAAAATCCCCAGTACGCTTGAGGCGTGTGGACATTCGGTCTGATCGGCACTCACGGCCTCCGTTCGGCCTCTACTTCGTTCCATTCGTCGTCCGATCCCGCAGGATCGCACCCCTCACGCCCTAGGCCCCGTCCCGCTGATCCGGGTCTGGGCTGCGCGGGGCCTGTGGGGCTGCCAGCAGCGTTCTGCTCGTCGCCCGATGCCACGAGATCACGTTGCAGAGATCACGTTGCAGAGATCATGTTTCACAGGTGCCTTGCAGGCCCCCCTCAGCCGCTCTCGGTCGCCATCAGACCGACTCACATCACCCAGACCAACTCGCATGATAGAGCCTAGTCCCGTGCACACCACCCCCGCGCAGCCTGCCCCAGACAACGCTGCGACCCGAGCCGACCACTACGCCGAGGTCGCCGCCCGCATCGACGCGCTGCTCGACGGCGAGGCCGACTGGACGGCCGCGATGGCTACCGTGGTCTGCGAGCTGCACCACGCGTTCGAGCACTACCACTGGACGGGGTTCTACCGTGCGGTCTCAGACGACCTGCTCATCGTTGGGCCCTACCAGGGCGGGCACGGCTGCCTCCGCATCCCGTTCGACCGGGGCGTCTGCGGCGCGGCGGCACGCACGCGGACCACGCAGCTCGTCCCCGACGTGGAGGCGTTCCCTGGGCACATCGCCTGCTCGTCGACCACGCGCTCGGAGGTCGTCGTGCCCGTGCTCACGCCCGACGGCACGCTCCTGGCCGTGCTCGACGTGGACTCGGACGACCCCGACGCGTTCACCGCGGCGGAGGACCAGGCGGCGCTCGAAGCGCTCTGCGCCCGCCTCGGCGCGCAGTTTGCCCACACGACGCAGCGTTGAGCACGTCCGCTCGGTTGGTCGGGTGCAGGCCGACGCCTACCTTGGGGCACCACCTGCCTCACCCCACCAACCCTACACTGCTATGGGCGGCCTCCTCTTCTGGATCATCGTCGGCATCGTTGCCGGCTTCATCGCGGAGAAGGTGATGAAGCGCTCAATGGGCCTCGTCGGCAACCTCGTCGTGGGCCTCGTGGGTGCCCTCCTCGGCGGCTTCGTGTTCGACCTGATCGGCCTCGGCGACGATGGCGGGCTGATCTACAGCATCCTCGTTGCCAGCGTCGGTGCGATCCTGCTGCTTTTTATCGTCAACAAGGTGCGCGGCTGAAGGACGCCGCGCCGCGCTCAGGAGCCGTAGACCTTCGCCGGGTCGAACAGCAACTCACCGTGCGCAACGAGGCCGTCGTCCGTGGCTTCGAGGTAAAAGCAGGTGCGGCGTCCCGTGTGGCACGCCGCGCCGCCGATCTGCTCGATCTTGAACAGGATCGCGTCGCCGTCGCAGTCGATGTGCGCGCTCACGACGCGCTGCGTGTTGCCTGACGACTCGCCCTTGCGCCACACCTTCTGGCGCGAGCGGCTCCAGTAGACCATCGTGCCTGTCTCCAGCGTCTCGCGGAGCGTGTCGGCGTTCATGTAGGCGAGCATGAGCACGTCGCCGGTCTCGTAGTCCTGCGCGATGGCCGTCACCAGACCGTCGGCGTTGTACTTCGCCTTGTCAAGGACGGGTTGCGGGTTGGTGAGCTTGAGGGGCGTGAAGTCGGACACGGTAGGGCGGTGTTGGGGTCGAAAGTGGACACGCACAATCGAATGGGTGCCGCGTGGGTTTCCGCAGAGGCCGCGTCCGCACCAAAAACTCGTCGTCACCTCAGAGCAGGCGCCACCTCAGAGCAAGCGCGCGGCCAACGCAGGCAATACGTCCCCGAGCGGTGCGTCCACCGCAACGGCGGCGTGCCGATGCCCGCGCGTCGCGCCCAGCGTGACGATGGCCACGGGCGTCCCTGCCTTGTCGGCTTGCCGCACGAATCGGTAGCCGCTGTACACCGCTAAGCTCGACCCGACGACCAGCAGCGCGTCGGCCTCCGCGACGAGGGCGCGTGCCTCGGCCACGCGGGGTTTCGGGACGCTCTCGCCGAAGAACACCACATCGGGCTTGAGCGGGCCTGTGCAAACGGGGCAGGTCGGGGGGACGAAGCGGGCCACGGCGGCCTCGTCCAACTCGAAGTCGCCGTCGGGGGCGAGCAGGTCGGCCTCGAACGGTTCGAGGTGGCCCGGATTGAGGTCGGCGATCCACTGCTGCACGTCGGCGCGCGGGTAGGCGCGCTCGCAGGCGAGGCACACCACGTCGGCGAGCCGCCCGTGGAGGTCGATGACAGGTGCGTAGGCGGAGCCGCCTTCGAGCACCCGCGCGGCGCGGTCGAGGCCGTCGACGTTCTGGGTGATCGTGCCGGCGAGGCGGCCCGCCGCGTCGAGGCGGGCCAGGGCGCGGTGCCCGGCGTTGGGCTGCGCCGAGGCGACGCGCGGCCACCCCCGGCTGGCGCGCGCCCAGTAGCGCTGGCGGGCCGCTGCGCTCCGCACAAAGTCGTCGTATTGGATCGGCGAGCGCCGCCGGTGCCGCGTGCCAGGGCCTCGGTAGTCAGGGATGCCGGAGTCGGTCGAGAGGCCCGCCCCCACCAGGACCGCGATGCGCCGGGGGCGGAGCAGAGCCACGAGTGCGTCCAGGGTGGTCGCGGGAACCGTGTCGGTCATGGAAGGGAGGCAGCCGGGAACGGGAAGAATGGGCGGCGGGGCCGGAGCAGACGCCGGGCACGCGCGCAGACTACCCCACCCAGGAGTCCGCAGTTCTCCCGATCTTATCGCCCTGACCGCGCTCTGCTGCTTCCCCGTCTCCCCGCCATGTCCATCTCCGCCGCGCTGCTGCGCAAAGACCCCGCCCGTACCCTCAACGCGCTCTGGCCCGAGGCAACCGCCTCGCTCACGAAGACGGACCAGAAGACGCTGCGCGCCCGCGCCAACCGGCAGTTCGAGCGGCTCCACGGCCTTCTACACCGGCTCTACGGCGAGACCTACGAACTCGACGGCGTCCTCAAGGAGGCGCTGCGGATCGTGGCCGAGGGCATGGCCGCGCGGCCTCGGGCGCTCAAGAAGCTTGACAAGGAGCGCGAGGCCGACCCGCGCTGGTTCCGCCGCGCGCGCATGGTCGGCGCGATGGCCTACGCCGACCGCTTCGCCGGCACCCTCGACGGCGTCCGCGCGCAGATCCCGTACCTCAAGGACCTCGGCATCACCTACCTCCACCTGATGCCCGTCTACGCCGTCCCCGACGGCCCCAACGACGGCGGCTTCGCCGTGAGCGACTACCGCGCCGTGCGCCCCGACCTCGGCACCATCGACGACCTCCGCGCGCTCGCCGACGCACTCCGCGCCGATGGCATCAGCCTCGCGCTCGACTTCGTCTTCAACCACACCTCCGACGAGCACCCCTGGGCACAGAAAGCGCTCGCAGGCGACACGCGCTTCCAGGACTACTACTGGATGTTCCCCGACCGCACCCTGCCCGACGCCTACGAGCAGCACCTCCGGGAGATCTTCCCCGAGCA
>JBCDFF010000058.1:0-14713 GCA_039178415.1 Bacteroidota bacterium
CCAAGCGCCGCCGTACTTTCCGCCATAGCCCCACGAGCCGCCCCGCCTCCATGTCCACCCGCTCCCGACAGCGCCGCCGGTCGGACGAACTCGACCGCGCCGACAATCCCGCTGCTGACGACGAACTCACGCTCCGTCCGAACACGGCCGACACGCGCGCCGACGAGGAACTCGGCGACCGGCTCGACGAGGGCCTCTATGACGAGTTCTACGACGAGGTCACCGACGAGGAGATCGAGGCGTTCCTGGACGAGCAAGCCTACGAGGAGCTGGCGCAGAAGAAGCCGGGCTTCTGGAATCTGCCCACCGCCGCGGGTATCTC
Source organism: Bacteroidota bacterium (assembly GCA_039178415.1). Taxonomy (GTDB): domain Bacteria; phylum Bacteroidota; class Rhodothermia; order Rhodothermales; family Rubricoccaceae; genus JBCBEX01. The sequence continues at coordinate 323 of JBCDFF010000058.1, forward strand.
GCTGATCGGGCTGGGCACGCTCTACTCGCTGCAGCAGATGGGCCTCCCGCTCTGGAGCGGGCTCGGTGAACTGATGACGGTGCTGCCGTGGCTGGCGGGCATTCTCATCATCCTGCTCGGCTTCGGGCTGCTCTCGTGGAGCCCAGACCGCCGCCGCAAGAAGCAGAAGCGCGCCGAGCGCCGCCGAAAGCAACAGGCGGCCCGCCGCCGCCGCGAGCAGGCCCGGCGCGAGGCGTCCTCCACAAACCGGCGCTCCTCGAAGCGCGAGCGGCGGGAGGAGCGCCGCGAGGAACGTCGTGCCGCGCGGTCGTCGTCGCGCACGGCCCGGACGTCGGGGCGGCGCAAGAAGCTCATGAAGACCCGCGAGAAGAAGATCCTGGGGGTCGCCAGCGGCATCGCCCGGTTCTTCGGCGTGGACCCGACGCTCATCCGGATCGCCTTCGTGCTCGCCACCATCTTCGCGTTCCCGACGGGCATTGCGCTCTACATCCTGCTCGGCTTCGTCTTGCCGGAGGAGAAAGACGTGGAGCAGCAGGAGCGCCGCGAGGCGGCCCGGCGCGCCCGGTCGTCGTCCCGTGGGGACCGCTACCGCCGCGACGACGACGACGAGCCGTTCATCCGGATCATTCGAGACTGACCAGAGCCGGCGTGTACGTCGTCCACGCCCAGGCGGGGCGCGGCGAACGTTGCGTGGCGAGCGCGGGGCGACGAACGCGGAGCCTGCCTGAGTGAAGAGGACGCTGACACGGCGCGGCGCTGAAACGGAGAATCGGGGAGTACTGTAGAGGAGGGTTGACGCCTGCACGGCAGCGTCGCACCTTACCGCCCTCAAAATCCCGACCGCCGACCGTCCCCGTCATGTCCAGCCGCACTGCCCTTCTCACCGCTGAGTCCCAGCACGGCCGCCGCACGCACACCGGCGGCGACCTCCGCGCCGCGCACGTCGGCGAGACCGTCGTGCTCAAGGGGTGGGTGGACACGCGCCGCGACCTCGGCGGCCTCATCTTCATCGACCTGCGCGACCGCTACGGCCTCACGCAGATCGTCTTCGCGCCGCAGATCGCTGACACGGCGATGGAGACGGCCGAGCAACTGCGCTCGGAGTACGTCATCTCGGTGCGCGGCGAGGTTCGCCGCCGCTCCGACGAGACGGTCAACCCGAAGCTGCCCACGGGTGAGGTCGAGGTCTGGGTCGACTCGCTCGACGTGCTCGCCGTGAGCGACGCGCCGCCGTTCGTCGTGACCGCGCACGAGGAGAAGCAGCAGAAGACCAACGAGGAACTGCGCCTGCAGTACCGCTACCTCGACCTCCGCCGCCCCACGCTCCAGCACAACCTCTTGCTCCGCCACACGCTCTACCAGGCGACGCGGCGCTATTTCGACCAGCACAGCTTCGTCGAGGTCGAGACGCCGGTGCTCATGAAGTCGACGCCGGAGGGCGCGCGCGACTACCTCGTGCCGAGCCGCGTCCACCCGGGCAAGTTCTACGCGCTCCCGCAGAGCCCGCAGACCTACAAGCAGATCCTGATGATCGCGGGGCTGGACCGCTATTTCCAGATCACGAAGTGCTTCCGCGACGAGGACCTCCGCGCCGACCGCCAGCCGGAGTTCACCCAGATCGACGTCGAGATGACGTTCGCCACGGAGGAGCTGATCTACGAGATGGTCGAGGGCCTCATCGCCGAGATCTGGCAGGCCACGCGCGGCATCGAAGTGGCGACGCCGTTCCGCCGCATGCCCTACGCCGAGGCGCTGCGTCGCTACGGCTCCGACAAGCCCGACCTCCGCTTCGGCATGGAACTGCAGGACGTGTCCGCCGTCTTCGCCGACAGCCCGTTCCGCGTGTTCAACAGCGCCATCGAGCAGGGCGGGGCGGTCGTGGCCGTCGTGGCCAAGGGCGAGGGCGACCGCGGGCGCGGTGCGATGGACCGCCTCGACAAGGACGTGGTCCGCAAGCGCATCGGCGCGGGTGGACTGATCTACTTCAAGTTGCCCTCGGATGGGAGCGCGACGTTCTCGAACGTGAAAGAGCACGTCCTACCGACCGAGTACGTCGAGCGCTGCGTCGAGGCCGTCGGCGCTGAGGCGGGCGACCTCGTGTTGTTGCTGGCCGGGCCGCAGCCGAAGGTGTTCGAGCAAGCCGGGTCGCTACGCCTCCACATGGGCGAGACGATGAGGCTCGTCCCCGAGGGGGCCGACGGGCCATGGGAGTTCCTCTGGGTCACCGAGTTCCCGCTCCTGGAATACGACCGCGACGCTGCCACCCCAGCGGAGGGCGACGTCGAGGCGGGGCGCTACTTCGCGATGCACCACCCGTTCACGTCGCCCAAGCCCGAGGACTTCGACAAGCTCGACCGCACTAGCGACGCCTTCGCGCCGGGCGAGGCACGGGCGCGGGCCTACGACCTCGTCCTCAACGGCACCGAGATCGCCGGCGGCTCGATCCGTATCCACCGCGACGATATCCAGCGCCAGATGTTCGACCTCCTCGGCATCGACGCGCAGGAGGCGAGCGAGCGCTTCGGCTTCCTCCTCGACGCGCTCCGGTTCGGCGCGCCCCCGCACGGCGGCATCGCCTTCGGCCTCGACCGCCTCGTGATGCACCTCACCGGGGCCACGTCCCTCCGCGACGTGATCGCCTTCCCGAAGACGCAGTCCGCCACGGAGCTGATGAGCCAAACGCCCGCCGCCGTAGACGCCGAGCAACTCGACGAACTCCACATCGCCGTCACGGCGGAGGACGACGAGGCGTAGTCCTGGAGGTGGATGGGATACAGTCCCTGATTGTGTCATCCTGAGCGAGCATAGCGAGTCGAAGAGTCTTGCGTAGGCTGGGGATCTGCGGGGTAGCCACAAGGTCTCGGTCGGATCACCGAGGTTGACAGAGACCCCTCGGCTCCACCCTGTGTGCTGGGCTCGGGATGGCAAGGGAGAGGGCGACTGCGGAAGGAGTAGGCGGGCCGGTTGCAGCGTATTGGGCGCGCACCCTATCGTGATACGTTACCATTTAGCACTTATGTGGTAACCATACAGCGTCTACTATTCGTCCTACGTGTCCATGCCTGCCCCGAGTCCACTTGCCCGCCGCACCGCGCTTTTGCTGGTAGCCGCGCTCTACGCTCCGAGCGCCGACGCCCAAAGCGACGGTTGTGCCGAGGAGGGTGTCCGAATCGTGTCCGGAGCCTACGAGGGGACCTACAGCGTGGCTGGGCAAACGAGCGTGCTCTCGGGCGACAATACGGTGCCTCTCAGTCAGGGAGACTACACGCTGCTCATCGCCAATCTGGCCCAGTTCCCATTCCAGGTTGAGGCCGATGGGAACGTGCTGAGTGGGAACACAGCCGCAGCCGAGGGCGGGGCCTGCGCCCTCACCTTCCGGACCGCCCCGGTCACGGTTGATCCCGGCGCTTATATCGGGACGTACTATGTCAAAGGGGTGAGCGATCGGAGTGGAGCACCTGACGAGCAGTCGTTCCACCTGCTTCGCGGCATCGAGCGCTACACCCTGGAAATCGCGCCCGGCGTCAGCTTTGAGTTTGGCGTGGATGCGGATGGAGAAGTCCAGAGCCTAAATCCTCAGGCAGCCGTGGGCGGCGCCAAAAGCCTGAAGTTCAACACCGTCACGATTAACGTCGTACCCGGCGACTTTGAAGGACGGTACACCGTACGCAGCGTGCGGATCGGGTTCGCGCGGGAGGCGTCGTTCGTTGTGTTGCCTGGCGTGGCGAATTACATCCTGGACCTCGCGCCCGGCAACAACTTCCGGTTCGACGTGGACAGCTTGGGGAACGTGCAGAGTCAGAATGCGGACGCTGCGGCCGGGCAGAGGGATACGCTAGCGTTCAAGACGACCACGATGCTGATCGAGCGCGGGGGCTACACCGGGAGCTACAGTATCCGCAACGTGCGTACGTTCCAAGCCAGCCAGAATGGGGCAGCCGTTGATACGGCGACCGTCCTGCCGGGCGTAGTGGGCTACATCTTGGATCTTGGTATCGGAACCGGTTTCCGGTTCGACGTAGACGAGAATGGAAATGTGACATCCAGCAACCCAGTCGCGGCCAGGGACAGCAGCAACGTACTCGTCTTTCAGCCGACGCAGATCGAGGTGCGTCCGGGTGACTATAAAAGAGGCTATGCACTCCCGTGGGTGGACTCGAGGGTGGATTCAGGAGTACGCACGTTTATGTTGTTGCCGGGGATCGAGAACTACCAGTTCAATGTCACGGCAGGCGTTGGCTTCCGCTTCGACGTCGATCCGCAGGGCCGCGTTGTGAGCCGCAACACGGCTGCAGCGATAGGCGACAGTACGACCCTGAGATTGAAGAGCGTCCTCATACTCATTACGCGCGAGTGGCTCCGCGAGCCGTTCCAGGTGCTCGGTGAGAGCAGCAATACCGACGTACTCGAGATCCACCTGGTCTGCGGCGTCGGGCGGTACACGCTAACGACGGGGCCCGCCTACCCCGATACGCGGTTGGCTTTGACCTTCCTCCTGCGACCAAATGGGCGCCCTCGTCCGGCCAACATCGTTGCAACCGTGCAAGGGCAGGAGTTCTCGACCTTTGCTCTGAAGAAGGACGGAGCCTGCCAGGCAGCTCCGTAACGTGCGCTCCTACCGGGAGCCGATGGTGGCTCGCACGGGACGCGGCGTGGATGGAACGAGAGGCTCGCTCCCCAACGAGCGTGGGTGGTCCGGTTGCACCTCCGAAGCTACCGGTTTGGCAGTGGCCCCCGGCAGCGTGATGAGCACTACGGCCAGCACGAGCACCACGATGGCGACGAGCATCAACCCGGTGACCGCTTCGTCTAGCAGGGCCCAGCCAAGCACGACAGCCACGACGGGGTTGACGTAGGCGTAGGTCGCCACCTTCGCCGGGGCTACGTTCTGCAGCAGCCACACGTAGGCCCCGAAGCCGACGAACGAGCCGAACACGACGAGGTAGGCCCACCCCAGGAACGACACCTGCGTAATCGCCGCGAGGTTGAGCGCGCGCCCTTCGCCAAGGAGCAGCCCGACGAGCACGAGGCCGAGGCCGCCGCCGGTCATCTGCAGTGCCGTGGACATGAACACGTTCTTCGGCAGGTCGGCCGTGCGCGCGTGGACGGAGCCAACCGACCACGAGAACGCGCCCATGAGGATGACGAGCATCGGAACGAGCGGATGGTCGGCGTCGGAGAGCGTGCTTGGGTCCACGAGCAGCACGATGCCAACGCCGCCGAGCACGAGGCCTAGCACCGTGCGCCACGTCGGGCGCACGGACCGCTTCCAGAGCCAGTCGAGCGCGACCATGAAGAGCGGCACCGTCGTGACGAGGAGCGCGGCCATGCCCGAGGTGACGTACTGCTCCGCCCACGCCACGCTGCCCGTGCCGACGCCGAGGAGCATGCAGCCGATGCCTGCCGCCGTCCACCATTGCCGCATCGACGGGAGCGTCTCGCCCCGCAGCCGCAGCCACGCGAGCAGCACCAGCCCCGCCACGGCGAAGCGCGAGCCGATCATCAGCAGCGGCGGGATCGAATCGATGGCGACGCGGATGGCCATGTAGGTCGAGCCCCAGATCAGGTAGACCGCCGCGAAGGCAGCGAGGGTGAGGTAGAGCGAGCGCGAGTGGTCAGCGGCGAGCGTGGGGTGCGGCATGGCGATCCTCCGAGGTGTGACACCAAGTCAGCCAGACGAGTCTCGATAGTGTCATCCTGCCCCCTGCAGTTCACAGGGCGTTTCAGGATCTCTAACGAAGGCAGTGTTTGCGAGCATCGCTGAGATGCTGAAATCGAAGATTCCCCGCAGGAATCAAGCTCAGCATGACAAGATTGCGAGTGTGTAGCCAGATTTGGTGAGCGTGAGTTGGGCAATGAAGTGAAACCGAAGGGTAGCATGCTACGTCCTGAGATAAGGTCCATTGATTGTTCTTATCGCGTGCATCATAGATCCTTATGGCGCTCGATCTTCCAACGGAGCACCTCCGCACCTTCGTCACCATCGCCGACTGCGGGAGCTTCACCAAGGCGGCCATGCTACTGCACCGGACGCAGCCCGCCGTGAGCATGCAGATGAAGCGGCTCGAAGAGCAACTCGGCACGCCGCTGCTCACCCGGCGCGGCCGCCAGACGACGCTCACCGAGGCGGGCGCGCTCCTGCACGACTACGCCCGGCGCATCCTTGATCTCAACGAGCAGGCCGTGCGCAAATTCGCCGCGGTCGAGGCCGAGGGCAACGTGCGTATCGGCATCTTCGAGGAGGTCGCGCTCGGCCCGCTCGTGGACCTGCTCACGAAGTTCGGCGCGCTCTGCACGAAGATCCACCTCGAACTCGTCGTTTCCACGAGCGCCGACCTCGCCCGGCGCATCGAGACGGGCGAGCTGTGCCTCGCCGTCGCCAACGCGAGCTATGCGACTGGGGAGATCGAGACGTTGTGGGTCGAGCCCTACGTCTGGGCGTGCAGCCCGCTCTTTGAGGGCGTGGGGTCGGACCCGGTGTCCATCGTGACGGAGCCGCTCACGACGGGGTGCTCCCTGCGCGACGACTCGCTGCGGAGCCTGGAGGCGCTCGGGCGGCCGTGGCAGGTCGTCTTCAGCAGCGGAAGCCTGGCGGCGGTGCAGTCGGCTGTGCGCGCGGGCCTCGGCGTCGGCTGGCTCCCGAAGAGCGCCGTGCTGCCCGAGTTTCGCATCCTTGGCAAGGCGGAGGGCTTCCCAGAGATCGGATCGGCGCGGATCGGCCTCTACCAGAGCACGAAGTCCGATTCCAACGCCGCGCGCGTCCTCGCCGAGTTTCTCTGCGAGCACCTCCGCCAGCCCGACGACGCGCTTGCCCTGGCATCCTGAGCAAGGCAATAGGAATTGGGCTCGCAACAGAGCACCGTCGTCTCGATCTTCGACCGCTCGTCCCGTGCGGGCATGTCGCTGGTCCCTGAAGTCTGTTTGCGTCTGTCTTCGATGCTGTCCATCCGCCTGCTCCTCGCGCTCCTGGCGCTCTCGCTCGCTGCACCGCTCCAGGCACGGCCTCTGGACGACGTTACCACACAGCAAGCCAGCACGGGTCCCGACTCGATTCGAACCGTAGGCCATCTCAACGACCTCCGCGTCCTGCAGGAGACGCTCGAAGAGCGGCACCCCGACCTCTACGCCGTCACCCCGCGCGAGACGTTCGAGGCCGCGCTCGACGCCGTGCGCGATAGCATCGCCGTGCTCTCCGACATGGACATCTCCGTGCGGCTGCGCGCAGCCGTCGCGCTGCTCGGCGATCCGCATACCAACGCCACCTTCCTCGACGCCTTCGACTTCGAGAACCTGCTGCCGTTCGAGTTCGCGGTGTTCGAGGAGGGCGTCTTCGTCACGGGCGCGTATCCTGAATACCGAGCGCTCCTCGGTGCGCGGTTGGTCGCCATCGAAGGGCAAACCGTCGAGGCGCTACAGCCGCAGATCGCGCCGTTCCTAGCGGCCGGACGCCCGCAGTTTGCCCTGAAGCGCTTCCCAGTCTTCCTACGGTACGCCGAACTCCACCGCTACCTAGGCGCCAACGTGGACGACGGCGTCACGCTCGACCTCGTCGATCTGGACGGGCAGGCGCGGGCCGTGACCATCGAGCCGATTCCAGGGCAGGCCGACGTGGCGCGGCTCGTCTACCTCTCCGAAGAAATCGCGCATCCGACGTGGATCAACCACGGCGAGGAGGACCCCGCGCTGGCGTTCCGCGACCTCGCGTTCGACGACGGGATCTACGTCTTCCAGTACAGCTCCTGCTGGGGCCGCGAACTCGAACAGCGCTTCGGCGACGCGGACGAGGCCGACGCCTACCCGTCGTTCGAGGCGTTCGCCGACCGCGTCATGGAGCGGCTCAGCACCGGCGAAGTCGAGACGCTCGTCGTCGATCTGCGGGCTAACAGTGGGGGGAGTTCGCCGCAGGGGACGTGGCTGGCGCAGCGCATCGCGGCGCTGCCCGAGGACGTGCGACCGCAGCGGGTCGTGGTGGCGCTCTCGGAGCAGACCTTCTCCTCGGCGGTCATCAACGCGATGGACTTCCGGTTGCTGACCGGCGCGGAGTTCGTGGGCACGCCCACCGGCGGCGCGCCGAACCATTTCGGCGAGGTCAAGGTGTTCCGGCTGCCGTACTCCGGGCAGGTCGTCGCGCACTCGACGGCGTTCTTCGGCTACATGAACGGCGACCCCACGACTATCCGCCCGGACCGCACGCTCGTCCCGAGCTTCGCCGACTTCCTGGCGGGCGATGACCCCGTGCTCACCTACGTCCGCGCGACGCGGTGAATGGTAAGACCGGAAGGCTGAATGGATCGGGTGCTAGGTTCGAGGGCGTTCGTGACCTGTTAGCTGTACGGCCACACGATGTGTGCGTTGATGCTGGAAGTCGAGCCCGACCCCAGGGACGAGTTCCATGTGTGGGTGTGCGCGCGTCTGGCTCCCCCCGCCCTAGGTCGCCTCCGCGCTATCGCGCTCCGCTCCTCGGACTGTCCCCCTCATCTGTGAGGGGGACAGTTTTGGATGACGCAGGAGCGAAGCGACTGTCAGCCAAAACGGGGGGAGCCGCCCCAGCACATCGCAGCGTGCCGTCGGTTATACTGACGCCATCGCCCGTCCCGCCCCTATCGCTCCCCCCAGCCATGCCCCGCCTGCTGTGCCGCGCGCTTGCCTCAACTCTGCTTCTCAGTCTCGTTCTGGCTGTGAGTGCCCTCGATCTCCGCGCGCAGTCCGGCGTGGAGGAGCAGGTCGAGGCGCTGCTGTCAGAGATGACGCTGGCGGAGAAAATCGGGCAGATGACGCTGCTCGAACTCGGGATGGTCATGACCGACGATGAACTCGACCCGGCGAAGCTGCAGGAGGTGCTCGTCGAGGGCCACGTCGGGGCGCTGCTCAACACGCGGACGTTCACGCTGGACGAGTGGCAGACAGTCATCCGCACCGTTCAGGAGGTTGCCAGCGAGGAGACGCGGCTCGGCATCCCGCTCCTCTTCGGCATCGACGCCGTGCACGGGCACAACTACCTCGCGGGCGGCGTGATCTTCCCCCACAACATCGCCATGGCGGCGACGTGGGACCCCGACCTCGTCCGGCGCGGCGCGGAGATCACGGCCGTCGAACTGCGCGCCTCGGGCATCAACTGGAATTATTCGCCCGTCTTCGATGTGGTGCGGCAGCCGCTCTGGTCGCGCTTCTTCGAGACGTACGGCGAGGACCCGTACCTCGTCGCCGAACTCGGCAAGGCGACCGTCGAGGGCTTGCAGGGCGACGACCTCGCGGCGCAGGGGCGCGTCGCCTCGACGGCGAAGCATTTCCTCGGCTACGGCATCCCACTCACCGGCATGGACCGCACCCCGGCATGGATCCCCGAGCGCATCCTCCGCGAGTCGTTCCTCCCGCCGTTCCAGGAGGCCATCGACGCGGGCGTGTCGAGCATGATGATCAACTCGGGCGAGATCAACGGCGAGCCCACCCACGCCAGCCACGACCTCGTGACGACGCTCCTGCGCGACGAACTCGGCTTCGAGGGCGTCGCCGTCACCGACTGGGACGACGTCGGCAAGCTGCGCACGGTCCACCGCGTCGCCGCCACGCAGAAGGACGCCGTCCGCATGGCGATCCTGGCGGGCATCGACATGAACATGGTGCCGCTCTCGCTCGACTTCGGCGACACGCTGGCCGAACTCGTCGAGGAAGGGGCTATCCCGCTGGCGCGCATCGACGAGGCCGTGCGCCGCATCCTCACGCTGAAGGTGAGGTTGGGCCTCTTCGACGACCCGTATCCAGACACCGACCTCACCGCGCAGGTCGGCAGCGACGCGACGAAGGCGGCGAGCCTCAAAGCGGCGCAGGAGGCCGTGACATTGCTCAAGAACGAGGGCGACGTGCTCCCGCTCGCCCGCGACGCGCGCGTGCTGCTCACCGGGCCGGGCGCGACCTCGCTCACGGCGCTCCACGGCTCGTGGACCTACTCCTGGCAGGGGCGGGACGAGGACCTGATCCCCGACGCCACGCTGAACCTCCTCGAAGCGCTGCAAGCCGAAGCAGGTGCCGAGCAGATCACCTACGTCCCCGGCGCGACGTTCGAGGAGGAGGTCGACATTGCCGCCGCCGTCGAGGCCGCGCGCGAGGCCGACGTGGTTGTCATCGCCCTTGCTGAGCAGCCGTCCGTCGAGCAGATCGGGACCATCTTTGACCTCCGGCTCCCCGAGGCCCAGACGCGGCTCGTCGAGGCCGTCGCGGAGACGGGGACGCCCGTGGTGCTGGTGCTGCTGCAGAACCGTCCGCGCATCGTCCGTGAGGCCGACGCCGTCGCCGACGCCGTCGTGCTCGGCTACCAGCCTGGCACGTTCGGGGCCGATGCTCTCACCGACGTGCTCTACGGGGCCGTCAACCCGAGCGGCAAGCTACCCTTCACGTATCCGCGCTACACCGGGTCGTTTCTGTTCTACGACCGCACGCCCGGCGAGGAGTTCGTCAACAACGAGGACGAGCCGACCTACAACCCGCAGTACGAGTTCGGCCACGGCCTGAGCTACACCACGTTCGCCTACAGCGACCTCACGCTCTCCGCGACCGAGATCAGCGCAGACGAAACAGTGACCGTATCGGTGACCGTCACCAACACCGGCGACCGCGACGGGGAGGAGGTCGTGCTCTGGTTCGTCGGTGACCTCGTCGCCTCGATCACGCCTGCCGTGAAGCAGCTACGCGGCTTCGAGAAAATCGACCTCGCGCCCAGCGCATCGCAGGTCGTGACCGTCACCCTCGACCGCGACGACCTCGCGTTCGTCGGCAATGACCTCCAGTGGATCGTCGAGCCTGGCGAATTCACCGTGATGGTCGGCGATCAGGAGGCGACGTTCACCGTCCGCTAGGCTAGCGGTCGGGGGCGGGTCGCATGGCTGGTCAACTCTTGTCATGCTGAACTCGGTTCAGCATCTCATTGATGTCGCGAATCACGTCGCTCGTTACACCAAATCCGGCTGCAAACTTTCGACCTTGTCATGCTGAACTTGGTTCAGCATCTCATTGATGTCGCGAATCACCTCGCTCGTCAGAGATCCCGGATCAAGTCCGGGATGACAAAAACGGGGCTTCCAAAGCAGAAATGGCGATTCTGAACATGCCTGAGAAAGAAGGTCTCTTGGTGGTGTACGCTCCACCTGCTCCGCAATCTGGCGTCACGCGGGCTGCGCGGCCCCGGCCTTCACGAGCGGCGCGACCTGCGTGCCGATGCGTTCGATAGCACGCAGCAGCTGCTCGTGCGAGAGGCCCGCGTTGTCCATCTGGAACGTGAACCGGTCGATCCCGCCGAGCGCCTCGCTATGGCGCAGGATCTTCTCCGCGACCTCGTCGGGACCGCCGACCAAGAGCGCGCCGGTGGGGCCGTTCTGCGCGTCGAACCGCGCTCGTGTCACCGGCGGCCACCCTCGCTCGCGACCGATCCGCGTGAACGTCTCGGCATAGCCCGGATAGTAGTCCGCGACGGCTTGGTCCGAACTTTCGCCGACGTAGCCGAGCGAGTGCAGGCCCACCTTCAGGCGCTCCGGCGGATGCCCGGCCTCCTCGCCCGCGGCCCGGTAGAGATCGACGAACCGGCGGAAGCGGTGTGTCTCACCGCCGATGACGGCGACCATCAACGGCAGCCCGAGCATCCCGGCTCGCACGAACGACGCAGGCGTGCCGCCCACGCCCAGCCAGATCGGGAGGGACGGTTGCAGCGGCCGGGGGTAGATCGCCTGCGCGCGCAGCGGCGGGCGAAACTGACCCGACCACGTGACGACCTCCTGGTCGCGCAGCTGAAGCAGCAGGTCGAGCTTCTCTGCGAAGAGCGTGTCGTAGTCGTTGAGGTCGAGGCCGAAGAGCGGGAACGACTCGGTGAAGGAGCCGCGGCCCACCACCATGTCGGCACGCCCTTGCGAGACGAGATCGAGCGTGGCGAAGTGTTGGAAGACCCGTACGGGGTCGGCGGCGCTGAGCACGGTGACGGCGCTCGACAGCCGGATGCGCGTCGTCCGCGCGGCGGCGGCGGCGAGGATGACGGCGGGGGCTGCGTCGAGGAATTCCTCGCGGTAGTGCTCGCCGATGCCGAAGCTGTCCAGGCCGACCTCGTCCGCGTAGGCCATGCGGTCGAGCAGTTCACTCATGGCTTTGCTGCGGGCAGGGCCGCCGTCCACGCCGGGTTGGGGGTGGTAGCCAGCAAAGCTGTCCAGGCCGATTTCCATGCGAGGTGCCTCGGTCGAGTTTGTGGGAGCAAGCGTGCTGAAAGAGGAGATAGTCCAATATAATCGCAGCCTCCCAGCCCCACGGAGGGCGAAGGCGGTGAAGGGGCACCGAGCCGTACGTTCCACGCACCGTACTCACCAGCGACTTGTCCCGTCATGCGCCGCGTCCTGCTCGTCCTCGCCGCCCTGCTCCTGATCCCGCGCGACGCGGTGGCGCAGGACCCGATCCCCGCGATCCTCTCGATGCGCGAGCGCGCCGAGGTGCGCGACGCCTGGCTGGAGCGCCGCCTTGACACCGTCGTGCCGATGCTGATGCGGCGCGAGGGCGTCGATATGTGGGTGCTCGTGGCGCGGGAGTACAACGAGGACCCCGTGCTCAAGACGATGCTGCCCGCGACGTGGCTCAACGCGCGCCGTCGGACGATTCTCTTGTTTTACGACCGGGGAGAAGAGGGCGTCGAACGCCTCGCCATCGCGCGCTATGCCGTCGGCGACGCCTTCCCGGCCGCGTGGGACCCCGACACACAGCCCGACCAGTGGGCGCGCGTCGCCGAGCTCATCGCCGAGCGTGACCCGCAGCGCATCGCGCTCAATCGGTCGACGACATTCGCCCTCGCCGACGGCCTCACCGCCACCGAGTTCGACGGGCTGAACGCGGCGCTCTCCGAGGACCACCGCGCCCGCATCGTGTCGGGCGAGGCGCTCTCGATCGGCTGGCTGGAGACGCGCATTCCCGAGGAGATGGCCGTCTACCCGCAGATCGTCAAGATCGCGCAGGCGATCATCGCCGAGGGCTTCTCCGAGCAGGTCATCACGCCCGGCGTGACGACGGTCGAGGACGTCGAGTGGTGGTACCGCGACCGCATCCGCGCCCTCAACCTCGTGACGTGGTTCCACCCGAGCGTGTCCGTCCAGCGTGCCACGAGCGGCCCCCGCAGCGGCGACTTCTCCGACTGGGGCAGCGGCAACGCCACCATCCAGCCCGGCGACCTGCTGCACGTCGATCTCGGCATCACCTACCTCGGCCTCAACACCGACACGCAGGAGCACGCCTACGTCCTGCGCCCCGGCGAGGCCGACGCGCCAGACGACTTGAAGGCCGCGCTCGTCGTTGGCAATCGGCTGCAGGACATCCTCACCGACGAGTTCGCTGCGGGGCGCACGGGCAACGAGATCCTCGCCGCCGCGCTCGCACAGGCCGAGCAGGAAGGCATCGACGCGACGATCTACACGCACCCGCTCGGCTACCACGGCCACGGCGCAGGCCCGTCCATCGGCATGTGGGACAAGCAGGGCGGCGTGCCCGGCAAGGGCGACTATCCACTCTACGCCCACACGGCGCACTCCATCGAACTCAACGCCGCCGTGCCGATCCCCGCGTGGGACGGCCAGCCCGTGCGCATCATGCTCGAACAGGACGCCTTCTTCGACGGCGAGGCGGTGTGGTACATCGACGGGCGGCAGACGACGTTGCACCTCGTGCCGCGCGCGTCGCACACCGGGCCGCTGCGGCCGGTCCGCGAAGCCGCCGAGATGGGCGCGCGCTGAGGAGCGAGACGGATCGACTCAGGCCAACTCCGCTTGCAGCGTTGCAGTATGAACGTGTGGACGCACGAACGTGTGAACGAGGAGAACCACCTTCACACGTTCACACGTGCATACGTTCACACCCGGGTCTGGCCCCGAAGGGTGAGACGAACCGCGGCGTTGCCTTCGGATTTGGTGTCAGACACGTGCACAAGGCTTCCCATCGGGCGGAGCCGCCTGTTGGGTGTGCGGCGGCGCACAGTCTGAGCGGGGTGGCACGCGTCCGGTGGATGGGAGCCAGGGTGGCACACGGGTTGACAGGGTCGAGAGTGCTTCGCAGCGGCAGCCACGCCGCCCTACCCGTGCTCTCGTCCAGCGTCGTCCGACCATGCTCAAAGTCAACCTCATTGCCGCGCTGCGCGCGTTCCGCCGGCAGGCCTCGTACTCCGCCCTCAACCTGACCGGCCTCGCCGTCGGTTTTGCGGCCGCGTTCCTGATCCTCTACGCGGTGCAGGACGAGCTGCGCATGGACCAGCTGCACAGCGACGACCTCTACCAGGTTCTGCGCACGGCTTCGTTCGACGGGGGAGAGACGGTGCTGACCTGGACGGTCGCGCCGCAGCCGCTTGCCGAGGAGCTGCGCGCCAACGTCCCCGAGGTC
>JBCDFF010000059.1:0-14594 GCA_039178415.1 Bacteroidota bacterium
ACGCGGCCCTCTCCATCGAGGGGGCGGAACTGCTGCAGCGCATGCAGGAGCGCGGCGAGACGCCCGGTGAACTCGGCGATGACGTTGCGCGAGAGCTTGTCCTCCTCGAAGCGCGCCTCCATCTGAAGCCGTACGACGGGCGTCTCGCCGCGCTCCTGCATGCGCTGCAGCAGTTCCGCCCCCTCGATGGAGAGGGCCGCGTGCGGGATTTTGGGGTAGCGCTCGTCGTAGCGCATGGTGCCGGTGTGGGGGCTCTGGAGCGAGATCGGCCCGACGCTGCGGATGAGGCTGGCGACGGCCCCGGCAGCGGCGGCCTGGTTGGCCCCGAAGACGCGGTAGCGGACGGTCTCGCCGTAGGTCGTGAACGGCACGTTGTAGACGACGATCTTACCGCGCGCGCGGTCGCCGAGCGAGGTGAGCTCGTCGAAGCTGGAGACGACGAGGGCCTCGGCGGTGAGGCCCTCAGGCGGGGTGCCGATGCTGCCGCCGAGGCCCATCATCGCGAGGTCCCGCTCGCCGCGCGGATGCAGCAAGGTCACCGCCTCCTGGCCGCGCACCCAGTGCGGCACCATCACCTCCTGCCCGCGCACGGCGTCGAAGCCATCAGCCTCCATCTCAGCCATCACCCAGTCGATGGCGTCCTCCAGTTCCTGGGTGCCGCTGAAGCGGGGCACAAACGTGTCCGCGAGGTAGGCCAGCCGCGCGAACGAGGCACTGTCAGCCAGCGCGGCCTCGATGATGCGGTCGGCAGCCTCCTGGTAGTCAGCCGGATCGATCTGAGCTTGCGCAGGTAGGGCGAGAACGAGGGCAAGCGCGAGGAGCAGACGCATGGAAGAGCGGATTCGATGAGCGGTAGCGCCCGAAGATCGGCACCGCGGGATGAAACGGGGGAGACGAAGAGGCGAGACGGTGACGCCACGCGCGCCCGACCTCTGACCCTCGACCTCCGACCCTCGACCTACGCCCCCCCTGTCCCACGCAGGTATCCACGAAACAGCACATCGTCGCCCACTACCTCCCAACGGTGCTCAGCGAACGTCCGGGCGTCGGCCATGCGGGCGAGGCCGAGGTCGTGCAGCACCGGCGTGCCGGCCCCCACAATCTTCGGGGCAATGAAGCAGAAAAAGCGATCCGCCAGGTCCTGCTGGAAGAGCGCTGTGGCGAGCCCCGGCCCTGCCTCCGCGAGCAGCGACTGCATCGCGCGATGCGGACCGACTCCAGCTCCAAGGGCGTCCAGGACTGCACCGAGGTCAAGGTGGCTGCGGTTGTCGCTCGTCACTGTCGGCACGCGCAGCAGCGTCCCGCCTCGGTCGGCGAACGTCTCGGCATAGGGCGGCTGTGCGTCTTCTGCAACGACGGCAACGGTCTTGGCCGCGTACGCGTCGGTGAACAGCTGGAGCGTAGGTGGGAGGCTGCCCGCCCGGTCCAGGACGATGCGTACCGGCTGGCGGCCTTCGACGTGGCGCACCGTGAGCGCGGGGTCGTCGGTCCGTGCGGTCCCGCTGCCGACGAGCACGCCGTCGAGTTCGCGGCGCCACTGGTGCACGCGGGTCCGCGCGGCTGCGCCCGACACCCAGCGGCTGTCGCCGGACCGGGTCGCGATTGCCCCATCGAGCGTCTGCGCGACCTTCAGCGTCACCAGCGGCCGGCCCGTCGCGATGTGGTGGACGAACGCCTCGTTGAGCCGCTGGCAGTCGGCTTCGAGCACCCCGACGGTTACGTGGACGCCTGCCGCACGCAGCCGCGCGATGCCGCCGCCGGCGACCCTCGGGAACGGGTCGACCATACCCACGACCACCCGGGGGATGCCCTTCTCCAGGATGAGGTCTGCGCACGGGGGCGTCTTGCCGTGGTGACTGCACGGTTCGAGGTTGACATAGAGCGTCGCCGAGCGCAAGGCCTCGGTACCGTGCAAGGCCTCTGCAGCGGCGATGGCGTTCACCTCAGCGTGGGCGTCGCCGTAGCATTCATGGTAGCCTTCGCCGAGCACGGTGCCATCGGGGGCCACTACCACTGAGCCAACGAGAGGGTTGGGGCTGGCCGCGCCAGCCCCTTGCTGGGCAAGCAGGAGGCACCGGCGCATGAGAGATGGATGCGTAAGCAAAGCGGAGCGGGTCGAAGTAGAGGTGGATACGTAGGTTAGCGGTTTTGCACAGCCATCGTGGAACGGACGGTGTTGCGGGGCTGTGCAAGCGGTGTTCTTGGTGGCCGTGGGGTCGCCGCTCTCCCTCGACTTGCCCACCGTTATCACGCCATGCGTGCTATTCGTTCCGCGTTTACCTGGATGGCTATGATCGGCATCATCGCGCTGATGCTGCCCACGCTGGCCCTGGTCCGTCTCTTCGATCGCAGCCCCATCCACTACCGTACCGGGCGCACGTTCCGCCGCATGGGCTCGTGGATGACGCGCGTCAACCCGGCCTGGCGCATCCAGATCTCGGGCGACTTCCCCAAGGACCCCCGCAACCCCTACGTCGTCGTCTCGAACCACCAGTCCAACGCCGACGTGCCGCTGGTGAGCCGCCTCCCGTGGGAGATGAAGTGGATTGGCAAAAAGGAATTGTTCGACATCCCGATCGTGGGTTGGTTGATGAAGCTGTCCGACGACATCGAGGTGGACCGCAAGGACCCGAGGAGCCGGGCCAGCGTGCTCACCCGGGCAAAAGACGTGCTCGACCAGCGGTGTTCTGTGATGTTCTTCCCGGAGGGGACGCGGTCGAAGGACGGTCGCGTGAAAGCGTTTTACGACGGGGCCTTCCGGCTCGCCATCAAGGCACAGGTGCCCATCCTCCCGGTCGCGCTCGACGGCACCACAGACGCGCTGCCAAAGCACGACTGGAAGTTTGGCAAGCCGAGCGAGGTCTACCTGAAAGTGCTCCCCGCTATCCCGACGAAGGGGCTCACGAAAGACGACGTGTCAGCCCTGCGCGACCGGGTGCGCACGATGATCGTGGAGCAGATCGCCACGTGGCGTGGGGAGTCGGTGGAGGCCGTGAGTGCTCCACCGAAGGACGTACTGCCCGAGACCGAGGCGCTCGAAGAAGTCGCCAAGACCGGGGTCTGAGTGCGCCGCGTCAGTTCTCTCGTTGCGTACAGCGCGAAAGCACCCTAGTTTGTCGGTCCTGCGCTCGTCGCAGAGCCCGCTGCCCTATAGCTCAATTGGCAGAGCGCCTGACTCTGGATCAGGAGGTTCAAGGTTCGAATCCTTGTAGGGCAACCTTCCGAGACGCCGGCCTCCCGATGAGGCTGGCGTCTTGCGTTTCTGGCCCGTAGAAGCCGATTACGGGGGCCAGGAAGGCGGTGTAGCAGTCTTAGTCCGCGAGCCCGGAGGTCGGGCACCGTGTTCAGCCCGGGCGCCAGCTGGGATTCGCAGACCCCGCGTGCCCCGCTGCGAGCGGAGCTGCGCGTAGCAGGACGATGCCACTACTGTGGGGAATTCCCTCGCACCTGGGACCGTGGTCCCCCCTTGGCAGGAGGTGGTCCAACCCAGGTATGCTTGGAGGCGTCCGTTTCCGCTTTGCCATCAACGTGCCCTCGCACGCAGCGGTGCTCCCTCGTCCCGCGCGAAGCTCTCGACCCGCACCAAGCTTGCCCTGCATGAAGCTCTACGTCCTCGGCCTCAACCACGAACGTGCCCCGGTGGCGGTCCGCGAGGCCTTCGCGTTGCCACACGCGGCGCTGCGTCGCTTCTACGCTGCGTGGACCGCTAGCACGGATGCCGCGTGTGTCGTCATCACGACGTGCAATCGTACGGAGGCCGTCGTCCATGGAACAGGGCAGGACGTGGCGCTGGCAGCGACGCTGCTCGCGTCCGAGGCGGGGGTCCCGTGGCCTACCGGTGTGGCGTTCCTTCACGACGACGAGGCCGCGGTCCGCCACGTGCTGAGCGTGGCTGCGGGGCTGCGATCCCTCGTGCTCGGAGACGCACAGATCCTGCATCAGGTGAAGGAGGGGTACCGGCTCGCCGTCGAAGAAGACACCGTCGACGCTGTGCTGCACCGGCTGATGCACACCGCCTTTCGGGGCGCGAAGCAGGTGCGCACGGAGACCGGGCTGGCGCACGGGGCCGCCTCCGTGTCGAGCCGAGCGGTGACAGTTGCGCGAGCCCACGCCCCGGACCAGCAGCTCGACGGGCAGCGCGTCGTACTCGTGGGAGCTGGGCAGATGGCGCTCGCCGCGCTCAACGCACTCGCCTCGTACGACCTCGCCAGCCTCACCATCACAAACCGGTCCCACGAACGGGCCGAAGTGCTCGCTCGTCAATACGAGGGGCGCCCGTGTGCATGGGCTGACCGGCACGAGGCGATCGCGCACGCTGACGTAGCCCTCGTTGCCTCGGGCGCCCGTGAGCCGGTGGTGCTCGCTCGCGCGCTTCCCCCTCGCTGCCCGACCCGCTCCACGCTCGTGATCGATATCGCCGTGCCGCGCAATGTGGAGCACGCCGTGCGTGAGGTGCCGGGCTACACCGTGCTCGACCTCGACGAACTGCATCAGGGGGTCGCGGCGACGGCCACGGCGCGCCAGGCTGCGCTCCCCGATGCGCAGGCGATCGTGGAGACGCACCTGGCTGACTTCGTGACCTGGGTCTTCCACCAGCACGCCCTGCAACCGACCATCCAGGCGATCCGCACCACGTTCGACGCCATCCGCCAGCAGGAGCTCCACCGACACGCCCACCGGATCCCGGACGTGGCGCGCGCCGACGTAGAGCGCCTGACCGAGTCTATTCTGCAAAAGCTCCTCGCGGTACCCATCGTGCGGCTCAAGACCACCGATCCAGACTCCCTCGGCTTCGTCCAGGGCATCCGGGCCCTCTCGACGATCTTTGCCCCTTCCGAGGCGTCCCCGGCGCAACCGGGACGGCCACGACCGACAACGCGAGCAGGAGACGCTCCAGGCTGCCCATTCGGCCTCCCCCTCGAAGCAGAGGGCGCGACGCCCACGGTGCAGGCAGGTGCCGCCGCAAGCGTCGGAACGGTGCCGGGTGAGGACGCGGAGCCAGACGTGCCGGAGCCGGACGTGCCGCCCAGGTGCGTGGCATGCCAGGCCTGCCTCGATCTGGCAGCTTGAGAGGCGGCGGCGTAGTCGCGGATCAGAGCCCAGGCGACCCTACTGCGGCACGTACGGAGGCCAAAGCGAGGCCGCGACCTCGCTCGGCGACGAGACGCGACTACGAGGTCATGGCACGGCTACGCCGGGTCGCGCGAAAGTGGCGCACCGCAGCGGCGATCAGCCCAACGCACAGCACAGCGGTGACGGCCTGCGCGGCGAAGGCAATAGGCAACGCGATCTCGCCACCCACAAGAGCAGGCACGACACGCCCAAGGCTGCCGAGTGCACCCAGCAGGGCTACCACCGCGACGCCGTGCATGGCATGCTTGGCCGCACCGGGGCGTGCCTGCGCCAGGGCCGCGAGGCCGCCGAGAGCGACGCCCAGAAACGTAGGAATGAGAGCCGTCACGCTGCCGGTTCCGGAAGCAACGTAGGCGACGAGGCCCGTGGCAACGAGCAGGCCCGCAACGAGAAACGTGGTACGATAGATGGACATAGCTACAGCGTCAGATAGGGCAATCAGCGTAGGTCGTTCGCGGGGGATGCCCGCGTGCGTGGTACTCGGGATGGGCCTCGTGGACGCATGCTGGTGGGATGTTGCCGAGATCTTCGTAGCACAGCGCGTCGACCCCACGCGGCAGGCGCTAGCGCTGCGTGCGGCGGAGCAGTTGCCCGAACAGCGCGAGCACGAGGCCGACGCCAGCGACGACCGCAAACCCGGCGCGGTACCCAGCGCTGGCACTCGTCGCCGAGGCCGCCAGGGCGGCCAGCACCGCTGCGCCGACGAGCTGCCCGACACTGATGAAGACCGTGGAGAGCCCCTGCGCCACGGCGCGCTCGTCGGCTCCGGCCTCCGAGAGAAGGATGTAGCTCAGCGACGAGCCTAGGATGCCCGACAGCCCGAGCCCCAGCACCACCGTGCCCGCGATGTGGGTGCCGAGGTCAGCAGCCACCGTGACCACACCCATCCCCACGGCGATGAGCAGGGCCGCTACCGTCACCACGGGCCGCGCGCCGAGGCGGTCGAGGAGGCGTCCCGCCACAGGCGCGCCGACGGTCACCCCCGCCACGAGCGGGAGGAGGAGGTACGACCCACGGGACGGCGCCACCCCGAATGTGGTGACCGTGTAGTCAGAGAGCAGCACAAAGGTCGCCTCGACGAGCCCCGCGCCGACGGCCAAGGCACAGGCGACCTGCACCGGCCGCCGTGCGATCAGCCCGGGGCGAATCAGCGGCGCGGGAGCACGGCGCTCCGCCCAGATGAACACCCCCAGCAGGATGGCTGCGAGCACAAAGGCTCCGCCCACCACCGGGCTCCGAACGCCCAGCCACGGTTCCGCAGCGTCGAGTCCCGAGAGGCCGACGACGAGCACGGCGAGCAACCCGGTCAGCGTGGCCGTGCCGAGCGCGTCGAACGGGCGCGGTGTGGCGGACTCGCGGCGAGGCAGCGCGCGTGCGCTGAGCACAAACACGAGCCCAGCCAGCGGCAGGCTGATCGCAAAGAGCCACCGCCAACTCGCAAGCGCGAGGACGATCCCACCCATCGCAGGGCCGACGAGGAACGCCGCCCCGAACACCGAGCCAAGCAGCCCGACGGCCCGCCCCCGCGTCTCCGGCGGATACACGTCCCCGATGACCGCACTGGCGACGGGAAAAATGCCGCTCGTCCCAAGTCCCTGGATCACCCGACCGACGAGGAGCACGTCGAACGAAGGGGCCAGCACCACCACGATGGTACCCGCCGCGAAGATGGTGATGTCTGCGAGGTAGACCGTCCTGCGCCCGATGCGGTCGGCGAGGGCGGCCATGACGGGGAGCCCGGCCAGGTTGGCGAGCACGAACGCGGTGAAGGTCCACGCGACGGCGCGGGCGTCGAGGGCGAACGCGTCCGCCAGCGCGGGCAGCGCAGGGCCGACGACGGCAATGTCGAGCGCGCCGAGAAAGGAGCCAAGGAAGAGGACGCCGAGCAGACGCTTCGGCGGAGCCTCGGTAGGGGTAGTCTGCATGCGAGCGAGGCGGGCCGGGCTAGAACGCTACCGTCGCCTCGATGCGCGCGCCGTCCCGCTCCACGACGATCGGAGCCGTGTCGCCCACGTCGAACGTGGACAGCGCCTCCATGTAGGTCTGGATGTCCGTGACGGCGGTGTCGCCGAGGCGAATCACCACATCGCCGTCCTGCAGGCCTGCGCGCTCGGCCGCCCGGTCGCTCAGCACCGCGTCGATGCGCATACCCTCGCCGGTGAACACGTAGTCGGGCATGACGCCGAGGCCCACGCGGAACGCCATCGAGCGCTGCGACTGGTCCTGGGTCTTGGTGAACGCGATCGCCGCGTCGTCGTCGAGGTCCTCGACCACGCGGACGGCGAAGTCGACAACCGTGGCGAGCCCCTCGTAGTCGATGAGGTGGCTGTCGTCGACGGGCGTGTGGTAGTCGGTATGCTGGCCCGTGAAGAGGTGCAGCACCGGGATGTCTTCGAGGTAGAACGACGCGTGGTCCGACGGGCCGAGGCCGGACTCGGTGCGCGCGAGCGTAAGGCCCGTCGCGGCTGCGGCGGCGTCGAGCGCGGTCCCCCACGCGGGCGAGGTGCCGACGCCGTTGACCGCGAGCACGCCGTCGCCCTCGTCTGCATCCCCCAACCGCCCTACCATGTCGAGGTTGAGCATGTAGGCGATGTCGCCTGCATCGGCGCCTCCGAGCGTGCTCACGAAGTGCTTCGAGCCGTGGAGGCCCATCTCCTCGCCCGAGAAGGCTACGAAGACGACGTTGCGCGTCTGCGCGTCCGACGCGACGAGCCGCTCGGCGATGGCGAAGAGCGCCGCCGTGCCCGAGGCGTTGTCGTCGGCCCCGTTGTGGATGGCCTCCTCACCGGGGGCACGCGAGCCCAAGCCGCCGTAGCCGAGTCCGTCGTAGTGCGCCCCCACGACGATGGTTTGGGCGGCCCCACGGTCCAGCACGCCGATCACGTTGCGCGCGTTCATGGAGACAGACGATCCCGTGCCGTGCGGGTTGGTGCTCGCCTGGAAGGTGAAGGGCTGCGTCCAGCCCCCGTCGTCCCCACCGGGCGCCAGGCCGACCTCGGCAAAGCGCCGCGCGATGTAGTCGGCGGCGAGCGCTTCGCCGGCGGTCCCTGGTTTGCGTCCTTCGAGAAGGTCCGAGGCGAGGTAGGCTACGTCGAAGCGGAGGGTCTCAACCGGGTCCGACGAGGTAGCTTGCGTCGCGGTCGGGGCGATGGCGGCACAGCCTCCCAGCACCAGGGCGAGCGCGCCTGCGGAGGCGGAAAAAATGAGACGGGACATGGCGTACGGGGGGTGAGAGGGGGTCGAAAAAGGGGGGTACGTCACGCTTGTCCGGAAGGTGCCAGGCCCGGTGCCGTCTGCGTGAGGCGGTCCACCAGAAAGGCACGCAGGCGCGCGCGGGTCGCCGGCGCGATGCCACTGAACGCGCCCGCGTCGAGCGCGCGGAGAGCACGCCGCAGCCGAGCCCGGGTCCGATCCGTGTCCACCTCGGGCTCGTCGCTGAGCAGCCGTGCGAGCAGGGTCTGGGGATGATCCTGATGAGAGGTCGCGGAGGAGGGCGGGAGCGTCATCGGTCGGGCAGGGTGAGGGTGACAGGCCAAGTCGTGCGCGTGGACGACGACGGAACCAGGTGAAACACCGCGCGCGGCTGGTCGGCGCGCAGCGGTAAGCGCAGCGGGGCGTAGCCTGGACAGGCGACCGTGATCACCGTGGGACGCGTTGCGGGCGTGCGGAGCCCAAAGCGCCCTGTCGCGTCGGTACGGACAGCGTAGGGAGACCCCTCGGCTTGGACGACGGCCCGCGCGAGCGGCCAGCCCGTTTCGGCGTCTACGACCCATCCCGTCAGGTCGCGCCAGCGCGGGGGCTCCTGCGGCCGCTCCTCAGCGGTCCGAGGCGCCGGAGCCGTAGGCGGAGGCTCAGGGGCGGCGGGCGGCGGCTGGGCGTGGCTGGCCCCCGTGCCCAGGACGAGGCCTAGCACGATGCTGAGCGCGACGCGCACCGTGAGAGCTCGCCCGGACCGTGCGCGCAGCCTGGGGCCCAGTCTCCACAGCCAGCTAGGTGCTCGGGGCCCGCGTCGGGGTGTCCGTATGTATGCGGAGCGCATCGGCGTCGTGGATCGCGTTAGCCCCTGCGGGCAGACCCCGTGGCATCGGAGCCCAGGGTGTCGGTGATCAGCGTGTCGAGTTCGAGCATCGCAACGGCCCCGTGGATCAGCTCGCGCAGCTCCTCGATCTCGTCGTGCGAGAACACCAGTCCCACGTCGCCGCTGGGCGTGTGGAGGTGATAGCAGCGGTCGCCCAGGTGGAAGCGCGGGTCCTCTTGGGGCTGGAGCCGGTCGAGGAGCTCGCGTAGCATGCGCAGGCCGTGCGGGTCGTTGGCGAGGATCACCGGCCCGAAGGCCACGTGGTAGTACGGGCACGACGCGCACCGAAATACGATGCCGTTTTCTGTTTCGTAGAGGGAGTCGAAGACACCTGAGCGGTCCATGGCGCAGCGTGGGAATCAGGAGAGCGTGTTTGCGAGGAGGTCGTCGAGTTCGAGCATAGCGGCGGTCCCGGCCAGCAGATCCTGCCACTCGCGGAGCGCCTCCCGCTCCAGCAGCAGGCGCACTTCGACCGCCGTTCCAGGGGGCGTCACCCGGACGACACCCAGACTGCCTACCTCCCAGTGCTCTGTGTTGATGGACGCCGCCTCCCGGGCGAGCTCGGTGAGTTGGTCGGCCTGGAGGCGCACGTGCGTCTGCCGGAACACGACTTCGAGGTGGTCGCAGCAGCCACAGCGGAGGACGTGGCCCTGCGGAGTGTGGTAGAGGGTTTTGGAGTCAGCCATGCAATACGGGTGTGAGGAGGCAGAGAGAAGCGAGAGGCACCGAGAACGGAGAGGCACCGAGAACGGAGAGGCACCGAGAACGGAGAGGCACCGAGAACGGAGAGGCAACGGCGGCGTCGGCTGTCACGGAAGCGCGGGCGCTGCGGCGTTCCGGTCGCGGAAACGCACGTGGATCAGGGTGCCCATCAGCAAGTCGCGCAGCGGCTCGATCAGACTGAGCAGGCCGAGGAGCCGCCATCGCAGGCGAAACCCCTGCGTGTAGTCGCGGCGCGCGACGACCCGCACGCGCGGATGCCAGTCTTCGAGCTCGTAGACGCGGTCGTAGTCGAGGTACCACGGCATCGAGGGCATCGTGAAGCCGCCGAACGCGGCCTCGCCCAGGTGGGCCTGCTCGGAGAGCCGCTCCGGGATCACGTCGAAGGCCATCTCGGCCGTCCTGAAGCGCCCAGCGAGCGCGCCGACGAGGCCACGCACGGCCTCCGGGTCGAAGAACATGAGCAGCCCTGCCGCTACGAAAAAGGTCGGCGCGTCCGCGTCGAGGTCGTCCATCCAGGCGGGGTCGAAGGCCGACGCGGCGATCATGCGGTGGCGCGGCCCTTCCTCGAAGAAGTACCGGCGCAGCGCGATCACCTCCGGCACGTCCAGATCGATCCACGTCGCTTCGCCATTGTCCAGCCGGGCCGACTGCGTGCCGAGCCCCACGCCGAGGTTGACGACGGTGGCGTTCGGGTGGCGGTCCAAAAAGCCCTGCAGCCACTCGTCCATGACGAAGGCCCGGATGGAGTGCGTGAGGCGTCCCTCGCCGAACTGGGCAAAGTCGTAGTCCAGCCGTGCGACCATCTGCTCGGCCTTCGTGTCGACCAGAATGGGATTAGGACGACGCGACTCCACCGCGCGGTTGTAGAGCGTCATGAGCAGCGTCTCCGGGACCCCGTCGAGGTGGGCAACCGAGACGCGGCCGGACGCTGAGTGCAGCGGTGCGGAGCGTGTCGAGACGGACGGCGGCATGATCATCGGTTCCAGGAGGGCTGGGCGGGACGTGGTGCGGGTTATCCGACGCGAGACATGTAGCCCGCGCGGGCGCGCACCTCGGCGTCGGGCTCTGTGCTCCAGCCCGGGGGCTCGGTGTGGGTCGCTTGCGCGGCGGAGGCTTGGGCGGTGGTCCATACGAGGAGCGCCTCGGTGAGCGCGCGCGCAGGCATCGCCGAGCGCTGGGTGCCGTAGACGTTGGTGAGTACCACCACGGCGACGTCGTCGTGCGGGCGGTAGCTGAGGCAGGCGTTGTATCCGGGGACCACGCCGCAGTGGCCGAGGGTCTGGGCGGGGCCCGCGTCCCACACCTCGAGAGCGAACCCGTAGCGGTAGTCCGCCTCGCCTGTGGCGACGGTGGCACCTCGGCGCGCGCGGGCTTCGGGGGACAGCACGTCCCCCCGGAAGGCGGCGTCGAGGAAGCGGCGTAGGTCGGGGACCGTCGAGCGGAGGTCGCCCGAGGCGTCCCACTTGGAGAGCGCGTCGCCGGAGACGTCGTGGAGCGAGTCGCCCGCGACCGTCCACGGGGTGGGGCCCTCGGCGTCGCCGAGTTGGTAGCCCCGCGCGGCCCCCGGGGCCATGGCCGTGCAGCCCTCGGCGACGCGTGTGGTCGCGGCCAGACCCGCCGGGCGCAGCACCTCGCGGGCCAGCAGCGAATCCCAGGGCAGCGCGGTCGCCCGTTCCAACGCCTCGACGAGCAGCAGCGCGTTGGCGTTCGAGTAGACCCACCCCGCGCCCGGCCCAAAGTGCGGCTCGGCGGCGAGGCTGAGCGCGAGCAACTCGGCGCGCGTCCAGAGCCGCTCGGGAGCCGCCGAAAACGTGTCCTTCACCGCCGGCAGCGTGATGTAATTCCGGTAGCCAGCCTGGTGGGTGCCCAACATCTGCAGCGTAGCTCGGTCGGCACCAGGCACATCGGGCCGCCACGTAGCGAGCGGGGCATCGAGGGCGAGCACGCCGCGCGTCGCCAGCCGCAGCGCCGCCGTGCCCACGAACAGCTTCGCGATGCTGCCCACGCAGAACGGGGTCGTGGCCTCGACGGGGCGTCCGGTCGCGCGGTCAGCGACGCCGAAGCCACGTTGGAGCTGCACCGCGTCGCCATAGTAGACCCCCACGGCCATGCCGGGCACGCCGAGCTCCTGCTGCCAGGCGGCGAGCGCTTCGTCGAGCGGGAGCGACGGGTCCACGGCCAGCGGCACCTCGCGCGCGCACCCGCCCATCACGATGGCCACGACGGCGACCATGCTGAAGGCGAGCAGGAGCGGATGGACAAGCATGCCGGTACGCAGCGTCGGGTAGGCCAGCGTTCAGGGGATCATCGTCTGGCAGACAAGGTGAGGAGGCGGGCATCCACGGCGTGGGCATCCACAGTGGGAGCATCTACAGTGCGAGCGTCCACGGCGACGGCATCGGTCGCGCTGCCATCTAGCACGACCGCAGGGCCGAGGACCCTAGCGCCGTCACCGGGGACGTTGGCCGCCTGCGCGCCACCAAGCGCAACGGCAGCCACATCGACACGTCTGTCGGTATCGCCAGGCGCCACGCCCAGCGCTCCTGCGAGGGGGGGCTCCGTCACCATGGGCGGCTCGACCTCGTCCGTGCCGTCGTCGGTGAAGGCTCGCCCGTCGCCAGCGGGGGCAGCGGCGGCCTGGTCGAGCGCGCCAGGGCCAGGGAAGTCGGCGACGGCCGCGCCACGCACGTCGCGGACGCGGTCCGCCGCCGCAAGGGTATGGGCCTCGCCGAACCTCCCTGCCCCGTCATCAGGGAAGGAAGCGGCGCGGCCCATGTGGGTCCCCGTGTCGTAGGCCGCCGCGTCCAGGTCCCCGTCTCCGCCGAGGCGGCCAGCGAGGTCGACGCACAGCACCGGCGCGACCGCTGCCGCGAGAGCATCTTCGGGGAGGCCAGGCCCGCCCGAGACAGGCGCAGCGACGAGCGCGGGGGTGCCGACCGTTGGAGCGCTGAGCGCAACACCTGGGCACGAAAAAGGGGAAGGCACGGGATCGGCGTGGTCCGGCGGACGCAACGGGCTGTGAGCCCACCCCGCAGCGACCTCGACCGGTGCACGTTCGGGGCGCCCCAGGCCTGCACGGCAAGACCGCGTTGGCCTAAAGGCACCGTCTGAGGGTGGCTTCAGCCTCGGCACGGGGGGTGGGATGACAGTTTATTTAGATCGGGTCTAAACTACGCGCTGCCCTCGATCTCTACCCGTCCCCGATGCGATTCTCGGTCCCGGCTGGCATCAGTTGCACGTGGGCGCGCCGAGGAGCACGCCTGGCTCCTTCGGCCTGCCTCGTTCACGGGATATTTGCAGCCGTGGCCTCGGCGTGACCCCCTGCGTCGCCCGACCCCGCGGCCCTACATGCGCGAGCGCTCGAAGTCTCGCACGTGCGGCGCGCGCTGACCGGCTGCGCTGGGGCAGGCACCGGCACCCTGTCGCAGGATGCGTCGTCCAGGAGTGCGTCAGTCGCGCTCGCGGAGCGCCTGGGAGCGGGCCGTGGCGGTGCCGACGGCCTCGATGAGCATCGGGCGCAGGCCGTGGCGCTCCAACTCGGCGATGGCAGCGATGGTGGTGCCGCCAGGCGTCGTCACCTGGTCGCGCAGGATGGCGGGGTGGAGGCCCGTCTCCAGCACGAGCTTGGCGGCCCCATAAACCGTCTGCGCAGCGAGCTTGAGCGCCTGCGGGCGCGGCAGGCCCATCTTCACACCGCCGTCGGTGAGCGCCTCGATGACCATGTAGATGTAGGCGGGGCCGCTGCCGGAGAGACCCGTCACGGCGTCCATCAGGTACTCCGGCAGCACCTCCACGGTCGGACCCACCGCTGCGAAGATCTCCCTGGCTACCGCCAGATGCTCTTCCGTAGCGTGCGTGCCCGGTGCGATGGCCGTTGCGGCCTCGTCGACGAGCGCAGGCGTGTTGGGCATCGCGCGGACGACAGCGAGCGGCTGGCCGAGCGCGTCGCCGAGCGCGTCGGTGGTCAGCCCCGCGAGGATTGACAGCACGAGCGCGTCGGCGGGTACGGCGTCGCGGATGGTACCGATCACGGCGTCGAGGTTTTGCGGCTTCACGGCGAGGATCACAACCGTTGCGCCGCGGACGGCCTCGGCGTTGTCAGTGCTTGCCTGGATGCCGGGAAACTGCTCGCGGAGCGCGTCGAGGGCGTAGGGGTTGCGGCGCGTCGCGCGGAGCTGCTCGGGGTGTACGTCGCCGCCCCGGAGCAAGCCGCCGATGAGCGCGCGGCCGATGTTGCCAGCCCCAAGGATGGCGAAGGTGTGGTCAGCGAGCACGAGGGAGCGAGGTTGAATGAGCGCTAGGATTCGCGGGCGTAGACGGTGCGTCGCCCGCGTGGGTCGAAGACGACGAGGCGGCCCGAGCGCATCGAGACGGCGGCGCTGCCGTCCATGCCGTCGAAGGCGAGGCGTTCGCCCGCGAGCGTGCCGTCGAAGCGGACGGGGCCGGAGCCGAGGCGGCGGTCCTCGCCGCGCAACGTGGCCGTGCCGTCGCGGCGGATGGTGAGCTCCATCGTGAGGACCCCCTCGCGGAGGTCGCGGTTGCGCTCGGGGTCGGCAATGGCCTCCACCGCCTGCCACGTTCCCGTGACGTTGTTGCCGTCGACGAACGGCGACGGGCGCGGCGGCTCGGCGGGCGCATCCGAGCGCGGCCCCGACCACGT
>JBCDFF010000060.1:0-14523 GCA_039178415.1 Bacteroidota bacterium
ACGAAGAGGTCGTTGAGCACCCAGAGCCCCCGCATTCGGACCGACGAGAAAAACGGATAGAGCTGCGTGAACCCGACGGGGCCGTCGTGCTCAGGCATCCGCGCCACCAAGATGGCGGACTCGTCCGCGTCCATCCGTGCCTGGAGAAACCGGCGCGCACCCTCTATATCCGAGGGCTGGCGATAGAACCGGCGGTAGGCGTCGAACAGGAGCGCTACGTCATCGAGATCGGCGTGGTCAGCGCTGGCTACGGTAATCGTTGCGGGCATAGATCCGTGGATGTGAAGAGAAGCAAGGGGCCAACATCAATGGATGTCTGACACCAGATACGGTTGCGCTCGTCCAGTATTGTCATCCTGCACGTGATTCAGCATCTCATCGGAAACGCTTGAGACCCTAAATCATGTTCAGGAAGACACGAAAGCACGCATGAACGCGGATTGGGTGCAACAGGGTCGTACGAGCGGATTACGGGTTGCGTGCTGGTGCTGGTCTTGCTTCGATCCCGACTACGCAACCTACACCACCAGCCGCGATGACAAACGCGCCCCAAATGGCAGCGCGCACCACTAGGTGCGGGTCAGCGTGACGTTGCGGACAAAGGTCTGGGACGGCGGCGTGCTCTCGCCAAAGCCGAACGCTGCGCGCAGCGCGAGGACATACAGCCCCGACGAGGCCACGGTGAACGAACGCTCCACACGCGTCCAGGTCGTTGCTCCGACGACGCGCTCCGGTGGCCCAGCGGGCTGCATGAGGCTCGGCAGCAGCCCCTGGCCGTGATGAAGCGAGAGATCGAGTTGCGGCTCATCGGACTTGATTTCGTAGGACACGGTGTAGGTCGTACCGCTCGCGAGCGCCATCGACTCGGCAAATGCCCAGGCATCCACCTTGAACATGAAGTCGGGACGATCCTGGTACATGCTTCCCATCGTGCTCAGGAAGAGTTGGCCATCCGGGCCGCCGAAGCTCCAAGTGTAGGCCGGGTTGCCCCGCTCGGCGATGCTGTACCACCCAGGCGCGGGGTTGATGTAAGAGCCCGACGTGGTCGGCACGGGGAACGTGAACGAGGCCGCCCCTTGCGTCGGCACGGGGGAGGTGGTGTGCCCTGCCATGTCGAGGACCGACCACCGTCCAACAGAGATAGAGCCCTCCGCCTGCACGGGCTGATCCAGCACCGCCCACGCGTGTTCGCGCGGCGTGCCGATGCGGAGCTCTTCGACCTTCGAGGCGGGGGACAGCGACAACACCGAGGGGCGGTCGGCGACGCTGAGCACGGTCAAGGTACCCGTTGACGCGTCCAGCGTGCCGCGTGCGGTGAGGTCCCCGCGCACCAGCAGCGGAGTCCCGCTCAAGGTGAGCGTTGCCCCCGGATCAATGCGGAGGCTGCGGGCCTCGGCCTCGGCCCGCGCTACAGGGTTGTTGGGTGCACCGAGCGAGATCACGACATCGCGGAAGCGCGTCGGCACGCGCCGGGGCCGCCAGTTGTCGTCGGTGTGCCAATCGTCGCTCACCGCGCCCGTCCACCGGGTCTCACTGGACTGCGCCGCGTCGACTGCGTTCACGACTTGGTTGATCGTGCGTACGGCGTCGCTTCCCTGCGCATCACCGAGCGGGGCCCCTCGGAAGCTGCGCGTGGGCGTCGAGAACACGTTGACTTTGCCGATAGACGGCTGGCCGTTCTCTGCATAGCCGCCTACAAGCGTGCTCGCCGTATAGGGCTGCGCCCCCGTGTAGCCTCGGGCGTACGGGTAGATCGACCGGGCATCGGGCTCGTCATGATTGATGCCGAGCACGTGGCCGAGTTCGTGGGCAAACGCCACCGTGTTGTTGGACGGCACGACCATACACCGCGCTCCCACGTTCTGGAGCGACATCAGCAGACTCGCGCGGGCGCTATCGAACGACTCGTTCACGAACAGGACCACCATGTCCGGCTGGTGCCGCCGAACAATGCTCGTGACACGACTCAATGCGTCCGGGGCTTGGCCCGAACCGGAGACGGCGGCTGAGAGGTCGGTCAAGGCTTGTTCGGGCGACGTAGCCTGGTAGTCGACTTCTCGCTTGCGCACGAGATCAAACCGGACATCGGCGCCGCTGGTCACCATGGCGGCGTTGGCGACGCGCACGGCGTGGTCGGCACGTTCCACGATCGCTTGGTTGCCTCCGGCCTGCCGCGCGGCTGTGGACGTGTAGACGATAGCGATATCGAGGAGCCGATCTGTATCGGCCGTGGTTTGCGCGGTAGCGAGGCCTGGGCTGAGCGCAACGATCAGGACGGCGAGGTGGAGGCAACGCATACGGGACGAAGGAGGGAGGGTGACGAAAAAAGAACGCGCCATGATACGCGAACGCCCTCGGTCGCTTTGTGCCATCCATGCGCCGACCCGAGGCGTCCGTGCGTGACGGCGGGGGCCTCCCAAGGCCGTGCCGCTCACGAACCACAGCGGTGCGCCTCCAGTCGGAGATCCTACGACGCCCGGGCCCACTGCCACAGCTCACGGAGCGTCGCCTTCTTGCCGTACATCAGCATGCCCGTCCGGTAGATACGCGCCGCGACCCACATGAGTCCGAGCGCCGTGCCGCCCAGCAGCGCGATGCCTAGCGTGTGCTGCCACCACGGCACGTCGGTGACCACGTGCCGCGCCACCATCAGGATCGGCGCGAACGGCGGGACCAGCGACATACCGACGGCGAACGGCGCGTTGGGCGCGTTGAGGATCGGCATGAGAACCAAGAGCGGCGTGATGACGAGCGGCATGATGAGCGGGGCCATCAGCGACTGCGCATCGGACTCTTGCTCTACGGCGGCCCCGACGGCGGCCATGAGCGCTGCTTAGAGCACAAAGCCACCGAGGAAATACACGGCCAGCGTGAGGAAGAGGACCGGCGAAAAGAGCTGTCCCAGCGCTGCCACGTCGATCGGCAAGGCTTCGGCTGCCTGCGCTGCCGCTTCAGGGTCCTGCGAGGCCGCGACGGTCGCCGGGTCGAGGAAGAACGGCAGCAGGCTGCCCAGCGCAAACAGGCCGCCCAGCACGAGCGCCGCCCAGGCCACGAGCTGCGTCAGCCCAATCGCGGCGATGCCGAGCACCTTGCCCACGATCAGGTCGAACGGCCGCACGCTCGACGCGATCACCTCGACGATCCGGTTGGCCTTCTCCTCGATCACCCCACGCATGACCATCAGGCCATAGAGGTAGACGACGAAGAACATGAACGAACCCATGGCATAGCCGACCATGAACGACGTGCCCGCCATGTCGGCGCTTTCGCCTTCCTCGCTCACCGTCCGCACGGTGAAGCCGAGCCCGCGGTCGAGTTCGGCCCGCACCTCTTCGGAGAGCCCGGCCGCGCGAAGGCGCTCGTCCTCGACGGCGTCGCGAACGGCGCGGCGAAGGTCGCCCTGCAGCGTGATGCCGCCGGTGCCCTGGTTGTAGAGCAGCGCATCGACCTCGCCTTCGAAGAGGGACTCAGGCAGGACGACGACGGCCTTGTACGTCCCCGCCAGGAGGCTGGCCCGCAGGCTGTCGAGTGGCGTGGTGGGGTCCAGGGTCTCCACCTCGAACACCCCACCGAGATTCCCAGCGATGGCGTCGGCGAGCCGGCCGGTCTCATCCACGAGGGCGACCTGCGTGGACTCGGTCTCGTCGAGGATCGTGAAGAGTACGATGGGGAACGCGAACATCGCCACGAGCAACACGGGCGCGAGCAGCGTCGTGAGGATGAACCACTTCGACCGGATGCGGCGCTTGTACTCGGTCTGCGCAATGAGGGTGAGGGACACGGTGTGGGTGTGTGGGTGTGTAGGTGACGCAAATTCGCAAGCTGAGGACTGCTTCGTGGTTGCGCGAGAGATCGTGAACGAATGCGGCCGAACTCTCGGCGGTCCTTGCCCTTCTAGGCTCCTACTCTCAGACCCCGACGCTCCCCTGCTCCACGGCAAGCTTGTAGATCACGCTCAGGGGCGGCTCGTGGCGCTCGAAATGGGCCACGTCGGCTCCCGCGCTGAGGGCGGCTTCAAGGATGCGACGGGCCGGCACGGCGTCGGCGAGCAGCACCTCCGCAGCGCCCCGGCTGCGCGACTCGATTTCGATGACGCCCTCCGTCGCCAGCGTGTCGAGCCAGGCGTCGGGGCCGTCGAAGCGCAGCGTGAGCGTGTTGCTTCCAAATCGCCGCTTGACCTCCGAGAGCACGCCCGACAGCACGACCTGCCCCCGCGCGATGAGACACACGTCGTCGCAGAGCTTCTCGACCTGCTCCAGCCGGTGCGAGGCAAAGAGGATGATCCGCCCGGCGGCACGCAGTTCCTGAATGATGTCGCGCAGTAGGTCAGCGTTAATCGGGTCGAGGCCGCTGAAGGGCTCATCCAGGATGAGCAGGTCGGGCGCGTGCGCGATGGTCGCAACAAACTGCACCTTCTGCTGCATGCCCTTGGACAGCGCTTCAACTTCGGCCCCCCACTGATCGCCCAGACCAAGCCGACCGAGCCAGTCGCGTGTCGTACGCGCCGCATCGGCGCGCGCCATTCCCTTGAGCTGCGCGAGGTAGATGAGTTGCTCGCCGACCTTCATCTTTTTGTAGAGCCCGCGCTCTTCGGGGAGGTAGCCCATCCGTCGCTGCGAAGCGGGACCGACGGGCTCACCGTCGAGCGTCACTGCGCCTTTATCGGGGACGGTGATGTGGGTGATCATCCGGATCGTCGACGTCTTCCCCGCTCCGTTCGGGCCAAGGAGCCCAAAGATGCGACCAGGCTCTGCCTTGAACGACACGCCGTTGACGGCGGTGAAAGAACCGTAGCGCTTGACGGCGCGGTCAACGTGCAGCATGGTTGGATGTAGGATGTCCGATTGGTGATTTCTGATTTACGCCAATGATTTCATTCCTAGTACGACCCGTAAAATCATGCGTCTAACTTCGGAAATCAGTCACCGCCATAGACGGCCTCGCGCAGCCAGTCGGCGTAGGAGACAGAACGGTCGGCGGGCAGCGGGCACGGTGGGCCGTGGCGCATCGTGAAGGCGATGGCGAGGCGAAGCATGTTTACCAAGGGGCGCGTGTCGTCCTTCGAGGGCGCCTCGTTGTCGAAGCCTTCGAAGCAGATCGAGCTGTACTCCTTGCCTTCCACGAGGAGCCGGGTGAGTTCGAGGTCGCAGCCCTCGTCGGGCGCTTCGTCCGACGTAGCTTCGCGGAGGGTGTTTCGGTCGAGCACAAACACCCGGGTGCGGCGGTGTTTCTCGATGTCGCGCCACTCGTCGGTGTCGGGCCGTTGCTCCGGGTCGTCGAGCGGGAAGCGCCACTTCGTCCAGATGTCCACGGACCCGCGCACGTCCACGGCCAAGTCCTCGACGCCGTAGATGCCCGCGCATCGCTTGATTTCGAGCCGTCCTTTGCGCCGCTTCACGTTCAGCCCACCCGGGGCGGTCGGCACGAGGTAGCGGTCCCGTCGATGCTTTTCAATGGGCGGCTCGTCTCCCAGCCGGTCGAACCAGGCTTGCACGGCGTCAGGGATGGGGCCAGGCCAGATCCAACGCACTTCAGCGGTGAGTCGCATGGGGATAAGAGCGTGGCGGCGGTTGGGGAACGTTCTCCTGCGCGGTTTGCGCGGACACGCGTTGACGCGCTCGGATCGGAAATGGCCAACTACATGGCCTCGGCGGCCCGGACGACGTCGGCGAGGAGCACGGCCGCCGTGATGTCGATGTTGGCACCGGGGCCTTGGACGATGAGCGGTTCGGGGGCGTAGCGATCGGTCGTGCAGACGGCAACCAGCGAGGATCCGCGCAGGCGTGCCAGCGGCGAGTCTGCGGCGACGGCCCGCACCCTGCACTGAAGTTGGCCCGCGTCCACGTCGAGCGTGCTCACGTATTGCAGTACGCTATCGGCTCCGGCGGCCTGTCGCTGACGCTCCCACCCCGCGTCGAGTTCGGGGAGGCGCGCCCAGAAGAGGTCCAGCGGCAGCCGTGCGATGTCGCTGGGCACCAGCGACGTCGTCGTGACGTCGGCCAGCACCGTGTCCCCGAATCCTGCGTCCGGGCCGAGTTCGCGCGCGAGGATGAGCAGCTTCCGCGCCGCGTCGACGCCGGTGAGGTCGTCACGCGGGTCGGGCTCCGTGTATCCCGCCGCGTGGGCCTGGCGCACCGCCTCGGAGAACGGCGTCCCGTCGCGCATGGCGTTGAACACGTACCCTAGCGTGCCCGAGAACACGCCCTCGACAAGGCGTATGCGGTCGCCCGTGCGCACCGCCTCCCGAAGCGACGAGAGCAGCGCCAAGCCTGCCCCGACGGTGGTGTCGTACAAGAACGGCGCGCGACGAGCCCGGATCGCGGCTTGGAGGTCCTGCCAGAACGTGTGGTCCAGCGTGCCCGCCTGCTTGTTCGGTGTCACCACCCCCACGCCTGCGCGGAGCAGATCAGGGTAACGCCGCGCCACCGCTTCCGACGCCGTCGCGTCAACTACGATAAGGCGTTCGAGGCGCGCGGCCGTGATCTCGTCCAGCACGTCCGAGAGCCCGTGGTCGTCTCGGAGCGCGTCCTCGGCCGTGTCGAAAGGCAAGCCGCCGGGTTCGTAGACCGCGCGCGTCGAGGTTGCGAGGCCGACCAGTTGGAGGTTGACCTGCCGGTCGAGGAGAGCCTCCTGCTGTGCGTCGAGAAGCGCCAGGAGCCTCTGGCCTACCGCCCCCGCCCCGACGAGCACCAGGTGAGCGCGCGTGCGTTTCATGGCGAACGCCTCGTGGAGCGCGCGCACGGCGGCGGACGCGTCAGCTTCGGAGACGGCTGCTGAGATCGCCGTGTCCGAGGCGCCTTGCGCGATGGCGAGGACGTTGATCCGCGCCTTCCCAAGCGTCGCGAACATGCGCCCGGCGACTCCAGGGGCATAGTGCATGAAGTCGCCGACGGCCGCGACGACCGCGGCGCCCTCCTCGACTTCGACGCCGAGCAGGTCGCCGCGCTCGAGCTCGCGGGCCAGCGTCGATACGAGGATGCGCTGCGTAGCCTCAGCAGCGGTACCACGAACGGCCAGCGTGACGGTCTGCTCGCTCGACGCTTGCGCCATGAGGAACACATCGATTCCAGCTTGGGCGAGCGCCTCAAACGCGCGGGCGGCGAGCGCCGACGCCCCCGACGCCCCGCTGCCGCGCAGGGTCACCAGCGCCGCGCCGCGTATCGCTGTCACCGCTTTCACCGTACCCTCGGCCCCGGTCCGCGCGTCGGAGATGACCGTTGCGGCCCCACCCGCGTCCATCGTGTTGCGGATCTCCAGCGGCACGCTACGGCGCACCAGCGGCCGCATCGTGCGGGGGTGAAGCACCTTCGCGCCGAAAAAAGCGAGTTCGGCCGCCTCCTGGTAGCTCAGCGCGTCGAGCGTGAACGCCTCGGGCACGAGTCGCGGGTCAGCCGAGAGCACGCCGTTGACATCGGTCCAAATCACAACGCGCCCGGCGTCGAGTGCGTCGGCGAGGATCGTCGCGGTGTAGTCGCTGCCGGAGCGTCCGAGCGTGGTGGTGACGCCCTCCTCGGTCGTCGCCACAAAGCCCGTCACGATGGGCACCACGTCGGGAGGCAGGTCGGCGAAGGCGGCCTGCGTGAGCGCGCGGGTCGTGGCGAAGTCGACGGTAGCTTCCCCGAAGCGGTCGTCGGTGCGTACCAGCGTCCGCGCATCAAAGGCGCGGGCAGGCAGCCCGGCGTTGCGAAAAGCCGCCGCTACGAGGGGTACGCTTGCCCGCTCGCCCGCCGAGATGATGGCATCGGTGAAACGCGGGCTGCACTCGCGCAGCAGAAACACGCCGTCGAGCAATTCGCGCACCTGCTCCCAGAGCGCGTCGAGGTGCGCGCGCAGCGATGGGTGCTCGGCCGGATCCGCGAGGTCACGGAGGGCCGCTTCGTGGCGCTCGCGGATCTCGCCGA
Source organism: Bacteroidota bacterium (assembly GCA_039178415.1). Taxonomy (GTDB): domain Bacteria; phylum Bacteroidota; class Rhodothermia; order Rhodothermales; family Rubricoccaceae; genus JBCBEX01. The sequence continues at coordinate 7,902 of JBCDFF010000060.1, forward strand.
GGATGGTCCGGTGGGTTTCCTTGCGCGCAACGGCCGCGCGAATCGCTTCGAGCAGCCGGTCGGTGACGCCCCCGAACGCGGATGACACGACCACGAGCCGTCCGCGCCGCTGACGGTAGCGCTCCGCCGCGATGAGCCGCACCGCGCCGCGTACCCGCTCCGGGGTACCGACCGACGTGCCGCCGAACTTGTGGATGACGGCGAGTCCCTGGTCTTTTGTCACGCGTCCGTTGTCTGGGGCCGATGTCGCAGGGGCCGATGTCGCAGGGGCCGGATCCGGCAGCGTCGACCAAACGGAGCAGCGACGCCGTGCAGGGCGGTTAGACGAGGAGCGTTTCCTCGCGCTTGGGTCCCGTGCCAATGACGGTCACCTTCACCCCGAGGAAGTCCTCGACGAAGGTGAGGTAGTTGCGCGCTTCCTGGGGCAAGTCCTCGGCGCTTGACAACGCGCCGAGGTCGCCGTCGAAACCGGGGAACGCCTCGTAGAGCGGCTCCACCGTCGCCAGCGTGGCGATGTTGTTGGGGAAGCGGTCGGTGACCTTCGTCTGCCCTTCCGGGGTCGTGATCTGGTAAGCGGTGCACACCTTGAGCGTCTCGATGCCGGAGAGCACGTCGAGCTTGGTGACGGCGAGCTCGGTGAAGCCGTTGAGGCGGGCCGTGTAGCGCAGCGCGACGAGGTCGAGCCAGCCGCAGCGGCGCGGGCGGCCCGTCGTAGCCCCGAACTCATGGCCGACGCGCCGGAGCAGTTCGCCGACGCCGTCGGGGTCGCCGTCGGGGTCGCCGTCGAGTTCGGTGGGAAAGGGCCCGTTGCCCACGCGCGTCGAGTAGGCCTTGACGATGCCGATGACGCGGTCCACGGCGGTCGGCGGCACGCCAAGCCCGGTGCAGCAGCCGCCGGCGGTCGGGTGGCTGGAGGTGACAAACGGATAGGTGCCAAAGTCCACGTCGAGCAGCGCCCCCTGCGCGCCCTCGGCGAGGACCCACTTTTGCTCCGCGAGCGAGCGGGTGAGGTAGTCCGTCGTGTCCGTCACAAACGGATCGATGCGGCGGTCGAAGTCGACATACTCCTCAATGATGGCCTCGACGTCGAGGCGCTCGTGGCCGTAGACCTTTTGCAGCACCTCGTTCTTCGCCTCGATGTTGAGTCGCAGCTTGTCGCGGAGCACGTCCGGGCTGAGGAGGTCGACCACGCGGATGCCGACGCGGGCGAACTTGTCGACGTAGGAAGGTCCGATGCCCCGCCCTGTCGTGCCGATCGCCTCGCCCTTGGAGGCGGTCCGCGCGCCCTCCTTCGCCGCTTCGATGCGCTTGTGGTAGGGCATGATGAGGTGCGCGTTGTGCGAGATCAGCAGCCGCCCTTCGACGCGGACCCCGAGGGCCTCGACTTGCTTGATCTCCTCCATCAGCGCCACCGGGTCGATCACGACGCCGTTGCCGATCACGCAGACGGTCTCCTCGTGGAAGATGCCGCTCGGGATGAGGTGCAGGACAAACTGCTGGTCGCCCCAGGCGATGGTGTGGCCCGCGTTCGCGCCGCCCTGATAGCGTGCGACGATGTCATGCTTGGGCGCGATCAGGTCGACGACCTTTCCTTTGCCCTCGTCGCCCCACTGCGACCCGATGACGATGGTGACTGGCATGTGTTTAGGGGATAGGGTACGGGGAGGAGGGCATGGGGAAAGGCAGACCGAGAGAGGACACCCTATTCCCTAGGCCCCATCCCCTCCGAAAGAGGCGACGGCCTCGTCCACGGTCTCAAACTGGCGAAACACCTTATCGAGGCGCGTCATCGTGAAGAGCGTCTGGAGCCGCGAAGAGGCCCCGGCGAGGCGCAGGTCGCCGCCGCCGTTCTTCATGGTGGTGAGCCCGCCGATGAGCATGCCGAGGCCCGACGAGTTCATCAGGCGGACCCGGGTCAGGTCCACCACGACTTGCCGGACGCCCTCGGCGCGCAGGTCGCTCAGACGATTGTGCAATGCTGTGCCGTCTGGGCCACCCATCACGTCGCCTTCGAGAGCCAGGACGGTTACGCCGTTGCGTTCGGTGGTCGAGATGGTCATGGGGGGAGCGTCAGAGAAAGGGAGGAACGGGGAGACAGAGCACGGTGGAGGAGCGGACGCCTAGACGCGCCGCCGCCTCTGATCTCCGTCTCCCCGTCTCGCTACTGCTCGTTGCGCGACTTGAGCGCGACGACCACGGGGGAAGCTACGAAGACCGACGAGTAGGTGCCGATTACCACGCCGATGATGAGCGCGAACGCGAAGCCGCGCAGCACCGGCCCTCCCGCGATGAAGAGCACCGCTACCACGATGAACGTCGTCAGCGAGGTCACCACCGTACGCGAGAGCGTCTGGTTGATCGACTTATTGACGACCGTCGCGTAGGTGTCGGTCTTGAAGATGTTGGCGTACTCGCGGATGCGGTCGAAGATGATCACCGTGTCGTTGAGCGAGTAGCCGACGATGGTGAGGAACGCCGCGATGATCGCCTGGTCGATCTGGAGCGAGAACGGAACGACGCCCTGGAGGAGCGAGAACAGCCCGAGCGTGATCGTCACGTCGTGCGCGAGCGCGGCAACCGCGCCGAGCGGAAAGGCAAAGTCTTCGATCTTCGTTGGGATCAGCGAGCCGAAGCGCGCCAGGATGTAGACAAAGATGACGAGCAGCGACCCCAGGACGGCGTAGAGCGCGCCCCGCTTGAGGTCGTCGGCGAAGCGCGGCGCGAACGAGTCCGTTTTCTCCAACGTGAGCGTCACGCCGGGGTTGGCCGACTCGAGCGAGCCGACCACGAGGGCGCTGAGTTCGGTCACGTCGCCGCCGACGGTCGAGCGGATCAGCAGCTCGTTCGCCGAGCCATATTCCTTGACCTCGGGCTCGGTGCCGAGGGCGTCGGAGAGGGTCGCGCGCACGTCGCCCACGGCGAGCGGGACGCTCGTCTCCACGACGAACTCGGTGCCGCCTTGGAAGTCGATGCCCGTCTCGACGCCGCGAAAGAGGAGCGAGATGATGGAAACGGTGAGGAGCACACCCGAGATGATGTACCCGATTTTGAGGTTGCCAACGATGTTATAGCTGGCGTTTTCGAAGAGACGCATGGATGGTTAGTCGTTGGTCCGCCGTCGTGGGTGGCCGCCTGGGGCGGCTCACAGGGCCAGAGCCCCATGACAACGGACGCCAAAGAGAAAGTCGAGGTCGTGCGTGGGGGCAGGCGTCACCCGAAGGCCACGTTGCGGCGCTTCTCCGACACGAGGTAGTCGAAGAAGAGGCGCGTCACCACGATCGCGGTGAAGAGCGAGGACACGATGCCGGCCATGAGCGTGACGGCAAAGCCCTGGATCGGCCCGACGCCGAAGCTGTAGAGGATCACGCCCGTCAGGAACGTCGTGATGTTCGCGTCGAGGATGGCCGAGAGGGCCTTGTCGTAGCCGCCCTGGATGCTCGCTTTGAGCGTCTTCCCGGTGCTCATCTCCTCGCGGATACGGTCGAAGATGATCACGTTGGCGTCCACGGCCATACCGATCGTGAGCACGATGCCCGCGATGCCCGGCAGCGTGAGCGTCGCGCCGAACGCCGCCAGGATGCCGAAGATGAACACGACGTTGAGCAGCAGCGCCACGTCCGCGATGAGCCCGGCCGTGCGGTAGTAGAACACCATGAAGACGACCACCAGCAGGAAGCCTACCACGACCGACATCGTGCCCGCCTGGATTGACTTCGCGCCGAGGCTCGGGCCGACGGTGCGCTCCTCGATGATGTTGACCGGCGCGGGCAGCGCACCCGACTTGAGCACGGTCACGATGTCGTCGGCCTCCTGTCGGCTGACGCCCTCGATGACGGTGCGACCGCCCGTGATCTTGCTCCGGATGACCGGGTCCGAGTAGACGATGTTGTCGAGCACGACGGCGACCTGTTTGCCGACGTTGGCGCCGGTGATACGGCTCCACCGCTGCGCCCCCTCGGAGTTCATCGTCAGGGACACCTGCGGGGCATTCGTGACGGGGTCAAAGGCCGGGCGGGCATCGGTGAGGACGTCGCCGGTGAGCTCGGAGCGGTTGCGCACCCCGAGGAGGCTGAAGATTTCCTCGCCCTGCTCAGTCTCGTCGATGGCGTCGGCGGAGTACATCAGCTGGATGCCTTGCGGCAGCAGGCCGCGGACGGCGTCGGCGGTGACGAGGCTGCGCACCTCAGCCGTGTCGCTCTCGGCAACGACGGCGAAGATGGTGCCCTGCCCGGGCCGGACGAGCCCTTGGAGCGGGTTCACAGCAGCCTCTGCCATGTCGGTGCTGCTGGTGTCGGCCGCTGCCTCGTCGCCGAACCCGAGATCGAGCGTGGCCGAGGTGTCAGCGTCGGTCACGGCGACGTCGTTGTCGACGCCAGCCGCGGCGTTGGCTTGCGCGGTCTGCTCTTCGTAGTAGCCGTAGATCGCCTCCAGCGAGCTTTGGAGCTCCTGGGGATCGGCCATCAGGCGAAACTCGAGGCGGGCCGTACCGCGCAGGAGGTCGCGGACGCGCTGCGGGTCGTCCACACCAGGTAGCTCGACGGCGACGCGGCTTTCGCCCTGCTTCTGAATGGACGGCTCCGAGACACCGAACCGGTCCACGCGCTGCCGGATGATCGAGACGGCGCGGGTGACGGCCTCGGTGGCTTCGGCTTTGAGGACGGGGAGCACCTCATCGTTTTCGCTACGGCGGCTGAGCGTTTCGCCCACGTTGCGGTAGTAGCGCGAGAGGCGTACCTCGGGGTCGACGCGCTGCAGTTCCTCGTAGAAGACGTCTACGAAGTTGCCGTTGTCGCCGGCTTCGATGCGCTCCTGAGCGGCGCTGAGGGCGGTCGTAAACGTCTCGTCGCGGTTGGTGGCCAGCTCGCGCATGAGGTTGTCGACCCCCACTTCGAGCATGACGTGCATGCCACCTTGGAGATCGAGGCCGAGGTTGAGGGCCTTGGTTTTCGCCGTCTCGATGGCTTCGTAGTTGGCCTCGAGGTACTCCTCACGCTCTTGCTCTTCCAGCTCGGCGAGTGTGTTCTGGTAGAGGTTATTTTGCAGGGTCGGGAAGAGGTAGTACCCGGATAGCAAGATGAACGCGAGGACGGAGAAGATTTTGAATCCGCTGCCTTGCATGGCTGTTGGGAGATAGATGGGGGTTGCAGTTTGCTGCGCACGGGATCGCGTACCGCGCAGACACGCGAGCACAGGTGCGTGGGCGACCGACCACCGGACGCCGTTCGTCAATGCGGGGGTGGGGCCACGCGAGCGTGCGTGGCCCGGCTTCGCTAGGGCCCGAGCGGCTGAACGGCCGGGTAGCGTTTGCGGGGGGCGGGGATGCCGTCGTCGTCCCCAACGAGGACGCTTCCAATCGGCGAAGCAGGACGATGGAGCGCGCCGCCCCGTGTCGTCGCCACAAGCGCACGCGCGCCGAGCGTGGACGACGGCGGAGGTGCGGGCGCGATCCACGTGTCGCCGAGCGCGAATGGAAGAGCGGCACCCAGGTGAGACGAGCCCAGCAAGGCGCGCAGCACGTCTGCGGGATCCGCTACGGTGCTGAGGTAGGCGGCCAAGCGTTCGCCTCCCGTGACGGCAGCCAGTGCGTCTAGGAAGGCCGCGACTTGTGCAACAGACGCGGTGGTCTGGTCGGCGTCCTTGGCTTGCTGCACGGCGCGTTCTAGCGTGCCGTCCACCATGGCCCGCTGCCAGAGTTGGTGCGGGTGCTCAGACGCGGTCTTCGTTCCCGCCGCGCCGCTGAGGAATCCCAGCAGCACGCTCCCGACTAGCAGCCGGGCGAGCAGGTATGAACGAAAGAGACGCATGGCGATGAGCGCGGGAGCGAGCGGGACAAAGGCCCACAAGGCAAGAATGACGCAGACGCCCAAGGTAGCATGGGGTTGCGTCTGTCGGCAACCGGTTCACGCGCGAGCCCCGCCTTGGCCTAGAAACCCGCTCGGATTTCACCGCATCGCACCTGCATCACCCATTGCAACGCGCTCGTCCCACTATGGAACCGCAATCGCTAGTCCGCGCCCCCGGTGCCCGCCCGGACCCACGGCCTCCCACCCCCGGCGAGCTGGCGGGCGACATCGGGCGCAGCGTCCGCGACGCCACGACGCGGTTGTTGCTCGTCTTCGTGGTCATGTTCTTGATCCCGTCGGCGGACCTCTTCCACTGCATCGTCGGCTCGTGCGAGGTGTTCTTCCTCGCGTTCCTCGGCGAGGCCAGCTTTGTGGAGGCGTTCACGTCGTTCATCCTCCCGACGACCGTAGGCAACACGGTAAGCGGCGTGCTGCTCGTGGCCGTGCTGAACTTCGCGCAGACGCACGACAGCACCTTCAGCGACCGCGGCACGTTGACGTGAAAGGAGATGTTCACGCGGCGATCTGTGAGCCCGCGCGCCAAGTAGGCTCAGCAGGTCCGAACCCGCACGGTAGTTCGGACACCCTGTGGCGTCGTGTACGCCTGGCCCTCGCGCATGCCTTCAAACAGCGCATCTTGGCGGCAGGGGAAGTAGCGGCTGTAGCTCGACGCCTTCTGCCGCGCCTGGCTCGCCACGTCCGGGTCCCGGCTCGCCGCCCGGTTGTAGTAGTCCACCGCCACCCACACCGGCGACGCCGCCGCGATCGAGCCTCCACCG
>JBCDFF010000061.1:0-14432 GCA_039178415.1 Bacteroidota bacterium
AGTACCGTCCAGGACCTAGGTCTTGCCACACTGAGCCTCGGCGGCGACGCCGTCAATCTTCGCCTAGATGCATCCTTCGTGGTTGGCGCAGACACGGCGAGCTTCACAGCAACCGCTCTTGATGACCGCGCGCCGGCTGCCGGCTTTGTTGTCGCGACCGACGTAGCCGGAAACGCTGACTCCCTGTGGATTGCCATTGACCCGTTCCCCGACGACACCCCGCCCGTGTTCGACGGCGAGGCGCAGGAGCAGGCATGGACGGGCAGCGCCACCGACAGCACATCGTCGGATAGCGGGTTGGCTGAGGTGATGCTGGATCCGGAGGCTACGAACCTGTCCATCACCGTGGCGCCGTTCGCGACCGGAGCCAGCGCTACCGACCTTAACATTGCCAGCGTCGACCGAGGGCGTCCTGCTGACGGCTTCGTGGTGGCGACGGACGCCGCAGGCAACGTCGACTCGCTTCGCATCGCTTTCGCGGCCGCGCCGCGCCGCGACCTCACGCTCACGCTTCGGTATACGTTCGCGGACGCAGCGTCGGGCAGCATCACCGTGGCGGCGCTCAACCGAGGTACGGAGACTATGAGCAACGTACGTGTGAAGCGCACACAGCAGCGGGACGTGAACGTCGGCCAGAAGCAGTTCGATCTCGGCCCCATCGCCCCTGGTGCCACGGCGGAGGCCGTGTTCACGTTCAGCCAGGCTGGTGCCGGAGCCTACACCAAGTTTCGGGTGCAAGATCGCAGCACGCGCGTTCGCGACGAGGACGACCCCACAAACAACACGGCCGAAGCCGTCCTCGACCCTGCGGCCGCGGCCCCGGACACGTCGGCACCGACCCTGTCCGGCGCAGTGTCGGACGGACGCTTTCTGGGCACCGCCACCGAGGAGTCTGGAGGGAGCGGTCTCGCCCTGCTTGAACTGTGCGAGACCGCCGACAACCTCGCCCTCAGCGTGGTCCCGTTCAACCCGGGAGCGGCGTCTGCTGCGTTCACGGTTGACCTTGTGTCCCTAGACGCGCCGGGGACAGGCTACGTGCGCGGCATCGACCAGGCTGGCAACGTCGACTCTGTACAGGTGCGCCTCGATGCGCTGCTCGCGGATACCGTCGCGCCGGCCTTGTCAGGCACCTATCAAGCCACCACGTTCGGTGGGCGTGCAACGGATGCGCGCTTCGGGGACAGCGGCATCGCCTCGCTTGAGCTCGGTGAGGCGGCCGCTAACATGAGGCTCGACGTGACGTCGTTCGACGTGGGCGCGGACGCGGTCGACTTTAGCGTGTTGCTCGCGAATCCGACGCAGATGGGCCGCGGCTACGTCGTCGCGCGGGACGTCGCGGGCAACGCCGATTCGGTGCTCGTTAAACTCGACGCGCCCAGCGCGCCCATCCAGGATCTCACGATTGACGTGGCGTACACGTTCGACACGGCAACGTCTGGCACGATCACAGCCACCGTACGCAATCTCGGGACGGTGGCGATGAACAACGTGCGCGTGAAGCGCACCCAACGGCTCAACGTCAGCATCGCGCCCAACCAGGTCGACCTCGGCCCCGTCGAGCCCGGCGGTTCGACCGATGCCGTGTTCTCCTTCAGCGCTGTTCGCGAGGACGCCTTCGCGAAGTTCCGCGTCCAAGACCGCAGCACGCGCGTGCGCGACGAGGACGATCCCGCGAACAACACCGCCGAGGCCTTCCTGGTCGCCCCTAGACCCGCCCGATCGACCGCCCCTGACCTCGCGGCTGACCAGACGGCATCGCCACTCGACGATGAACGCGAAGTGGATGCCCGGGATGATGCCGCGCCGACCGATGAGGCCTCACGAGATGAGCATGCAAATGCAAGTGCGGCTACCCGGGAGGCGGGATTGCAGCAATCTGGCCCGTCTTCGCCCGATCAGGCTCGTGAGCGAGCGGGGGCGAGTGACGCGCCATCCGTCGACCTCGCGCTGTCGGTGCACTACGCGTTTGAGGACGAGGCCTCGGGACGACTCGTGGCGACCGTTGAGAACATCGGCTCTCGACAGGCGCACCGGGTGCGCGTCAAACGAGCGTTCAGCGAGGGCGTCAAGCTTGAAGCGAAGGCAGCGGCTGCCGCGTCGCTCGTTCCTGGCGCAACATCGACCTTCGAGTTTGCCTTCTCCGAGCGCAGGCCTGGTGCGCGTATCGCCCTGAGCGCCGAAGAGGGAGGCCTTCGCGGCATTGAGCCTGTCCGATGGAACAACACCGTCGACGTGGCCCTCCGGCGAGACGCCGCGGGCGTCGAGTTCGGACCACGCGTCCCTGAGAACGTCGCCCCCGGAGAACGGCTCAGCAGTACGAGTGCCGAACCGGAGCCGGCGGCTGCGTCCGTCTCAGTACCACCGCCAGCACCCGAAGAGGGCCTCGCCCTTTCGGCGTACCCTAACCCTGCCAGCGATGTCACCACCTTACGCTTCTACCTGGACGAGCCAGGCCCTGTCCAGGTCGTGCTCTATGACCTTACGGGACGCACCATCCTGCGCGTGCATGAGGGGGCTCTCGACGCCGGCTGGCACCGCATCCCGCTCGATGCCTCGCCTCTGGCTGGCGGGACATACGTCTGGCAGGTAGCTACTAGCCGTCGGTCGTCCTCGGGCAACGTGACCGTCGTTCGCTAACTATCGGTCGCGCTGAGCCTGCTCGTGTGCGTGCCAGAGCGCGTCTAGGTTGTTGGCGTACAGCTCCACGTAGCCGCAGGTGGCGCAGATGCGCGCGCGCAAGATCCCGTGCGTGGTTCCCTTGATCATGATCGCCGACGGGTTAGCTTGCACGCTGACCTGGATGGTACCGCCGTAGTCTTTCAGCGACGTCTTCGCATCAGTGATGATGCGGTCGGAGCCGCACTTGGCGCAGAAGAGGAAGTCGGACATGGGTGGTCGGGGTAGGGACAGGCCAGACTACGGGACGTCAGTAGAACATCCGCCGCTTCCGGCATCGTTCCGGTTCGTGCATGTGCCGCTGGTCGCTACGCCCTCACGGTACGAGGACGGCTACAGCAGAGTGACAGCGCGGAAGGCGTCGCCAGCGCGGAGGCTCCGGACGAACCCCGCCATGAGCCGCGTGGCCGCGTCGATGTCGGCCACGTCCACCGTCTCGATGGTGGAGTGCATGTAGCGCATCGGCACCGAGATGAGCGCGCTTGGGATGCCCGTCTTCGTCTTGAAGATGACGTCGGTGTCAGTGCCCGAGTAGCGGCTCGACGATTCGTGTTGCAGGGCGAGGTCGTCGAGCGCCGCCACCTCCATGAGACGCTTCACCACAACAGGGTGATTGACCGTCCCGTGCGTGATGGACGGCCCGCCACCGAGCGCGACGCTGCCGTGCTGCGACTCCTTAATGCCGGGCGAGTCGGTCGCGTGCGTCACGTCGATCACGAGCGCCACGTCGGGGTCGAGGCGGTACGCTGCCATCTGTGCGCCGTGGCCACCAATCTCTTCCTGCACGCTGTTGAGCGCGACGAGCCGGGCTGGCCGAAACGACTCCTGGGCGTAGGCCTTCAGCACCTGGGCGATCACGTAGCCGCCGAGCCGGTTGTCGAGCGCCCGCCCGATAAGCCGCTGCGGCGTGAGTTCCTCGACGCGGTCCACGTACACAGCGGGCATGCCGACGCGGAGGCCGCGCGCCTCGACGTCCTCGCGACTCGCCGCGCCGATGTCGACGAACAGCTCGTGCTGCTTCGGGGCCTTCTCCTCCTTTCCACGCTCGCGCAGGTGGATGGCCGTGTTGCCGATCACGCCGAGGACCGGCTTCTCGGGCGTCAAGAAGTGCAGCCGCTTGCCCCGGGCGATGGCCGCGTCCGAGCCCCCGATGCGGTCCACGTAGACGAACCCGTCCTTGCCGATGTGCTTGATGATGAAACCGATCTCGTCCGCGTGCGCCTCAAGCAGCACAGTCGGTGCGTCGGCTTCGGTCGCCTTGACGGTGGCCCACACGTTGCCGTAGGCGTCGGCCTCGACGGCCGCGGCGTGGGGCTTGACGTAGGCCGCCCACTTTTGCTGGCCGGCGGCCTCGAAGCCGGTCGGGCTGGGCGTGTCGAGGAGGTCGAAGAGGAACGGGCGGTCAGCGAGGGGCATGGCGGGACGTGCGAAGTGCGAAGTGCGAAGTGCGAAGTGCGAAGTGCGAGAAGGTAGCGGCTCGCGGGAGCTTGAGCCAGACCGCGGCGGTTAACTTCGAACTGATTCTCGCTCCGCTTCCCGTCGCCCCGCTCATGCCACTCCTCCGCTGCGGATCCCTGCTCCTCGCGGCTGTGCTCCTTGCCGGATGCGCGCGCTCCGTCCCAAGCTCGATTCCCTTGCCGGACCCGCCGCCGCCCACTGCCCCCCTGGTGGTGATGAACCTCGCCTCGCACCCCGACGACGAGGACGGGCTCACGCTCGCGCACTACCGCCACGCGCACAACGCCGTCGCCTACAGCGTGATCTACAACCGCGGCGAAGGCGGCCAGAACGAGATTGGCCCCGACCTCTACGAGCGTCTCGGTGCCATTCGCACGGCCGAGACCGAGGCCGCCGCGCGCATCCTGGGCACGCAAGTCTTTTTCCTGGACTTCGAAGACTTCGGCTACTCGAAATCGGCGGCCGAGTCGTTCGAGAAGTGGGGCGGGCGCGATGGCGTGACCGCCCGGCTCGTCTATCACATCCGCAAGCTGAAGCCGGACGTCATCTTCACCAACCACGACACGCTCACGACCGGCCCGCGCCGCCAGCACGGTCAGCACCAAGTCGTGGGCCTGAGCGCGTATGCCGCGTTCGAGTTGGCCGCCGACGCATCGTACCGCCCCGAACAGCTCGCCGAGGACGGCGTCGACCTGTGGCAGCCAAAGCGGCTCCTGCTCCGCGACTGGCGCGCGCGCTCCCGCGACGACCTCCGCGCCCGCGACGACATCTCCGGGGCCGTCGTGGCCATCCCTGTCGGCGCGACCGTCGAGGCCATCGGCGAGGCCCCAGCCGACCGCGCCGTGCGAGCCGCCGCGCGGCACCGCTCGCAGGGCTTCGACAAGTTCGCCCCCCGCTTCCGCCGCGACTCGACGTTTTTCGTTGAGCTCCGCCGCGCCGAGGGCGTCGCCCCCCTGCCTGAAGACGCCACAGACTTCGCGGCGGGCCTGCCGCCCAACCCCCACGCCGCGGAGACGAGCCTCCGCTACCGCATCGATGCCCAGCGCACGCGTCGGCTCTTCGATGCGCCCGAGGCCCAGCGCACCTGCTTCGACTTCGAGGCCGCGCCGTCCACCGCCGTTCCCGGTGACACGGTCCGCGTGACAATGACGCAGGGCGACTGCCTCGTGGCATGGCCCGCCACCGGCCGGCGCTTCACCTTCGGCGGCGCTATCGACACGACGATCGTAGCCATGCCGAGTAACGAGGGAGAGCCGCTCACGCTAGACCTCGTGCTGCCCGTCGATGCCGAGCCGACACTGCCGAAGTACCGCGCGCAATACCGCCGCCGCATCGCCAGTCCGCCCATCACACTCGCGCTCGACGACGGCATTGAGGCCGACTACCTCCCCATCGAGATCGCCCCCCCCGTCGTGCTCGAAGATCTGCCCGACGTCGTCCGCCTGGGGGAGGGCGCGGCGCCCATCACGGTCGCAGGGCAGGTCTACGACGAGGCTATCGCCCAGGTGCGGGTGTTCGCGTCAGTCGTCGTCCACACACCGGACCCGCGCGTGCGCTACCGCCCGTTCTGGCGCGTCGACACGCTGCTCACCCCAGACGCGGCCGGGCGCTTTGCGTACGTCGCCGACGCCGCGGCGCTCGACGCCAAAGCCGACCTCGAACCGGGCCTCTACCGCTTCGTCGCGTCCGTCGAGCCGCAGGCCGCCGATGGGGCTACCGGGACAGGCTACGACGAGGTACGGGCCGAGGCGCGTGTGATGCCCGACATCGCCATCGCCGACGACGTGGAGGTCGGCTTCGTGAAGAGCTACGACGACGCCACGCTCGACGCGCTTCGCGCGATGGGCTTCCCCGTCACCGAACTCGATTCGACCGCGCTCGCGACCGACCTGAGCGCCTACGACACCATCGTCCTCGACATCCGCGCTTACCTCGTACGCAACGACCTCCGCCGCCACAACGACCGCCTCCTCGACTGGGTGCAGCGCGGCGGACACCTTGTGGTGATGTACAACAAGACGTTCGAGTGGAACGAGGGCAGACCACACCCGACGGGCGACGGCCCGCCCAACGGGGCGTTTGCGCCCTACCCGCTCACGCTAGGCCGCGACCGCGTCACCGTCGAGGAAGCCCCCGTCGAGGTCCTCGTGCCGGAGAGCCCGCTGTTTGCATTTCCAAATGCAATAACAGACGATGATTGGGACGGCTGGATCCAGGAGCGCGGCCTCTACTTCCCCGCCACCTACGACGACCGCTACCTCGAACTCTTCTCCATGGCCGACCCGGGCGAGACGCCCCTCCGGTCGTCCACGCTCCTCGCCGAGTACGGCGACGGGAGCTACCTCTACACGGCGCTCGGGTGGTACCGGCAGCTGCAGCGGTTCAAGCCGGGCGCGTGGCGGATGGTCGCCAACATGGTGAGTTATCCTGCCCGTACCCGGTCATGAGTCCAGGGTCGCGCGTCGAGGGTCCGGCGTTGCCGCCCTAAGCGCATTGACCCACGACCTCCGCTCCGGCCCTTGACCCTCGACTTCGCCCATGCGCCCGCTCGAACCCGACCACCGAAAACCTGAGGACCTCGTACGGGGCCTCGCCTTCGCAGCGGCGCTCGGCGGCGCAGCGGCGTTCGTCATGGTCATCGTCGCGACGGTACGCGTCGGCCCGAGCCCGTTCCTGGGCACGAGCGGCATCTTTGCCGCCTTCATCATGGTGGCAAACGGGCTGCTCTACCGCAAGCTGAACCGGGAGCGGTCGTGACCCAGCCCATCGCCGACGGCCCCCAGCCCGCCGCTCTCACGCCGCCGACCCGGTTTGCGGACGTGCGGTTCGCATCGTACCGACCGCAGAACGAGATGCAGGCCGAGGCGCTCCGCGAGGCCGAGCGGCTCGCCGGTCAGATCCGCGAGCGCTACACCGCGTCCTGGTGGAAACGGGTCTTCGGGAACGGCGACGAGGGGCTGCGTGGCGGGCTCTACCTCGTTGGCCCCGTGGGCACGGGCAAGACGCACCTCCTCGCATCGATCTACCACGCGCTGCACCCGGACGTCCCGTGTGCGTTCACGCACTCCAGCGACCTCTTTCGTGCGCGGCAGCGCCCGGAGGACTACGCGCGCAGCCTGGCCAAGCGCGCCCGCGTGCTCCTGATTGACGAGGTCGAGCTCGACGACCCCGCAGCCGAGGTCCGGCTCATCCACGTGCTCAAGACGCTGCGCGACCTCGGCGTGACCGTCGCGGCAACGTCCAACGCGGAGCCCGAGAAGTTCGTCTCGGCGCAGTTCGGGCGCGACCGCCTGGAGCGGTTCATCTCCGAGGAGTTCCGCAACACCTACCACGTCGTCTTTGTGGGCGGTGCCGACTTCCGGCAGCGGCTCGCCAAGCCAGGCCGGGCGTGGGTCGGCCCGCGCGAGGCCACCCAGGCCGCCATGCGCCTCGCGTTCGACGCCGATGGGCGCCCCAAACGATGGATCGATTTTGAGGAACTGCTCCACCTCGCCACCGACACGGAACGCTCGAAGCTGCTCGCCCAGCTGCTCGAACCGAGGGCCCTTTACCTGGCTGACATCGACGTGGACAACACCGACGATGCGCTCCGCCTCCTCCGCGTGGTAGACGACCTCTACACCGCCGATCCGCCGCCGGTCCTCCACTTCACCTCCGCGACGATGCCCGAAGCATGGTTCAACGTCAACGATGTGCACGTGGGGCTCGAAGCCAGCATCGCAGAGAAATTCCTCCGGACGACTTCGCGGCTGCATGCGATGTGCAACGTCGAGCGGGTCGGTCCCCAGCGATAAGCTCCGCGAAGCGATGGTCTGGGCTGTACGCACCGCGCCTCGCATGCGCGAGGCCTCGGGCGTCGCCTGAGGCGCTGTTCGCCTTCGTCTACCCGACGTCTGCCTAGAAGCCCGCAGTTCACGGCTTGCTGCTTTTTTAGCATACGCTTTTTCCGACCGTGCACGTTTTCGGGGCGTGCGCTGGAAAACCGCACCCGTTCGCAGTAGTACGACCAAGCGGCACGGTGATCCCGTATCGCTTGGTCAACCACTCCTCAGCTAGCCACTCCATCGACGATGAGTACCCGCACCCGTCGCACTGCCTCCCTCTTCGCGCTTGTCTTTGCCGCCTTCCTGTGCGGTGTGTTCTTCGTCTCCGCTGGGGGCGACGTGCTCAAAGCCGTCACCAGCAGCTCTGCGGAGGCCCAGGTCGCCCCCCCTGTCACCGACGCCATCCAGGCAGCCAACAACCTCGGCGATGCGTTCCAGACCGTCGCCGAGACCATCAACCCAGCCGTCGTGCAGATCGCGTCCGCGCGGGTGGCAGACCGCTCAGCGATGGGCAACCCGTTTGAGGGCACCCCCTTCGAGCGCATGTTTCCCGGGCAAGGCGGCGACGCCCCCCGCGTGCAGAGCGGTCTCGGCTCCGGGGTCTTCATTCGCGCCGACGGCCACCTCATCACCAACAACCACGTCATCGAGGGCGCCGACGAGTTGACGGTACGCCTCTTCGACGGCACCGAGTACCAAGCCGAGGTGGTAGGCGCCGACCCGTTTAGCGACCTCGCCGTGCTCAAGATCGACGCGGACGAGACCGTGCCGTTCGTCGGCTACGGCGACCGGAAGGATGTCCACGTAGGCCAGTGGGTGCTGGCGTTTGGCAGCCCCCTCTCGGAGAACCTGAGCAACACGGTCACCGCTGGCATCGTGAGCGCCCTTGGTCGCACCGGGCGCCTGGATCCGCGCATGGGCCTCACCGACTTCATCCAGACCGACGCTGCCATCAACCCGGGCAATTCCGGCGGTGCGCTGATCAACCTTGGCGGCGAACTCGTTGGCATCAACACGGCCATCGCGACCCGCACGGGCGGCTTCCAAGGCATCGGCTTTGCGATCCCGGTCGATGTAGTCGAGAACACGGTGGAGCAGATCATCGACAACGGGGAGGTCGAGCGTGGCTTCCTGGGCATTGCGCCGAGCCCTGTGAGTTCGTCGCTGGCGCGTGCGCTGGACGTGCACCCTGGCTCGGCGCAGATCGCGCAGGTGACCGCCGGAGCGCCCGCTGACGATGCCGGCTTCGAAGTTGGCGACGTCATCACGGCGGTCGACGGCACGGAGGTACGGGCCCCCGAACAGATTTTCAACCTGATCGGCAACCGACGCCCCGGCGACGCGGTCGAGATCACCTACGTCCCCAACGACGGCGGCGACGCCCGCACCGTGACCGTGGTACTGGGCGACCGCGACGAGCTGCTCGCCGAGGCCGATGGCGAGGCTCCGGCTCCTGAGAAGGACGCCATGATGGACATGGAGGACGACCTCGGCCTGAGCCTCGACAACCTGACGCAGCGGTTCCGCGTCGACTATGAGATCCCCTCGGAGGTAGACGGCGTCCTCATCACCAATGTCACGCCGCTGAGCCAGGCGGCGCGCGACGCGGATCTGCAACGCGGCGACATCATCGTGGAGGCCAACCGCCAGCGCGTTCGCTCCACGGACGATTTCGAGGGCATCTACAGCGGCGTCGCTGCGGGCGACACGTTCCTGCTTCAAGTGCAGCGCCCTGTTCGCGGCGGTGAATTCCGGACGTTCATGACGGCCCTCACCAAACCGGACGCGAGCTAGGCGGTGTGGGCGGTCTTGCTTAGCACTCCTCCCCCGCCCGTCCCACCGAGCCCCTCCTGCTGAGCGCCTCCCACCATGCCTCGTCGCCCTGACTGGCTCACGCGCGCCCTCATCGATACGCTCGGCGTGCGTGTGCCCCGGGCCGGGGCGCGGTTGTTCCCCGACCTGCTTTTTAGGCAGCCGACTCCCCACGACCAGCCGCCGACGCTCTACCTCACGTTTGACGACGGCCCGGATCCAGCCTCGGGCGGGACCGCAGCGCTCCTCGACCTCCTGGACGCGCACGACATCCCCGCCACCTTCTTCCTGATCGGCGCACACGCCCAGCGCGACCCCCAGTTGGTCCGCGCCTACGTGGACGCCGGGCACACGATTGGCAACCATTCGTGGACGCATCCCAACTTGTGGGAGACCCCGCCCGAAGAGACGCGGCGTGAGTTGGATGACACATCGGCGTTGTTGGAGGACCTCGGCGGGGTGCCCGTCTCGCTGATGCGGCCCCCGTACGGACGGTTTTCTTCCACGGCACGCGCCTGGGCAAACGAGACGGGTCATAAAATTGTGATGTGGGACGTGATGCCGGGCGATTTCTTACCTTCGGCGACGCCAGAAGGCGTGCGTACCCACCTTGCACGCTTCGCCCGCCCCGGGTCCATCATCGTGCTGCACGAAGGCGGGCAGGCTCGCTCGCTCACGCCTCGGGTGATCGGCGATGTGCTCGCCCGCTACCGCGCTGAGGGCTGGCGCTTCGCCCGCCTCTGAGGCGCTCACTCACTCCCCCCTCCGGTCGCTCCGGCCTTCGCGTCCTGTCATGACGTTCACGATTCTGCTCGTCCTGACGACCGGCAGCTATGCGGTCATGATCGCGGGCCTCGCCGCCGCTGCCTGGCGGGCCGCCCGTCAGCCCCGGCCCGCACCTCTTGCCGACGAGGCGCTCCCTCGGGTCGCCGTGCTGGTGGCCGCTCGCAACGAGGAGCACACGCTCAGCCGTTGCCTCGACGCGCTGCTCGCGCAAGACTATCCCGCCGACCGGCTCGCGATCTACGTCGCCAACGACCACTCCACGGACCACACCGCCGAGGTCATCGAGCGCTATCGGACGCAAACCAAGCGGAAACCGATGGTGCTCGAGCCCGCCTTCGACGGCGCGCCCGACGGGGATCTCCCCTTCGACGACGAGAACGAGGCTGACCCCGCTGTGATTGCCGTCCAGGTTGGCTCGCCGCATGGAAGCGTCCAGGGCAAGGCCAACGCGCTGCACTGCGCCATCGGTCAGAGCGACGAGGAGGTGCTGCTCATCACCGACGCCGACTGTGCGCCGCCCCCCCAATGGGCACGGCGCATGGTGGAGTATCTGGTGGCGGAGCCCAACCGCGGCACCGTCGCTGGACAATCCCTCGTGGAGGGACGCGGCCTCGTCCCGTCCGTGCAGGCGCTCGACTGGGCGTACCTGCTCACCTCCGCGTCGGGCCTTGCCTTCCTCGGGCGCGACGCCACCGCCATGGGCAACAACATGGCCCTGCGGCGCAGCGCGTACGAGGCCGTGGGCGGCTATCCGACACTCCCCTTCTCCGTGACGGAGGACTACGAGCTCTGGCGCCACATCGGGCTCCACCCGGACTACGAGACGTACTTCCCCACGGACGGCCGGACGTCCAACCGGACGCTTCCGCTGGCGCGGCTGTGGGACATCTACATGCAGCGCCGGCGGTGGGCGCGCGGCGGCCTCCGGGCGAAGTTGTGGCTGCACCTCGTCTATGTGCTCACGCACCTGGCGCACCTGCTTCCGCTGATTGGCCTCTTCGTGGCTCCGCTCGCCACCCTGGCCGTGCTCAGCGCGAAGTGGGCCGCGGAGGTCGCGCTGCTTTGGGTGGGGCTGGCGCAGGGCAACCGACGCCATCGGCTCTGGGCCTTCCCAGTGTTTCAGGCCGTATTGCTCGGCTACATGTCCACTTTACCGTACGTTCTGCTCTTCTTTCCACGCATTGAGTGGAAGGATCGGAAGCTCTAGCGTGACCGCACGGTACGCGTTGGACAGGGCCAACCTTGTGTATTCGTTCGAGGAACCCGGTTCATGGGAGAACTGGTAAGAGGAGGCGCGCGCAACGGAATGCCGTTTGCCTTCAGTTCGGCTCCCGCCATCGACGCACGCATCACTTCTCCTCCCGCGCACGCGCATGTCTCAGCGGACGAGTCCTGCTCGCCCCCGCTCCGATGCGCTTCGCTCGCTGGCCCTTCTCTCATACCTCTCTCGTTCTGACATGACTACGCTTCGTCACTGTGCAGCAGCGCTCCTCGTGCTGCTTCTCCTCGCCCCGGCTACGCAGGCCCAAACCATCACGGACCTCGCCGTGGAAACCGAGGCCCTCTCCACGCTCAAGGCGGCTGTCTTGGCTGCTGAGCTGGGGGACGCGCTGAGCGCCGAAGGCCCGTTCACGGTCTTCGCCCCCACCAATGATGCGTTCAACGCGCTGCCTGAGGGCACCGTCGAGTCGCTCGTGCAGCCCGAAAACCAGGACGCCCTCCGTGGCATCCTCACCTACCACGTCGTGGCTGGGAAGCTCACGGCTAGCGACCTCACCGATGGGCAGATGCTCGAAACCTTGGCGGGCCCCTCGCTTGAGGTGAACATCACGGACGCGGGCGTCATGATCGGCGGCGCGACCGTCGTCAGTGCCGATGTCATGGCCTCGAACGGGGTCGTCCACGTGATCGACGGCGTCCTGATGCCGCCGACGATGGCTGGCGACGCAGATACGATGCCGAGCACGTCAGTCGGTGGCGGCACCCCCAACCCCGCCACAGCGACCATCGCCGACCTCGCTGCGCAAACCGACGCCCTGGCAACCCTCAAGGCAGCCGTCGACGCTGCTGAGCTGGGCGCGGCGCTCAGCGCCGACGGGCCGATGACGGTCTTCGCCCCCACCAATGATGCGTTCAACGCGCTGCCCGAGGGTACCGTCGAGTCGCTCGTGCAGCCCGAAAACCAAGACGCCCTCCGTGGCATCCTCACCTACCACGTCGTGGCCGGGAAGCTCACGGCGGCCGATCTCTCGGACGGGCAGATGCTCGAAACGCTCACCGGCGCGATGCTCGAAGTGAGCGTCACAGACGAGGGCGTCATGATCAACGGCGCCAAGGTCGCGATGGCGGACGTGATGGCGTCCAACGGCGTGGTCCACGTCATCGACGGGGTGCTTCTCCCCCCGACCGGCGACGAGACCGACACCATGGAGGATGCAGCTAAGGACTCGGATTCAGACATGGAATAGGGCCTCGCCCACCTCGCATGCGAAGGGGCGGCTGCACGGTAGTGCGGTCGCCCCTGCTCTATGGCCAGACGCTAGACGCCGAGGACCGTGTAGCGAGACCCCTCGACGGGGTGCTTCTCGACTTCGATGCGGACCGGGAATGCCTCCTTCAACTCGTCGAGGTGGGTGATGACGAGGATCTTGTCAAAGTCGTCGCGGACGGCGTTGATCGCATCGACCAGACTGTGGAGCCCTTGCTTGTCTTGCGTGCCGAAGCCCTCATCGACGACGAGCGTCCGGATGCGAACGCCGCTGCGCTCTGCGAGGAGCTGGGCCAGTGCCAGGCGGAGCGCGAAGTTGACGCGGAAGGCTTCGCCGCCGGAGTAGGTCTCGTAGGCCCGCGCTACGCCGTGCTCGTCCGTAATGTTGATGTCCAGCGTCTCCTTGGTGCCGCCCGCTTTCTTGTCCTTGAGGGTCTCCAGCAGCACCTGCGTGCGCCCTCCGCCTCGCCCGGCCGTGAGCCTGTCGAGGAGTTCGTTGGCGCGTGCCTCCACCTCCGGTAGCGTCTCCTCTATAATGAGCGAGGGGATGCCGTTCTTGCCAAACGCCGTGCGCAGCTTGGTGTAGATCGTGCGCTGGCGCTTGGCCTCGCGGAGCTTCGCGCGCGCCTCCTTCAACGCCGCCCGATCTGCAGCGCAGCGTTCCAGACGCGCGCGCAACGCCCCGCAGCGCCCCGTCGTCTCGGCTAGGTCCGCATCCAGGCGGGCTACGCGAGTAGTGAGATCGATACGGGTTTCTTCGAGCGTGGTACGCTCCGCGAGCGTGACTTGGGCCTCCTCTAGCTTGGTCTGCGCAGCGTCTTGCTCGGTAGCGAGCGCCGCCTGCTCATGGGCGAGGGCCTGGTGTCGTCCTCGCCACTCGGCGAGACGGTCCTCCGCACCCATCAGGGAGGCGACTTGCTCCGGAATCCCAGCCAGGGCGTGCAGTTCGTTTCGTACGGTTGCATGTCGGGCCGCATCGTAGCCGATCCGGTCCAGCTGACCGCGCAGAGTCGCCTGTTTCTGCCGGGGCGTGGCCAGGCTTGCTCCCTCCTGAAGGTCAGTCCGGAGCGCTTCGAGGGCGCGACGGTGGCGATCAACGGCCGCACGTAGCCCCTCAGCCAGCCCCGCGATCGTCTCCAGTTCTCGGCGCTCCCGCTGCCACCGCGGGAGCGAGGCGGCAGCGGTCTGAGCCGCGTCGAACGTGGGCTGGTCGAACGGCTGCGCATCGAGCCGCGCCTGTGCTGCCTGGAGCCGCTCGCGGGCCTCGGGCGCGAACGAGTCGCGGTCAAGCGTGTCCCGGATGACGTCCCGCCGCTTCGCCAGGCGTTCCCGCTCGGCGTGCTGCTGGGCATGCCGAGCCAGCCGCTCCGTAAGCGTCGCGTGCCGGG
>JBCDFF010000062.1:0-14395 GCA_039178415.1 Bacteroidota bacterium
CGTAGTCCGCCTCGAACTGCGCGACATCCGTGGGCTGCGGGTACATGACCAGCAGCTTGATCTCGGTGGACGCATCGTCACCAGCGAGCAGCGAAGACGCCTGCGCGTCGCGCTCGAAGAGGCTCCCCTGAGCTACGAGCAATAGCGCCGCAGCCAGCGCTGCGGTCGTGATTCCAACGAGGCGACGGGAGACAAACATAGCGAGGGAGCGTAGCTGAGGGGTGGAACGTGGAGCAGGCAACGTAGGCGCTGGCGCTCCGACAAGGCAAGGGCGCTGGCGCTACCCCTCCCTGGGATACGTCTGCGTGAGATCGAACAGAAACGAGGTAGCCTCCCACAGATCATCGCCGACCTCTCCTTGGGGACAGTACGGGTACCAGACCTTGTGCTTGACACGATCCAGAACGCCGGCCCCTCGCTCAAAGCGGGACCCTTCGAAGAGGAAGTCTGCCCCATGCATGCAGACTATGTCCTCCCTCTCAAAAGGCGAGTCTTCTTCCCAGAAGCCGAGTTGCTCCACGAGACGCGACCAGCGTTGCCACTCCGATTGAGACATCGGCCGCGATGTGGTGCGATCAATCTCGCCGAAGTCGTCGCCCCACGGCCCAAGCATACGCACAGCCGAAACCACCGGAGACTGACCCCGGCTCGCGACGACTCGCACCAACACAGTTCTAGAGTACGGCTGCAGATATAACACCTGGTAGGCCTCCGTGTCTTTATCGAGGTCAACCAGGTACCACGAGTCCGCTGCTCGGAGATAGCCCGCGAAGAGCCCGCACGAGATGTGGGTCGTGTAGTGCACACCGGATTCGAACGCCTCCTTGCTGTACGCATCATGGATGGTCTCGGACGCGAGCGCAGACTCGTATTCCTACGGCGTCATGTCAAAGCAGATCGGCAGCGACGTAAGGCGGCCCGCCCCAGGATCCCGGATTGCTTCCTCCGCCGCACAACCGGAGAGCAACATGAGCAGGAGCAACCAGCTACGCATGCTCAACGACCAGAGATAGAAGCGTATCGCTCCTCGGGCTTCATGCCAGCAGAGCACTCGGACATAGAAGGCTAGCTTCATAATGGACGGAAGCTATGACTAGCCTCAGGACTCCAACGAGTCCAAACCTTTCCCCCAGACGAGCCATGGCCTCAAGGCCTGTACACCTCAACCTTGGATCACGCTCTTTGCCAGCAACACCGTTGTCACCGTACCGAACGCTGACGGCCTCAGAGCACTTCGTGCCCCACCTCTCGGATCCAGCCGGTGGAGCGCTTGTCGCGGTGGGCACCGGGGCGGCGCTCCCGATCGTCGGCCAGCGTCTCCGGATACTCCACGAACACGGCGGCGGAGAGCCGCTCCGTCTCGGGGATGCCCACCTTGCTGAAAAACTGCGGGTCGCCGAGTTTGCCGCCGCTGGACCAGTACGTGCCCATGCCGTGCGCTGTGAGGAGGAGCAGCAGGTTCTGCACCATCGCGGCGGTCGCAGCGAGGTGCTCCTCGTCCACGGTCACCTGCTTTGGCTTCCGCTCGGCGAGGTGGTAGAACTGCGGCAGCCACGTGACCAGCACGAGCGCCCCGCAGGCCTGCATCATCTTCGGCAGCTTGCTCGTGGACGGCAGCTCAGGGAACCACCCGAACAGCTTAGGGGCGAGCGCCTGGCACTGGTCGTGCCACAGGACGTGGGCACGCCACGGCTCCGCGAGCCCGTCAACGGTGCGGTCGTAGTGGAACGGCGCCCACCCAGCTACCTCCAGGGCCTCGAGCACGACGGCGCGATTGCGCTGAGCGGCAGCCTCGGAGAGAATAGCGGGGCTCTCGGCGGTGCCGAGCACCTTGAAGGTCGCACGGGAGCGGATCACCTGTGCTACGACGGCAGCGTCTGTACTCCGATCGGGAGGCATAGGCGAAGCTCTGAACTGGTCGTGATAGAATTAGATGTTGAAGCGGATGAGTCGCCCACGCACGATCGCTGGTAACTCATCTGGACAAATGCTACGGATCTAGCAGGTCCTGGGGAAAGAAGGACGCGTATTTACCCATAGCAACCAGACGAATGAACTGGCTCGGTCGTACGCCTATCGAAATGAACGCAGATCCTCGGTAGTCCATAAGTATGGTCTGGTCGCCGTTCCACCACAGCAAATCTGCGTTATCGCTGTACGCCCAAAGACGGTAGTCGCTCAGATCCAAGGAGTGCCACGTCTCGGCGCGGATATAGTCGTACTCGGCGTTTCGCGTCTCGAAGTCGAGGGAGGGACTACCGGAGCTATCGAGAATCGAGAAGAAGCGAAGTGGGTAGGTCCCATGCACCGCGACGACCTCGCGGATCTCAGCCCTGACGATATCATCAAGCATCCCTTTTCAAGCCAAAGGTGATGACGAGACCTTCTACACGTTGAACCGGAAGAGCAGCACGTCGCCGTCGGCCACGACGTACTCCTTGCCTTCGGAGCGCATCGCGCCGGCGTCGCGGGCGGCGGCCTCGGAGCCGTGCTGATCGTAGGCGGCGAACTTGATCGTCTCGGCGCGAATGAAGCCGCGCTCGAAGTCGGAGTGGATCACCCCGGCGGCCTGGGGAGCCTTGGTGCCGCGCGTGATCGTCCAGGCGCGCGCTTCTTTGGGGCCAGCCGTGAAGTAGGTGATGAGCCCGAGTAGCGCGTAGGCGGCGCGCACGAGCCGTTCGAGGCCCGGCGTCTCCACGCCCGCCGTCGCCAGGAATTCGGCGCGATCCTCGTCGTCGAGGTCGGCGAGCTGCGCCTCGAACTCGGCGGAGACCACCACCACGCCTGCGCCCTCTTTGTCGGCAAGCGCGCGGACCTGCTCGACGTAGGCGTTGCCCTCCAGCAGGTCTTCCTCGGCCACGTTGGCAGCATAGAGGACGGGCTTACTCGTGAGCAAGAACATCGGGCGCAGGAAGTCCTGCTCCTGGTCGGTCGTCTCCAGCGTGCGGGCAGGCAGGCCCTCGCCGAGGTGCGGGTCGAGGCGTTCGAGGAAGGCGAGCTCGGCCTTCGCGTCCTTGTCGCCGACCTTGACCTGCTTGCGCACGCGGTCGATGCGCTTGGCGACGGTGTCGAGGTCCTTCAGGATCAGCTCCGTGTCGATGACCTCGATGTCGCGCGCGGGGTCGACGGAGCCGCTGACGTGGACCACGTTGGTGTCGTCGAAGCAGCGGACGACGTGCACGATGGCGTCGACCTCGCGGATGTGGCTGAGGAACTGGTTGCCGAGGCCCTCGCCCTTCGACGCGCCCGCCACGAGCCCGGCGATGTCCACGAACTCGATCACAGCGGGGATGGTCTGCGCGGAGTCCGCGAGCTCGGTGAGCCGATCCAGACGCGTATCGGGGACCGGCACCACGCCCACGTTCGGCTCGATGGTGCAGAAGGGGTAGTTGGCCGCCTCCGCGCCCGCCTCGCTGAGCGCGTTGAAGAGCGTGGACTTGCCGACGTTGGGGAGGCCTACGATGCCGACGCGGAGCGCCATGACGTTGGGGGACGTGTGAGGGTGGGGACGTGGAACGGTGGCCGTAGCCATAGCCGGGCAGCATACGTCGCTGCGGTGGACGGGTCGCGCTGCCGTCTCTGATTCTCGGCGAAGAAGCCGGAGGGGGTTGGGTGTGCGAGGGTGCGTGGGTTTTGCCCAGATTCGACGGCGTGCGTGCGTTGGGGCTTGGTCGTACTCTATGGTGATTGGTCTTCTCCGCACACGCCCACACCGATGCACCGCGCGCTGCTGCTCCTGCTCCTTCTGGTCCCGGCGTCTGTGGCCGCGCAGGAGACGCTCGGCATCCCGGACGCGCCGGTGCTGTGGGTCGGCGCGGGAACGGCACCCGGCATCGGCGTGCACGCGAGCTACGCGCTTCCGCTCGCGACGCTCCTCACGCGCGAGGCGACGCTCTACGCCGACTTCACCCCGCGCAAGGACGGCGAGGACGGCGAACTCCGCATCGCCGCGGGCGTCGGCGGGAGCATCCGGCTGCTGCGGGCGGCCAACCTGACGGGCGCGCTCAGCGCCGAGCGGGCCGACCTCGACGTGGGGCTGCGCTTCGGACCCTCGTTCCTCTTCGCGCTCTACGAACAGACGGCGGCCAGCCGTGCTCGCGCCTTCCGCGTCTTCCTCGATCCGTTTGTGCGCGGGGCTTACCAGTTCGAGAGCGGCCTCGTGGTCTACGGCGAGCTCGGCGCGCAGGACCCAAGCCTCCGCCTCGGCGTCGGGCTGGGGCTGTAGCCGCCAGCGCTATCGGAACACGATCTCGCGGATGACTTCGCGGCCGAGTTGCTGGTTGAGGCGCTCGCGCCAGCGCTCGCGCTGGAGGTGGAGTTGGTGCCGCCACATCGCCGAGGTGAGGTGGACGAAGAGCACGCCCTCGCGCACCCACACCTTCGAGGTGACGCCGTTGACCGTCGGCCCAGCGAGGTGCGCCCACTGCTCGACGGCCCGCACCTCGTCGATGCGCTGCCGCGCACCCATGCGGTCGATGACCGACTGGAGCACGGCGCCGAGCGACTGGGGGCTGCTGGAAGACATCGGTCGAGGGTCGAGGGTCGAGGGTCGAGGGTCGAGGGTCGAGGGTCGAGGGTCGAAAGGTGCCGGTGAGGCTGCGCGGTGTCAAGCGAAGAATCAGAACGCGGTGCGCGTTACCCGCCCTGGTCTCGGTCCGGCCTTTCCCAGACTCGGGTTCGGCGTCCACCTGCATCGGGCGGGTACTTTGCGGTCGTCTCCCACCAGCCTCGCTCCCCATGCGCCTGCTCCTGCTGCTCCTGCTCACCGCTTCGCTGGCACACGCTCAGACTCCGGACACGCTCCGCCTCGACCTCGCCGAGGCCATGCAGCGCGCCCTCCGCGGGAGCCCGGAGGTGGCCATCGAGACGGCGGGGCAGGACTTCGCCGAGGCCCGCGCGGTGCTCGCGCGGCGCTCGCGCTTCGCCACCGAGTTCACGCTCACCACGGGCCACGCCATCGCTCCCGGCCTGAGCGGCGTCGACCCCGCGCTCGACCTCAACGAGCAGTACCTCAACCCGAACCTGCGCAACGACTGGGCCGATCCCCGCCCCTACAACCAGTACGAAGTCGAACTCCTCCAGCCGCTCTTCACCGCCGGGGAAATTGGGGGGCAGATCGCCGCCGCCGAGGCGGGGGTGCGGATCGAGTCGGCCGAGGTGGAGCAGAAGAGCAGTGAGGTCGCGCTCCGCACGGGCGAGATTTACTACAACCTCCTCCTCTCGGAGCGGCTTGACGCGCTCACCGTGCAGGCTGGCGAGGCGCTGCGCGTAGCCCAGCGGGAGCTCCAGACCTTGCTCGACGAGGGCGACCCCGGCGTGGACGACGCGGACCTCTTCCAGCTCCGCCTCTTCGAGCAGGAGTACCGCCGTCAGGTCACCGAAGTGCGCGAGCAGGCGGCGCTAGCGCGGATCGCGCTCGCGCGCCAGGTGCTCATGCCGGCCGCCGTGGTTGTGCCCGCCGACCTCGACCTGACGCCGGTGACGTTCCAGCGCGTCGATCTCGGCACTTACCAGGACGTTGCGCTCGCGCGACGCTCGGAGATGCGCCGCGCCCAGGCTGGCTATGCCGCACGCGACGCCCTCGTTCGCGTCGCGCGCTCTGGGTACTACCCCAAGCTGTTTCTCAGCCTCACCCAGGCCGGGCGCTACGCCGCCGGGCGCAACCAGCAAGCCAACCCGTACGTGTCCGACGACTTCCTCGGGGCGGGCCTGCGTCTCGGCGTCGGAATCCGGCTCGACCTCGCCTATCACCAGACGCGCGCCAAGGTCGCCCAGGCCGTCGCCCAGCGCGACGAGGTCCGCGCCCAGCGCACCGCCGCTGAGCAACTCATCCTCTTCGATGTCGAGGAGGCTTACCGCCAGCTCGTGATCGCCGAGGAGGCGCTTGCCTCGCGCCAAGAGGCGGCGTCCATCGCAGGCGACTGGCTGCGCACCGAGCAGATCAATGCCGACCTCGGCTTCGGAACGACCGACAACCTCGCCGCCGCCGTCCGCGCCGACCTCGACGCCCGCGCCGCCGCGCTCACCGCCGTCCGCACCTACAACGTGGCCGTGCTCTCGCTCCTCGACGCCACGGGCACGCTCCCGACACGCCTCGCCAGCGGCTCCCTCTTCGACTGAGGACCCGCAGTGATCAGGCTATCCCGCAGTGACGATGTTACTTGCGCTGATGCGCCCGGATGCGCGCCCGCGTGACCAGGTGCCAGACGAGGCCGCCGAGCAGGATCAGCACTGGGGTGCCCCCTGGCTCGCTCTCGACGACCACCATCATCGCCACCAGTGTGATGCCCAGGCCGGTCACCACGAGTGACCACCCGCGCTGCCGTTTCAGCGACCGAAGTGGGTCGCCGTACGTCACGCCTCGGTCTTCTTTGCGGCGGCGCGTTGGAGCGCCCGGTAAGCCCCACACCACCAGTCCGAGTCGCGCGTGAGCTTGGTCACCGTCACGTCTTGGAAGCGCGGTACGAGGGCGATTAGCGCGGGCGGGACGGCCGTCCAGTCCTCCGCCAGCAGCAGCGCTTCGAGGTCTTCGGCGGCGTAGCGGGCCCAGAGCCAGTCGGCGCGGAGCTTCTCGGACTTCTTCCAGTAGTTGCGCTCGTCCCAGGCATGCGCGCTCTCGTCGATGGTGCGGTAGATGCCGCGCAGGTTGTGGACGAGGAACGCCACCATGTCGCGCGCCTCCTCGTCGAAGCGGCCCGTAGCGAGGCCCGCATTCTGGGCGAGCAGGCGGAGGACTTCGGCGCAGGAGCGCTGGTGGGCACGGCGGCGCTTGGCGGGCGTGTCGCCGGTTTGGATGACGCGGCCCATCGGCGGAGGGGGTGGGTGAGCAGGGCGAACAGTGGAAAACTACGGTCCGAAAGCACCCCCTGCTTGTGTTCGCGGTCGCTCCGCTCCCAACCAACACAAGGGGTCCCCCTTGCACGCGAAGGGGACAGACTCGCAAAACAAAAGCCGCCCGGCGCGATGTCGGGCGGCTTTAGAAGCGTGATGCTGGGGTTGGGGCCTAGCTTCGGGGCCTAGCTGCGCGGCTTTCCGCCTTCGAGCGGGCCGAAGAGGTGGCGGCTCTGGCTGTCCGAGGCCAGCTCTGGGTAGGCGCGTCGGACCTCCTCGCGCTTCGCCGGGTCGAGCTCGAAGGCGCGGCGCAGCGAGTCGATAGCCTCGGCGCGGCGGTCGAGCGTGAACAGGAGGTGGGCGCGGCGCAGGAGCGCGTCCACGGAGCGGGCGTCGAGCAGGAGCGCGCGGTCGTAGGAGGCGAGCGCCTCGGCGTAGGCTCCAGCGTCGTACTGCGTGTCGGCGAGGTCGAGCCACGCGTCGGCGTTGTGCGGCTCGAGCTGCACCACGCGCGCGTAGGAGCGGAGCGAGTCGGTGAGGCGCCCGGCGTTGTACTCGGTGTCGGCGCGGGCCTGCCAAAACTCGCCCGCCTCGGGGCGCAGTTCGAGGGCCTTCGCGAAGCAGAGCAGCGCCTCGTCGTGCGCGTTCTCGGCGTCGAGGCAGCAGCCCAGACCATACCACGCGTCCGCGTAGAGCGGATCCACCTGCACCGAGCGGCGGAGGTAGTCGATGGCAGTCGGGAGCTCGCCGAGGTCTTCGTAGGCAAGGCCGAGGTTGTAGAACGTCGCGGCGTCGCCGTCCTCGTACTCGAGCACCTTCAGGTAGGCCTCGATGGCCTCGCTGGGGCGGCTGAGGTTGGCCAGCGCGTTGCCCTTGTTGTACCACGCGCTGGCAAACTCGTCGCGGATGGCCAGGGCGAACTCGTACGACTCCACGGCGTCGGCGAAGCGGCCGAGTTGGTTCAGGACGATGCCGCGGTTGTACCAGGCGTTCTCGGAGTACGGCTCGAGGTCGATCTGCTTGTCGTAGGCCGCGATGGCGTCGTCGAAGCGGCCAAGCTGGTCGTAGCAGTAGCCGAGCTCGTACCACACCTCTGGGTGGTCAGTCGCCAGGTCGGCGCACTCGCCGAGGACGCCGATGGCCTGGGCATAGTCCCCCTTCTTTTCGAGGGCGATGCCGAGGTTGAAGAGGGCGTCCTCGTTGAGCGGGTCGAGGTCGAGCACGGCGTGGTAGGCACCGAGGGCCTCGTCGAGCCGGTCGAGGGTGTCGAGCGTGATGCCGCGGTTGATGAGCGTCTCGGCGTCCGCCGGGTTGAGCGAGAGCGCGCGGTCGTAGGCGTCGAGCGCCTCGGCGTGGCGTTCGAGGTGGTTGAGCAACACACCGCGGCGCAGCCACGCGTCGGACGAGTAGGGCTGGGCGTCGAGCAGCCGGTCGATCACCTCCAGCGCGTCCTCAAGACGCCCCTCCTCGAAGTAGAAGGTGGCGATGTCTTCGAGCGTCTCGGAGTCGTAGAACCCGACGCTTCCGGTGCGGCGGCCCTCCTCGTAGGCGTCGATGAGTTGGCGCAGCGCGTCGCCGCTGGTGGGATCGTCGTAGTCACCAAACTCGAAGTCGAACATAGTCGGGCGAACCAGGTGGGGCTGGTGAGAAGAACGATCCCGCGGGGGGACGGGTAACTGCGCAAGCTGGCGAAGGATACAACGGCGACCGCAGCGGATTCAACTGCGAAGCGCGGTCGCTCTGCGGCAGCGCTGCTCGCGCAGGGCGCGGGGCACAAAACCGATGCCAAGCCGGGGCAACGTGTCTGCGGTGCCCGTCGAGCCCGTCTGGGTAACCGCGCCGTAGTACCCTGTCGCCCCAGATTGTTTCCATGAGTAATCGGTGGGGGCGAAACGCGGCGTGCCGCCGCCACCTCGGTGCGGGGCCTACCTTCTGGCTCCGTCCACCCGCTCCTGTTCTGGTGCCCTCGCTCTCTTCCTGGCTCGACGCCCCGCCTGCCGCCTGGACGCGCTGCCTCGACCGCGCGCTCGTCCACCACGAACGCCGCCGCTGGTCGCAGGCCGCGCACGGCAAGGCACTCGGGCTGCTCTTCTTCGCCTCGTCGCTGCGCACGCGCACCTCGATGGACCTCGCGGCGGCGCACCTCGGCGCGCACGCGGTCACGCTCAACCCCGGGCAGGGCGTCTGGGGCTTCGAGTGGCGCGACCGCGACCCTGACGGTCAGCCGATCACGATGGACCGCGACGCCGCCGAGCACATCCGCGAGGCCGTCGGCGTGCTCAGCCGTTACGTCGACGCACTCGGTGTCCGGGTCTTCGCCACACTCTCCGACCGCGACGCGGACCAGGCCGACACGCTCTTCCGCCGCATCGCCGAGGTGGCGACCGTGCCGGTCGTCAACCTGGAGTCGGCGCGGTGGCACCCGTGCCAGGAACTCGGCGATGCCGCCACGATCCGCACGCACTTTGCTGGACAGGGCGCCGAACGTAGCACGCTGCCGCAGGGCCATCGCTTCGTGCTCGCGTGGGCGCCGCACCCGAAGCCGCTCCCGCGCGCCGTCCCGAACTCGGCACTCCTCATGGCGGCGCGCCTCGGCATGCACGTCACCGTCGCCCGCCCCGACGGCTTCGGCCTCGACGCCGATGTCCTCGATGCGGCCCGTGCCACCGCTGCCACCGCAGGCGGCTCCATCGCCGAGACCAGCGACCTCGACGCCGCACTTGCTGCCGATGGCGGCGCGCACGTCGTCTACGCCAAGGCCTGGCACGGCGACGCGGTCTACGCCGCCCCCGACGACGAGGCGGCCCTCCGCGCCCAGCACGCCAACTGGAAGCTCACCGCTGACCGCATGCAGCGTACCGCAGACGGCATCTTCATGCACTGCCTCCCCGTCCGGCGCGGCGTGGTCGTGGACGGCGCAGTCCTCGACGGTCCGCAGGCGCGGCACCTCCTGCAAGCCGAGTTCCGCCTCCACGCGCAGAAGGCGATCCTGGAGTGGGCCTGGGACCTCCTCGGTCCCGACGTGCTGGTCTGAGACACACGGATCTAATGAAGCGCGACCTCCCTCGCTCTGAGGAAGGCCGCGCCTCCGGCAACGCCGGTTCACCGAGAGGTTGGAGCGATGAGATCCGGTGCGATCATCCCAGCGAAGACAAGCACGGTCCTCCCAGGGAGGCCAACGCTGAATCACTGACACACTGAACTACGGATCCACCGGCCCTAGAACTCGAACTCGATGCCAACGACGGGGAGCAGCGAGAACTGCTCGGCCTCGTCGACGCGCTGCTCGGTGAAGTTCCAGAAGGTGTCCTCGATGTTGGTGCGGCTGTAGGCGTTCCACAGGCTCACGAACGTGGTGAGGTTGGTCGCGCGGAAGTTGAAGCGGCGGTCGGCGCGCAGGTAGAGGCTGTGGTAGGCCGGGAGCCGCTCCTCGTTGGTGCGCGCCACGTCGCGGACCTCCGCGTCGAGCGCGATCGACTGGTCCACGTCGATGGGTGTGGTGGGCCGCCCGCCGAGGTAGCTCCAGCGCACGCTCAGCTCCCACTTGGCGTTGGGCTTCCACCCGCCGATCACGCTGAACTGCGTCTGCGTGTCGAAGTCGCGGTTGCGCCACGTGCCGTTCTGGTCCTCGTACTGCGAGCGGAAGTAGGCGGCGCTGACAAGACCGTAGAACGAGCCCGAGAGCTTCTGCTGCAGCAGAAATTCGACGCCGCGGGCGCGGGCACGGCCGTCGCTGGTGAGCGCGCCCGCGTAGTCGCCACGCTCGTCGAGGACGTAGATCGGCGCGCCGAGCGGGTTGTCCGCCGACAGCTGCGGGACGTCGCGGTAGGTCTTGCTGAAACCCTCGACGGTGAGCTTGAGCGCCGGGGCGAGGAGCACATCGACGCCCGCGATGAGGTGGTCGGCGCGGACGTGCGGGAGCGTCTCGTTGGCCATGCTCTGGGCGCGGACGTAGAGCGGGACGGCCTGCCGGTAGACGCCGCCCGCAGCGCGGAGCCGCACCTGGTCCGTGAGGTCGTAGGCAAGGCCGAGGCGCGGCTGCGGGTAGACGTCCTCGTTGAGCGAGCCGTAGTCGACGCGCAGCCCGGGGCTGACGGAGAGCCGCGCCGTCGGTCGCCACACCACCGTCGCGAAGCCGCCGAGGCGTGCGCTCGTGAGGGCGCGGTCGAACCCGACGGCGGCCTGCTGCTCGCCTGAGGCACTGACGAACGCCGCCTGGTCAAAGTCGAACGTTCCGCGCTCAATGGTGCCCTCGACGCCCGCCTCGACTTCGACCTGCCGGCCGAACTGGAGCGTGTTCACGTTGCGCAGCGTGACGTAGTCGTTGCGGAAGTCCTCGCGGATGTCGCCGGCACCGTCGCGGATGGCCGTGACGGTGTTGCGCCGCTCGATGAATGAGTAGGAGAGCGCCGTCGTCGAGTAGCCGCGTGCGCCCCACAGCGAGCGGAGGCTGGCCCCGATGGTGTTCTGCTGGTTCTCGAACACGCCGAAGGCCCCCTCGCCCGAGTCCACGGCGTCCTCGGCCTCCTGCGCGAACTCGCTCGACCCGTAGAGATTCAGCACCGAGAGCTGCTGGCTGGGCGTGAGGTCGAGGGTGACCTTGCCCTGGAGGTCGCTGAAGCGCGGCGCGCCGCCCGCGTCGATGGCATCGGCGACGAGGTCGAGGTAGCTGCGCCGCCCCGAGACGAAGGCCGAGCCGCCGGGGATCGGCCCCTCGACGATGAACGTGCCTCCGGTGAAGTTGGCCCCGACCTCGCCCGTGAGGCGCTCGCCGCCGGTGCGGTAGCGGATCTGGCTGATCGACGAGAGGCGGTCGCCGTAGGACGCCGAGAAGCCGCCCGAGGAGAACGTGATGTCGTCGATGAACTCGGTGTTGATGAGGCCGGTCGGGCCGAACGACGAGCCGTCGGGGGTGGAAAAGTGCTGCGCGTTGGGGATAAAGATCTGGTCGATGTAGAAGCCGTTCTCGGCGGGGCTGCCGCCGCGCACGAAGAGGTCCTGGCTGGTCTCGCCGCGCGAGGCGACGCCGGGGAGCGCGTTGAGGACGCGGGCGATTTCCTGACCCGCGCCGGGCGAGCGGCGGATCTCTTCGGTGGAGAACGCGACCGTGCTGGTCGGCGCGGCGGCGGGCGGTTGGAAGTACTCGGCGGTGACGGTCACCTCGTCGCCTTCGATGCGGGCTTCGCGGAGCAGCACGTCGGCGGTGGTGGGGCGGCCCGGCTTCACGACGACGTCGGTGCGGACGAGCGGCGCGAAGCCGACGTAGCGCACCTCTAGCGCGAGCGTCCCGACGGGCACGGCGGTGATGACGTAGCGCCCCTCCACGTCGGTGGCCGCCCCGAGCGTGGTGCCCTGCACGACGACGTTGACGCCGGGCAGCGCTTCGAGCGTGGCCGCGTCGCGGACCGTGCCGGTGATGGAGCCCGCCGACTGCGCCAAGACGGGCGAAGCCAGGAGGACAAGGGTGAGGGCGATGAGCGGCCAGAACGACCGGGAGAAGAGCAGATAGGCAGACATGGCAGCGGGGTGCTGAGGTGGAATGGAATGCTCCCAACCTCCCCCCATTCCTTCGCCGTCCCGTGCGTGCACCGACGGGTGGCCCCGAATCCCGACGAGCGGTCGTTCTATGCGGACGGACGGTGGGCGGACGCAGCGCGCCCGAGCGCATGCTGTCGCTTTGTGCTGAAGTAGCCCTGCGTTAGCTTCGTGCGGTACCCCTTGTTGCCTCCGGTCTCCCCTGTGCCCGTTCGTTCCCCCTATCGCGTCAACGCTCGCCGTCGTCTTGCTTGGCTCCGCTGCTCTGCGGCGACGGGTACGCTCACGCTCGCCATGCTGCATAACACTCCTGAGGTACATGCGCAGGCTCCGTTGGCCGTGGGCGAGGAGTTCCGGGTCAATACCTATACCACTGACGAACAGAGACGCCCCTCGGTAGGAATGGACGCCGACGGTGACTTCGTGGTGGCCTGGGAGAGCGATAGTCAAGACAGCGATGCCTCTGGTTGGGGCATCTTCGCGCAGCGCTATGCCGCCGACGGGACGCCTCAGGGCGCAGAGTTCCGCGTCAACACCTATACCACCAACGATCAGAGATTCCCCTCGGCCGCGATGGATGCCGACGGTGACTTCGTCGTCGCGTGGACGAGCGTCGGCCAAGATGGCTCCAGTTTCGGGGTCTTCGCCCAGCGCTTTGCCGCTGACGGGACACCCCAAGGTCCAGAGTTCCAGGTCAACACCTACACCACGAGCTTCCAAAGTGGGGCCTCGGTAGCGATGGATGCCGACGGTGACTTCGTCGTTGCGTGGACGAGCTTCGATCAGGACGGCGTCCGCGACGGTGTTTTCGCGCAGCGCTTCGCTACCGATGGAACACCCCAGGGCCCGGAGTTCCTCGTAAACACCTATACCCCGGACAACCAACTGCTTCCCTCGGTGGCGATGGACGCTACCGGCGATTTCGTCACCGCGTGGCAGGGCAATAGCCCAGACGGCGACGTTATCGGTGTCTTCGCGCAGCGCTTCGGGGCCGACGGGACGCCCCAGGGCCCAGAGTTCCTCGCCAGCACTTACACCACAAGTTCCCAGACGGAGCCCTCGGCAGCGATGGACGCCGACGGTGACTTCGTCATCGTGTGGCAGGGCGATAGCCGAGACGGTGACGGTGTCTTCGCGCAGCGCTTTGCGGCCGACGGGACGCTCCAGGGCCCAGAGTTCCAGGTCAACACCTACACCACCGGCGACCAGCTACTTCCCTCGGTAGCGATGGACGCCGAGGGTAACTTTGTCGTCGCGTGGATGAGCGGTTCATTGGGAGACACTCAGGACGGCGACAGCTTTGGTGTCTTTGCCCAGCGCTTCGGGGCCGACGGGACGCCCCAGGGCTCCGAGTTCCAAGCCAATACCTACACCACTAGCCGCCAGGGATTTCCCTCGGTAGCGATGGACGCCGGTGGTGACTTCGTAGTTACGTGGGAGAGCTACGGACAGGATGGAGAAAGCCTTGGCATATACGCACAGCGCTTCTCGGCATCCCCCGTCGCCAACGAGGACGATGCACCATTGCCGACCACGCTCGCGCTCGACGCGGTCTTCCCCAACCCTGTCCGCGACGCCGCCACGCTGCGCTACGCCCTGCCGACGACCGCCGCCGTGCGCCTCTCCGTGACGGATGTACTCGGGCGCACCGTGCTGGCGCGCGCCGAGGGCGTACAGCCTGCCGGGGAGCACGAGGCCCGGCTCGCGCTGGGTGACCTCCCGAGCGGCGTCTACGTGGTGCGCCTCGATGCCAACGGGACCACCGTGACGCAGCGGGTGAGCGTCGTGCGCTAGCAGCACGCGCCACTGGCCTCGCCGTCGGCGCTCGCGGGGGCTGGGGCGCAGTCGAAGAGGCCGAAGTGCGTGCTGCGGTCGCCGAGCACGTCGAAGTAGCGGCCGTAGCGCGTCTCCTGCACCATCGCGGCCGAGTTGCCACAGACGAGCATCGGGCGGTCCTTCTCGAAGAGGTGGTGGTCGTCGAGGAGGAAGGCGTGCGGCTGCTCGGCGAGGCCGCCGCGGTAGAACGCGA
>JBCDFF010000063.1:0-14365 GCA_039178415.1 Bacteroidota bacterium
CGGGCGCTCCCTCGTCTACCGAGCGCCTCTGCTCAGGGCGCTACCTTTGCTGACACCGTCCGAGCCTCGCGGGCTCGATCTGCTTCCAGGGACAACCGAAGCGTTGGAGGACGTTGCTGGCGCCTCTTCCTTCCTCCTCCTGCCTTCCCACTTCACACCTCCCCATGTACCCTCGCATCAGCGACCTCACGCGGGACCTCTTCGGGTTCGAGTTCCCGATCCCGCTCTACTCGTTCGGCCTGATGGTCGCCGTGGCGATTCTCGTGGCCACGGAGTTGACGCGGCGCGAGGTGGACCGGCTCTACGCCGTGGGGCGCCTCCCGGCAGCGACGATCTCCGAGAAGAACAAGAAGGGCCGCACGGTCACCCGCGAGGTGAGCCCGTCCACGCTCGTCTGGATCCTGATGATCATGGCGGCGGTGCTCGGCATCACCGGGTCGAAGCTCTTCCACATCATCGACTACTGGGACACCTTCGTGCAGGACCCGGCCGGGATGCTCTTTAGCTCGTCGGGGCTGACGTTCTACGGCGGACTGATCTGCGCGACGCTCGGGATGGCCTACTACATCCGCCGCCGGGGGCAGCCCTTCTTCCAGTGGGCCGACGCGGCAGCGCCGGGCCTCATCCTCGCCTATGGCATCGGGCGCATCGGCTGCTACCTCGCCGGCGACGGCGACTGGGGCACGTGCTCCCGCCTCGAAGACAAGCCTGGCTGGCTCCCGGACTGGCTCTGGAGCGAGACCTTCCCCAACAACTACCTCGGCGTGGACGTGAAAGCGTTCGTCGAGGACCGCGGCGCGACCTGCGTGGAGGGCGCGGACGGCGTCTACCCGACGATGCTCTACGAGTTTGCGATGTGCGCGGTGCTCTTCGGCGTGCTCTGGCTGCTCCGCACGCACCCCTTCAAGGCAGGCTGGCTCTTCTCGCTCTACCTCGTCTTTAATGGGGCTGAGCGCTTCCTGATCGAGTTCATCCGCATCAACCCCGTCAACGCAGGCATCTTCTCGCAGTCGCAGCTCATCGCGATGGCGCTGTTCGTCTTCGGCGTGATCGGCCTGGCCGTCTTTACGCGCCGCCGCGACCCTGCGAAGCTCGAGGCCGTCCCCACAGACTGAGTGCGAGACGCAATTCTTTAGGCCGCTAGGAAGTCTGGGCGCGTGCTCCTAGATTGGCGGACGCGCCTGTTCATGCTCCGCTCGGTCCCATGCCTACGTTGTGGTTGTTCCCTGTCCTCGTTGCGCTCAGTTTCACCAGTGCGGTCAGCCAGGCGCAGCCCATTGTCTGGGAGGACCCTATCGGGCCAAACATGGGGGCGGCCCGCCTCGTGGAGCACGTTGGCGGAGGGGCGCTGGTGGGTGCCTATGGGGATGGTCTGTACGACCAACGGGGTCTGTTTGCAGGCAACCGCCTCGTTACAGGGCAGTTTTTCGCCCCAGAGGGAAGCCGACCGCATCTCGATGTGGAGGCGCTGATCGCCAATGGCGAGACGGTGTACGGCCTCGCACCGATCCTCTGTGCGTGCGAGTGTGCGTGCGCTAGCTACGCCGTTTCCCGCTCGTTCGATGGAGGCACCACGTGGGAGTTCGTCGATGAATCGCTGGAGATCCAGCCGTTTTTTTCGCTTCGGGACCTGGCTGCGGGCCGGTCGCAGGAATGGTATGCGTTGGGAGGCCCAGCGCAACTGTCGCGTTCCACCGACGATGGGCGGACGTGGACGCCCGTCGCGTCGCTCGCGCTGGGCGAGGGCGAGCGCCTCTACACGCTTGCGGCCAACGACGACGGGGCCGTGGCTGTCGTCGCGACCATCAACAACGGCGAGGTCACCATCGTCTACCGCTCGTCGAACGGCGGCGCGACTTGGCAGCGCTATGCCTCTACGCCGCCTGCTGTGCCCGTCATGGTCCGCTTCGGCGGCGATGTGCTCTACGGAGTCGGTCAAGTCGAGGGGCGCGAAGAATCCGTCGTGCTCCGCAACGAGCCCGGGAGCGCCGAATGGACCGCCAAGCCGATGCCAGTCTTCCAGCCGTATTACGGCCCCGGCGGTTACATGAGCGTGCGGATGCCGTACGAGCCAGAGGACGGCTTGCTTTGGACCGAGGCCGGGCTGTTTCGTGAAACAGAGGAGGGATGGACACGCGAAGTACTGCCGGGCGTTGACCTTGGCCCTATTCCGGTTGCCGATGTGGCCGTGCGTCGTCAGGCCGGCGTGTTCATCGAGGGGTATGCCGCCACCGCCGATGGGGTCCTTGCATGGAATGCCGCCGGGGTGCGAGCCTACCCAGTGGCCCCGTTCACCGCGGTCAACCGTCTCGGTACAGGAGCAAGCCGCACGCTCGCCTGGGTGACGGGCAGCATCGTAGATGATCAGCGTCGGTCTATGCTCTTCGAGTACACGCGCAAGGACGGAGCCGCTACGTGGACGCGCTTGCTCGAAGGACCTGGGTTCGGTCAGGCTATCGAAGTTGCACCCGACGGAACGGCCTACGCCACGACAGGCGGCGCCGCCTACCGGCTTGACGGAGAAGGCACTGTCCAACTCGATCCGCCGGGTTCGATCACAAACCTGGAAGCCACGGCGGAGGGCCACCTCTTCGTGGCTGCTGGAGATGGTGTGTACGTTTCCGAAGACCGGGGCGAGACGTACACCCTCGTCGGTTTTGAAGAGGAACGGGTGCGCGACATTGCCCTAGCGGCAGACGGGCGCCGCTATGTCGTCACGAGTGTAGCCCCGCAACTCTACCGTCAGGCCGAAGATGGAACGTGGACCTCGGTGCTCGCCGAGCCGGTCTACGCGGTTGCGGCGTCGGAGTCGGCCCTCTTCGCCGCCAATGACGAAGTCGTCCGCCGCTCCCTTGACGGCGGCGACACGTGGGAGACCGTGCTGGAATACGCGCCACCGTACCAGGTGTCGTACATCATTCTGAGCGCACGTGGCACGCTCGTCGGCGTGAGTGCGCGGGGGCAGTTCTACGTGTCGCGCGACCAAGGAGACACCTGGGAGGTGCCTGCGAGGCCATGGACCGCGGTGATAGGCGAGTCTGCCATCGCCTTCGACGAGGAAGGCGTTGCCTTCATCGGGACCCGAGGCGCAGGCGTGTACCGCTCGGCCGAGTCGCTCGTCGTGGCGTGGGAGGACGACCGCGCCGTGCCGCGTGCGGTGCACCTCGATCCCGTCTATCCGAATCCGTTGGTTGACCGCGCCACGGTATCGTTTTCGCTCGCCGAGGCGGGGCCGGTTTCGGTGCAGGTCTACGACGCCCTCGGGCGGTACGTTGCCGTGCTGGCCGACGAGGCGAGATCGGCAGGCGGCCACACCGTCGCGTGGACGCCGCGCAGCGGGCTCGCGAGCGGCGTCTACCTCGTGCGCCTCGTCACGCCGAGCGGCACCGCGACGCAGCGCATTGCCGTGGTAGGCCGCTAGCTGACGGCGTCCTGTGGCCTCGGCGATCCCCTTGCCGACGCAATGACCTCGTCGAAGAGCGCCACCATGTCGTGCGCGAGTGCGCGGCGGTCGAAGTGCTTGCGAGCGTAGGTCTCGCCGCGTTGTCCCGCGTCGGTGAGAGCGGCGGGGTCGGCGAGCAGCGCTTTGAGGCGGGTGGCGAAGGCGTCGGGAGCGGCGAGGGGGACGTGCCAGCCGCAGCGCTCCGTCTCCACGAGGCGCTTCGTCCAGCCCGCGTTCGTCACCACGACGGGCGTACCGGCAGCCAGGCTGTCAAAGAGTTTCGCGGGCGCGTTCGTGCCGAGCACGGGCAGGTCGAGGAACGAGACGAGCGTGAGGTCGGCGAGCTTGAAGTAGGCGAGCGCTCTGTGCCGGGCCTTGGGCGGCAGCAGCCGGATATTGGGCTGCCGCGCAGCCTGCTGCTGGATCGCCCCCGCGTGAAAGCCCGCACCCATGAAGCAGAACACAAGGTCGTCGCGGTGGGCGAGGTGGGCGAGCGCGGCAAGCGTCTCGGGGATGGCGTTGGCGCGGCCCAGCGTGCCCGCGTAGAGGACCACGCGCCGGTCGCCGAGGCCGTGCTCGTGGCGCAGCCGCTCGACCTCGTGGGGGCCGATGGTGTCGAGCAGGTGGAGGTCGGTGCCCTGCAGCACCGTCGTGGCGCGGGCCTCGGGGACAACGCGCTGCACGTGCGCCGTCATGTCGGGCGAGACGCCGACGACGCGCGCGGCTTCGCGGTAGAGCCGCCGTTCGAGCGCGTAGAGCGGACCCGCAATCGGTTTCTCCAGCAGGGACGGCAGCGCGCCCATCTCGATGGGGAAGTCGGGCCACAGGTCGCGCACCTCGAAGACGAACGGGACGCCGAAGTGCCGCGCTACCCGCAGCGCCGCCCAGCCGACCGTCAGCGGCGTCGAGATGCCGTAGACGAGGTCGGGCTTGGTCCTCTTCGCGTTAAACAGCCGCCGGGCGAGGCGCTCGGCCTGCCAGGCGAAGCGGAGGTAGGCCGGGAGGCGCCGCGCCGCGCCCATCGCGTTGTCGTAGGGCACGTCGAGCGCGTGCAGCCGCGTACCGGCAGGCGCGTCCGGGTAGGCGCTCGTCAGTCGCCGGTCCAGCCACAGCCGCGACGTGACCACGTCCGTCGTCACCCGGTCCTGCCAGGCGTCCAGCATCGTGTAGAGCCGCCCGTGCGCCGCCGCATCCGGCGTGCTGTAGTGCTGATAGAGACAAAGGACGTGCGATTGGCGATGAGGCATGGTCGATTCGATAGGAGCAAACCGAAAATCGTCAATCATCAATCAACAACGTCCTCGTTGCCGGGGCCGTAGACGCCGTCGCCGCGGAGGAGCGCGAGGGGGGTGCGCAGCAGGATGCGCGCGTCGAGCCGGAGGGAGCGGTGGCGGACGTACCACACGTCGAGGGCGGTGCGCTCCTGCCAGGTGAGCGCGTTGCGGCCGTGGATCTGCGCCCAGCCGGTGAGGCCGGGACGGACGGCGAGGCGGAGCCGCTGCTCGGCGTCGTAGAGCGCGATCTCGCCGAAGAGCACGGGGCGCGGCCCCACGAGGCTCATCTCGCCACGCAGCACGTTCCAGAGCTGCGGCAACTCGTCCACGCCCCAGCGCCGCATCCAGCCGCCGACGCGTGTCGCGGCAAGGTCGGGCCGGTGGGGGTCGTGCGGCCGCGTGCCCAGCGAGCGAAACTTGAGGATGGCGAACGGCGCGCCGTCGCGGCCGGGACGGGTCTGGCGGAAGAACACCGGGCCGCCGTCCTCGGCTTTGATCGCAGCGGCGAGCGCGAGCCCTAGCGGGGCCCCCACCACGAGGGCGGGCACGACGAGCGCAAGGTCGCGGACCCGCTGCATCCGGTCGGTCCAGCCCGCGCTCATGCGATGCCTGTATTCATGCGGTCCCCATGTTTAGGCGAGGAGGGCCGCGTCGAGGACAGCCGGGAGGTGACGGGCGAGCGCGTCAGCCACCTGCGCTACGTCGCTTTCGGTCATGCGCGTGGTGAACGGCAGCGCGAGCGTGCGGGACGCGACGGCCTCGGCCACGGGGAAGACGCCGGGCGCGAAG
Source organism: Bacteroidota bacterium (assembly GCA_039178415.1). Lineage (GTDB taxonomy): Bacteria > Bacteroidota > Rhodothermia > Rhodothermales > Rubricoccaceae > JBCBEX01. The sequence continues at coordinate 5,506 of JBCDFF010000063.1, forward strand.
CCGAACCGCTCGCGGTAGAGCGGTTGCAGGTGGATCGTCGGGAAGTAGGGGGCGCAGCCGATGCCGTCGGCGCGGAGGCGGGCCATGAGCGCGTCGCGGGCCGTGGCTGCCGCCGCGTCGCTGAGATCACCGGCGTTGAGATCTCCGTCGTTGAGATCTTCCGCGGCGAGTTCATCGGCGGCGAGTTCGACCACGTAGACAAACCAGCTACGCGCGCCGCGCACGGTCGTTGGGGTGCGGAGGCGCGGTTGGTCGGCGAGGGCGTCGGCGTAGAGCGCGGCCACGCGGGCGCGGGCGGCGAGCAGCTCCGGGGCCCGCTCGACCTGCGCGAGGCCGACGGCGGCGGAGAGCTCGTCGAGGCGGTAGTTGAAGCCGAGGCGCACGTGCTCCATGCGGGCGTCGTGGGCGCGGCCCTGGTTGCGGGCGGAGCGCGCGAACGCAGCGAGCGCGTCGTCGTCGGTCGTGAGGCAGCCGCCCTCGCCCGTGGTGAGTTGCTTGTTGGGGTAGAAGCCAAACCCGGCGGCGTCGCCCCAGCTTCCGATGCGCCGGCCGCCGACGGTCGCCCCGGGCGCTTCGCAGGCGTCGTCGATCAGGACGAGGCCGTGCCGCTCGGCGAGCGCCGTGAGCGCGGGCCAGTCGGCGGGCTGCCCAAAGACGTCCACGGCGAGGACGCCGCGCGTGCGCTCCGTGATCGCCGCTTCGATCTGCGCCACGTCGATGCCGTAGCCTCGTCGCTCGATGTCCACGAAGCGGGGCGTGACCTGTTCGTAGAGCAGCACGTTCGACGACGCCACGAACGAGTAGGGCGTCGTGATGACCTCGTCGCCCGGTTGCAGCCCGAGGCCGCGCACGATGAGGTGCAGCGCCGCCGTGCCGCTGCTCACCGCGACGCCATGCCGCGTCCCTGCGAGGCTGGCCATCGCCGCCTCGAAGCGCTCGGTGTAGGGTCCCATCGCGAGCCGCCCCGAGCGCAGCACGTCGAGGACGTAGCGCTCTTCGAGCGAACCAAGGTCGGGCTGGGCGAGGGGGAGCACGGGAGCAGGCGAGGCGTGAGGGACGTGCACCAAAGTAGCCGCAGCCACGTGGCGGAGTAAAGCATCCAGGGTGAAGAGTGCACCCGTGCCCTGGGCTCTCCTACTGCCGGACGACTCGTTGCGTTGTCGTGCCGTCGGCGGTGGCTACGCGGAGCACGTAGACGCCCGGCGTGCTGGGTAGCGTGACCTCGAAGCGCGCGGCACCGCGGGCGTTGAACGTGGCGACCTGGCGCCCGAGCACATCGAACACCCCGCCGCGTTCGAGCCGCTCGCCTTCGAGCACGAGGCGTCCCGCCGAGGGGTTGGGGTAGACCTGCAAGCCGGCCGCAACGGGAGGGGTCGCGCCTTCCTCGCTCACGACGGTGACGCCCAGCGCGCTGAGAAGACGCTCGTTGGCATCGTCGACGTTCATAGGCAGCGTAGGAGGTCCGTCGAAAACGCCGAAGCCCTCGTTCCACTCCCAGTAGGCGTACGACATGCCGGTATCCCGCGCGGCGTCCACGAGCGTCTGCGTGTAGATCACGCGCGACTCGTTGTCGGCGAAAAACTTGAGCGTGCCGAACTCGCCGAGCCAGACGGGCACTGCGTGCGTCTGCGCCCACGCTACGGCACGCTCGACGCGGCCGCGCACGTAGGCAGGGGTGCCTTGCTCGGGGTACGCAGCGTAGAGGAACTCCGCATCGGTTCCAACGGCCTCGGCGGCAAGCGGCGGCATTGTGGCTGCATCGTAGGGAAACGGGATGCCTGTGGTGGCTGCCTCGGGTTGGACCCACCCCGCGCCCTGGTGAGTGAAAATCAGCGGGTCGTAGATGTGGAGCGCGTAGACCACGTTGTCGTCTAGCGTGGGGTCAAGCAGTTCGAGGCCCTCTACGCCGTTGTAGTTGATGCCGCCGTAGACGAGCGTGTGGGTCGGCGCGGCCTGCCGCATCGTGTCGATGGCGGCGCGGAGGAACGTGTGCCAGCGCTCGTTGGAGAGGTCGTGCGGCTCGTTGTAGAGCTCCAGAAGCACCCGGTCGGGGTCGGTGTCGGCATAGCGCTCGGCGAGCTGGGCGAGGATCGCTACGTGCCGCGGGAGTTCTTCCTCGAAGTTGGTGTCTTCGAGGCGGCCGTGGTGGTTGTCGAGCACCAGCATCAGGCCAAGGTCGCGCGTGGTGGCGACCACGTCGTCCACAACGGCCCAGATGGCCGGGTCGATGGTGTAGGGCGGCTCGGTGTCGGCGTAGACATCGAATACGATCGGCAGGCGCACGTGCTGAAAGCCGAACTCGGCGATGCGCGCGAACTCGGCCGCCCACAGCGGGGCGGTGCTCAGGTCAGGCGTGCCGAGCCAGTACTGCTCCAGCCACGACACGTTGATCCCGATGCCGAGGGCGTCGGCGCGGTCTTGCGCAGGCGACTGGGCCGAGGTGGGGCCTGCGAGGAGGCCGATGAGCAGAGCGACGAGTGGACCGAGGCGAAGCATAGGGATCATAGACGGCGAGAACGTGGCGTACGGAGGCAGGGTCGTGCGTGTTGGCGCTAATCCGGTACGCAACCTAGACGGGGACACTAAACGCGCTAGACGGACGGTGACTACCCAAAGGGTAGGCGAACATCGTGCCGGAGGAAAGGCGAAAATTAGTCCTAAACGCAGAGTTCGAAGGATGTTAAAGCCTAGGGCCTGGCCGTGGAAGCCTTCGAGGCCTGCTGAAGCCGCCGCATCCGCCGTGCCAGCGTGACAAAGCGAACCACGCCCACCACGGCTACGACCAGGCCGAGCGAGAAGAGCACGACGCCGAGCGCCGCGATGCCGGGGCTCTCGGGAAACAGCTTCGGGAGCGTCACGCCGCCTGCCACCAGGGCAAGCGCGGTGCGCGCGTAGGCGAGCAGCGTCCGTTCGCTCGCCAGCCGGGTGCGCTCGTTGGCCAGCGCCGTCCGCTCGTTCGCCAACCGCGTGCGTTGGTCGGCCAGGTCGGTGCGGCGCGAGGCGAGGTCTTCGGGAGCGGACATGGTACCGGGAGCAGGGCGAGCGATCTTTCGGCGAACCGTGCACAAAGCTAGCCGCGCTGCGTTGCACGGCGCAGAAACACGGCGCAGAAACATAGCCGCTCTGAATCGACATGACCGCCTTCCCGCAGCACAACGCCTCCGTGGCCGACTGGGCCGACTGGCGCTGGCAGATGCGCCACCGCGTGCGCGACCTCGCCACGCTGGAGCGCTATATCCGCCCCACCGACTCCGAGCGCGAGGCCGTCGACCGCACCGCCGGCCTCTTCCGCTGGTCGATCACGCCCTACTACGCCAGCCTCATGGACGCGCTCGATCCGGACTGTCCCGTCCGGCAGCAGGTCGTGCCGCAGCGCTGGGAGCTCGAGCCCGACATCGTGGGCGTCGTCGATCCGCTCGACGAGGTCGGCCACAGCCCCGTCAAGAACCTCATCCACAACTACGACGACCGCGTCGCTTTCTGCGTCACCTCGGAGTGCGGCATCTACTGCCGCTACTGCCTCCGCAAACGCATGGTCGGCGACAGCGCGTGGATGATGCGCAAGGACGAGCTGCGCGCCGCCATCGCCTACATCGCCGAGCACCCCAGCATCCGCGACGTGCTCCTCACCGGCGGCGACCCGCTCGTCTTCGCCGACAAGCAACTCGCGTGGCTCCTCGGCGAGCTGCGCGCGATCCGGCACGTCGAGGTGATCCGGCTGGGCAGCCGCCTCCCCGTCGTCAACCCGTTCCGCATCACGGACGACCTCTGCGACCTCCTGCGGGCGCACCATCCGATCTGGCTCAACACGCACTACAACCACCCGCGCGAACTCACCTACGAGGCGCGCGAGGCGTGCGCGAAGCTCGCCGAGGCGGGCGTGCCCGTCGGCAACCAGACGGTACTCCTCGGCGGCATCAACGACGACCTCGCGACCATGAAGGCGCTCTCGGAAGGCCTCGTGGCGATGCGCGTCCGGCCGTACTACATCTACCAAGCGCAGCTCATCGGCGGGACGGCTCACCTCCGCACGCCCATCGAGACCGGCATGGCGCTCATGCGCGGGCTGCGCGGCCACACGTCGGGCTTCGCCGTGCCCACGTATGTCCTCGACACGCCCGACGGCAAGGTGCCGCTCACGCGCGACTACGTCCTCGGCCGCGCGGGCGACCACGTCGTCATGGAGACGACGCGCGGGACACTCTGGGCCGAGCCTAACCCGATCCCCGACGGCTACGATCTGCCGCTCACGCTACCCGCCATCGACCTGCCGCCTGAGGCGAAGACGGTCCCCACGGGCGCGCCGACGTTCGTGCCGGTCCCGGAGGGCTATGCCGATGTGAGCAGCAGCGTGGCATGCGCAAACGCAACCTAACGCTATGGTCTGAACGGTTTGCGGCGTGGTGCGTATGCAGGGGGTCGCTCGTCGCGAGCGGCCTGTGCCCTTGCCCTGGATTCATCTCGTTCTGCCCTCATGGACACCTCCACCCCCACCGCCGCGACCTGGACCAAAGACGAACGCTACGACTTCGCGCAGCGCCTCGACATGGAGGGGCGCTCGACGATGACCAAAGACGAGCCGAAGGTGGCCGTGCGTCGCGCTGAGGCCAAGCGGCTCCGCACCGTCCCGACGTGGGACCTCCGCGCACGCGTCAAGCGCATCTACGTCCGCCGCCGCCTCCGCACGTCGATGCCGAAGGACGACCTTGTGGCGATGCTGCTCGAAGCATCGGGGCTGGGAGCCCCGCGCCAACGCGTGCGGCTCTTGGGCTAGGTGCGAAGTTGGAAGGGCGAAGTGCGCAGAAGAGGTGGGCGGGGCGTCGGTAGTCTCGGGGAAGCGCCCCGAAGCGACGCCGAACCGGTATGCTACGCCCGGAAACGTGCGCAGGCGTATTGTGGGAGTCAGCGATCCGATCGCTGAGAGCCGACCGCTGAGAGCCGACAGCCTGCCCCAACGCCATGCGCCCAACTGAACTGCTCACCGTCCGCCGCCTCGCGCCGTTCGCCTGCGCCCGCGTCGGGGCCGTCGTTTACGCTGTGCTTGGCTTGCTTCTCGGCGTGGTGTTGGCGTTCACGGTGCCCGTCGTGACAACGTTCTGGAGCGATTTCGCTGAGGTGCAGCTCGGCGCGATGCTGGCGTCGGTGCTGCTGCTTCCGCTCCTGAGCGCGGTCGGCGGCTTTGTGGCAGGTTGGGTGTTTGCGCTCGTGTTCAACGGCGTTGCCCGCTGGACGGGCGGCCTGCGCGTGACGGTCGAGCGCACGACCGCAGCGCCCCCACCGGTCCCACCACCGCCCGCCGTGCCGGACGAAGCATCGTGGTGAGGCGGTCGTGGTGAGGCGGTCGTGGTGAGGCGGTCGTGGTGAGGCGGTCGTGGTAGCGGGCGAAGCGGCGAGCTAGCTCCCGCTGTCCTGGGCGTCCGCGACCAGAGCGTCCGCCTCGATCTCGACGAGCATGCGGGGGTCGATGAGCCGGGCGACCTCCACCATCGTGGTCGCCGGGCGGACATGCCCGAAGACAGCGCCGTGGACGCGTCCGACGGCCTCCCAGTCGCGCTCGATGTCGGTGACGTAGATCCGCGTCCGCACGACATCCTCCATGCGCGCGCCGAGCGCTTCGAGCGCCGCACGGATGTTGCGGAGCACCTGCTCGGTCTGCGCCGCCGCGTCGCCCTCGCCGACGAGAGCGCCCTCGGCATCCGTCGCCGTGGTGCCCGTCACCGCGACGTGCGGGCCGACGCGCACGGCGCGGCTGTAGCCGACGATGGGCTCCCACGGGGTGTTGGTCTGGTAGGTCTGGCGCATGACAGCGGGTCGTCTGGATGGAAGCGAAGCGCCTGTGTTGAAGAGGCTGCGTGCTCTGCCGAGTCTTCACTTGGGGGGCGAGCCAGGAGCGCTCTATATTTATCGTCCTGTGCAGCACACATGCTGCCGTGCAATGTGCCCGTAGCTCAGCTGGATAGAGCGTCTGACTACGGATCAGAAGGTCGGGGGTTCGAATCCTCCCGGGCACGCCTCCAACAGCGCCTCCTCGTATCCCGGGGAGGCGTTTTTTGTGTACGTCGTGCACGCCATGTGGCCGACTCTCACTCGCACCGCGCCGCGAGGCGCTGGGCGGCCTCGGCGTGCGGAAACAAGCCCGCAGCGGCGAGGGCATACGGGCAGCGGTCGGCCCCGCGTGTGCGTTGAGCAAGCCGGAGGTGGAGGCGATAGTTCCCCGGATCGCCCGCCGCCGCGCGCTCCAGCGCGGCCCGGCTCTCATCGGCTTCGTAGGCCTGCATCGCCGCCCACTGGCCCGCACTCCGCACCGTGCTCACCCCCGAGAGAACGACGAGCAGCGCGACCGTCGTCACCTTGAGCCAGCGCGGCACCGCGACGTGTGAGGCGTGCGAGTCCGAAAACGTAGCCCCGGCCACCGTCGCGGCCAGCAGCACCGGCCAGGCCAGCAGCAGCACCGCATCGAACGCGCCCGCGACGGCGAGGCCTGTGCCCATCGACAGGAGCAGCACCGCCCGCGCGGCAGCGGTGGCATCGTGGTCGCGGCGGAGCGTCCGCACGGCCGTGAGAAGCAGGCCGCCTGCAAAGAGCACCCCGAGCACCGCGCCCAGCACACCGCGCTCGGAGACCAGCGCCACGGCGTCGCTGCTCGGCCATGGGTTTGAGGTCATGCCCGCCTGGCTCCCCGAGAGCGACGGGTCGCCCGCCGGGGCCACGCCGGGGTAGGCGACGGCCCAGTTGCCGGGGCCTACGCCCAGCACCGGCGCCGCCCGGACGAGCGCGAGGCTCCGCTGGTATTGCAGGAGGCGGCCCCGCCCGCTGCCCTCGCGGTAGTTGAGGACGCCCTGAGCGGTTTCGAGGTAGGGCGTGTCGCTGCGCCAGTCGAGCGCGTTGGGGAGCAGGGTGGCGAGCGCGCCTCCGCCCGCCACAGCGGCCAGGACCAGCACCAGCCGTCCAACGAGGGCCCAGCGCCGGAGCGCGGGCGCGAGTAGGAGGCCGAGCGTCAGCACGGCGAGCACCGCCGCCGCCGCCAGCCACGCCGCTCGCGAGCGCGTCAGCACCAGGATGCCCACCACAAGCACGACGCCTGCGATGCACTGCAGCACGGTCGTCCAGCGACGTGCGCGGAGCGCGGGCAGCAGCAACAGCGGCAGCCCAAACGCGGCGAGGTGGCCGACGAAATTCCGGTTGGCGAGCGTGCCGCCCGGTGCGCGTTCGGTGGCAAAAAAGGCACTCGTCAGCCCGTACGCTTGCAACAACGCCGTCACCGCGGCGAGGACGACCGCCACGGCCGCAGTGCCGAGGAGCCGGTCCGCGAGCCCATCGTCGTGCAGCGCGCGCGTCGCCCAAAACACGGTGGCACCGGAGAGGCTGAGCGCGAGCGCGCGTCCCGCCACCCACGGATTCGTCGCCAAGGCCGCCGAGAGGGCGCTGGCCACGAGAAAGCCGAGCACAGCGAGGTCGACCCACGTGAACGAGACCCGCCGCACGCGGACCAGGACCAACGCACCCGCGAGCGCGGCTGTCGCATGAAGGACCAACTCCTTGGGTACGAAGAACCGGTCGAGGTCGAACGAGCGCTGGAACCCGACAACCACGATGGCGCTCAGGAGCCCCACCTGCAAGACGCAGCTGGCGAGCCGGGACGCACGGGGCGGCAGGGGACCAGGCGAATGGGCAGGCATCGTCGGCGGGCAACGGGGAGCGCGGGTGTGAAACAGGGAGAAAGGTAGGAGCCGCACGGGTCCGGAGGGAGGACGTCGTGTACCCAGGAAGTCCGCAGGCGCGCGGACACCTACGGTAGCTTAGCACCCACGCCTCCCACTCACGCTCTATCGCTCTCCTCCCTATGCAATTCCGACGTCTCGGCAACACCGGCCTCCTCGTCTCCGACCTGTGCCTCGGCACGATGATCTTCGGCGAGGCCGGGCCGCGCAGCACTGGCCCGGAGGACGCCACGCGCATGATCCACCGCTTCCTCGACGCGGGCGGCAACTTCATCGACACGGCGGACGGCTACGCGCAGGGCCGCTCCGAGGAGATCACCGGGCAGGCCATCAAGGACCGCCGCGACCAGGTGATCCTCGCGACGAAGGTGCGCTTCCCGACCGGCCCCGGCAAGAACGACCAGGGCCTCTCGCGCCACCACATCATGCACGGTGTCCACGCGAGCCTCCGGCGGCTCGACACCGACGTGATCGATGTGCTCTACGTCCACTGCTGGGACCCCTTCACGCCGCTCGATGAGACGATGCGCGCGCTCGACGACCTCGTCCGGCAGGGCCACGTGCGCTACCTCGGCGTCTCGAACTTCAAGGCGTGGCAGGTGATGAAGGCGCTCGCCCTCAGCGACGCGCGGACCACCGACCGCTTCGTCGCAGGGCAGTACCAGTACAGCCTCGTCCAGCGCGACATCGAGTACGAGTTCGAGGACCTCTTCGTGAGCGAGGGCATCGGCCTGGTGCCGTGGGGGCCGCTCGGCGGCGGGTTCCTCTCGGGCAAGTACCAGCGCGGCGAGCGCCCGACGGAGGGCCGCATCGCGACGGCGACGGAAGAGCAGGCCGAGTCGTGGGAGCGCCGCTCGCAGGCGCGCAACTGGGACACGCTGGAGGTGGTTGGGCAGGTCGCCGAATCCCGCGGCGCGAGCTACGCCCAGGTCGCCCTCGCCTGGCTCCGCGCGAAGCCGTGGGTGTCGAGCGTCATCCTCGGCGCGCGCACGATGGCCCAGCTCGACGACAACCTCGGCGCGGCCGACCTCGACCTCACGCCCGACGAGGTCGCCGCGCTCGATACGGCCAGCGCGCTGCCGGAGCTGTATCCCTACGTGATGATCGACACCTACGGCCAGCGCACCTTGTAGCGTCCA
>JBCDFF010000064.1:0-14330 GCA_039178415.1 Bacteroidota bacterium
GACGCGCCCTGCGAGCGGCGGCTGCGCCGCGCGAGACTGCAGCGTCTCAGCATAGGCGCGGTCCTCCGGGAAGATGGCGTCGCCCACGACGAGCGCCTGCACATCGGGCAGGTCTTCGAGTGCGTCGAGCAGCACGTGCTGGCCCTTCCACGGCGCGAGGCGGCTAAAGACGCCCACCACGGGCCGGTCGTCGAGGTCCAGCGCGGCCTTGGCCTCGGCGACCTCGACGTCCGTCACTGCGTCGAACGGCGCAGCGTCAATGCCGTTGAGCACAACACGCACCAGCTTCTCCTTGCCCCCGGCCTCCACGAACGCATCGGCGGTGGCCTGGCTGTTGCAGATCACCGCGGCAGCGAAGCGGTTGGCGAGCGTGATGGCCACGGTTCGGTTGGCGCGGCTGAAATGGTCAGCGGTCATCACGTCGCGGAGGTGCCACACCACGGGCCGCCGCGCCATCGGGGCTGCGAGCGCCGCCGTCACGAACGCCTTCTGGGAATTGGCGAGCGCCACATCGAAGTCGCGCAGCCGCTTCGCCACACGCCGGGCTTGCGTCCAGATTGCGGGCACCACGCCAAGCGCCCCGGCGAGCCCCCCGTCGCGCGTCACGTCGAGCAACGCCTGCGGCGCATCCAGGACTTCGACGGCCACGCCGGCCTCGGAGAGCCGGTCGCGGAACGGCCCGTCGCCATAGAGCGCCACCACGCTCTCCGGCCCCGCCGCCCGCGCGATGTCGAGCAGCGACAGCTCCGCCCCGCCCAGCACCGCCGCATGGTCCAGGAAGAGCGTGCGAGGGAAGGTCGTAGGTCGCAAGTCCAAGGTCGCAGGTCGCACGTCGAAGATCCCTGGATCGTAGAAATTGAGAAGCCTCCTGACCTGTGACCTAAGACCTATGACCTGCGACAACGCGTTGGTAGACCTCAGCCGTCTTCGCAGCGATGACGGACCAATCGAACGTCGCGCGTGCGTAGGCCTGGCAGGCGTCCGCGTCGGGGAGCGGGCGGGCACCGGTGAGCGCGCCAGCCAGGGCCTCGGCAACGGTCGCGGGGGCCGCGTCGTCGAGGATGAGCGAGGCGTCGAGGCCGCGCACCGTCTCGGGGAGGCCGCCGACGGGCGTCACGAGGACCGGCGTGCCCGCTGCCAGCGATTCGATCGTGATGAGGCCGAAGCCTTCGAGCGCGACCGTCGGGACGATGCTCACGTCGGCGGCGCGGTAGGCGAGCGGGAGGTCGGCGTCGGGCACGAAGCCGAGGAGCTTGACGTGCTTGCTCAACCCGAGCGCTTCGATCTGCGCTTGGAGCGTCGCGGCCAGCGCACCCCTGCCCGCGATCATCACCTGCACGTCGGGCACCTGCTGCCGCACCGTCTCGACCGCCTCGATGAGCCCTTCCAGTCCCATACGCGGCTGGAGGCGGCGCACGGCGAGCACCGTTGGGCGATCCGTCGGCCAGCCCAGCAGCTCGCGCGCTTCTTTCCGGCTGAGGTTCGAGTCGAACGCCGACGCATCGACGCCGCCGGGGATGATGTCGATGGCGTCGAGTGCCACATCATAGCGGCGGTGCAGCACGTCGCGGAAGGCCTCCGAGAGCACGATGAAGCGGTCAGCGCGGCGGTAGACCTGATGTTCGAGTTCCCACTTGGCGCGCGCAGCCATGCCGGAAGCCCCCTCGACGGCCCCTTCGGCGGCCCACGGTCCGTGGAAGTGCACCACGAGGGGCTGGTCGTTCATCGCGCCGAGCAGCGGAGCGGTGTAGAGCGCGAAGTGGCTCACGAGCACGTCGGGGCGGAGCGCCTGGAGCATGCGGCGGCCCGTCGAGCGCGCCTGCCAGAGCCGCGACGGCATCGGCGCATCGGCGCGGGCGCATGCGCGGACGCGGCCATGCGTCTGCGCGGCCAGGCCCGTCGAGCCCGCCACGATGCCGTGCACGCCGACGCCAGCCTCAGGCAGCGCGTGCATTAGGTGGTAGTACATCCGGTTGAGCCCGCCCGCCTGCTCGGGAAACCAGCCCATTCCAATCTGGAGCGTGAGGAGCGTCGCAGGCGTGCGCGGCGACACCGGCGGGGCGGCAGGACTCGGCAGCATAGCGGGATGGGCTTAGGAAATGGGCGCAGGCGGGATGGGCGTCGGCTCGGTCGTCACGTCGCACGCGTCCACGAGCGCCGCGTAGACCACGTCGGCCTGGGCCAAGAGATCGGCGCAGCGGTCGAGGTCGGCTTGTTTTTCGGCGCGGCGGCGCTCCTGCTCGGGGCTCGTCGCCTTGCGCGCAGCGCGGATCGATTCCACCTCGGCGCTGGCCCCGTCGCCTGAGAGCGCAGGGCCTGAGGCGAAGGCCGTGCCGTGGCGGGCGTTGACCTCAGCGATGACGCCGCCGAAGTCGTGGATCGTGCGCGCGAACGGGCTGAGCACAAGGCCGTCGGCGACGGGCACGAGCGCGTGGTAGAAGGCGATGTAGCCCTCCAGCACCTGCGCCACGTCGAGGTGCGGCCAGCGCGCGGTCGTCGAGAGGACGGCTTTCGCGGGCTCGCGGATCGTGACCACCGTCGGCAGCTCGCGGCGCACGGCCCGTACGATCTGCGCGGCGGCGTGCATGTGGTGCGACATCGACACGTCGCGCGTCTGCCAACTCTTGAAGAGGTCGGCCGCGTACGAGTTGGCCGAGCCCTGGAAGCCGTCGATGACGAGTTCCGTGTCGGCGCGCAGCCGGTGCTCGCGGGCATCGTTCGCTCCGTAGCGCAACCCTGACTTGATCTGGTCCCACCAGATGTAGGGCTGGTAGAGCCAGAAGAGGGACACGTCCGACGAAAGCCGGGTGCGGAGGTCGAAAATGAGACGGCGCGGGTTCATCGTCCTGCCTCAAGGATAGGCGTCGACACCACACAGGCCATGTTGCGTATTGCGTGTTGCGTGTTTGGTACGCATCGAACACGCAACACGCAACACGAGATACTTCCGGGCACAACGTTGCTCGTCATGGAGAAATCGTTTGCAGGAACGGTGAGGGAGTGCGACGCTGCAAGGCTACCAAGAAATGCGCCGGATTCACGAGCCGGAGGGCACGGGCGCGGACGGATTCGCCGCACCTTCTCGCACCAGCCGCATCGGCGCACGGCCTGCCGCGACGGCTTCGAAGACCTCGACGTAGTGTTGCGCCATGCGGGACCACGTGTGCCGCTCGGCGATGGCTCGTCCCGCCTGGCCCATCCGGCTCCGCAGCGCCGCGTCGGTCGTGAGCGTGTGCATGGCGTGGGCGAGGCCTGCCACGTCGTCAGGGTCGTCGAGGACGATGCCGGACTCGGGGGTCACGAGCGCTGAGGCACCCGCCGTGGAGGCCGTGACGATGGGCTTCGCGGAGGCCATCGCCTCGGTGACGACGAGCCCAAACGGGTCGTAGCGCGACGGAAACACGACAAAGTCGGCCGCGCGCATGAGCGCGGGGAGGTCGCGGCGGAAGTCCAGGAACAGGACCTGGTCGCTGACGCCGAGGTCTTTGGCGAGCTGCGGGTACGGGCTGCCCGCGACGCGCCCGGCCACGGCGAGGCGCAATTCGGACGCCTCCGTGTCGGCCAGGCGTGCCAGCGCACGAAGCGTGCCGTCGAGGTTCTTGCGCGGCGTGCGGATGTCGCCCACGAAGAGCGCCACCGGCCTCGTACCGGGCAGCCCGAGCGCGCGTCGGTCTTCCGGGCTCATCACGGCTGGATGGAATTCCTCGATGTCCACGCCGTTGTTGACCACGGTGATTTTCTCCGACGGCACGCCGATCTCGACCAACTCGCCGCGGACGCGCTCGGCAACGGCGATCACCCGCTTCGCGTCGGCGAAGGCGCGGCGTTCGAGGCGCGCGTTGACGCTCGTGTAGAGCTTGTGGTAGGCCCCGAACACGCCGCCGCGCAGCTTCGAGACGTGGACCGGCGAGCGCAGCCACGCGCCATGGACGAAGTGCGCCACGTTGACATCGGCGGGCGCGAACGTGACGAAGCCGTTGGCCACGACGAGGTCGTATTCAGCGCGGCGGGACTCCAGCCACCGGGCACTGCGGCGCGCGAAGACGTGGTTTTTGACCAACTGCGTCGGCCCGCGGCCCGGCTCGACGCGCTGCCACGTCACGCGGTCGCGAGCTGCGAGGTCGTCGTCCACGCGGGCCGCCACGAGCGTCACGGCGTGCCCGGCGTCGGCGAGCGCGTGCGCGACCTCGGCGTTGACGCGGCCCTGGCCGTCGCCGCGGATCAGATTGTGGGTGACTAGGGCGAGGCGCATCGAGGTGGAGGGAGGGGTTCGACGCTGACCGAGCGAGCGGCTCGAAGCAGGTGGGAGTTCTAGATCGTTGGTAGCGGTACGGCTGTGCGTCTGTCCTTCGTGTTCGTGCAAGGCTAGGCGAGCACGAGTTCGGCTTCATCCTCTTCCTCGTCGAGCGTGGCCTTCTCGGCTTCGAGCTGCTGGCGGCGGCGCGTCGTGAACTGGTCGAGCGCGCCGATGAGGAACCAGCACCACGCGGCGAGGAAGTACTCTGTCCCGCGGGTCCACCCTCCGATGTGGATGAGCAGCATGCCACCCATCGCCAGGGCGAGCGTTGTTCGCATCTGGAGGTAGTACCAGAACGCGTTCCATCCCACCAGCAGCAGGATGCCGCCGTAGATGACCATGCCCATCAGGCCGAGCGAGAGGATGAGGTTCGTGTAGTCGAACTCGCTCGACTTGCGGTTGCCGCCGAATTTCTTCGCGGCTGGCGTCGTCGACCCCAGCCCGAGGCCGAGCGGTGTTGAGAAGCCGGAGAGGAAGCCGCGCTCCATCATGTCGCCGTGCTTGCCGACGGTCGAAGTCTCGGCGTCCATTGGGTTGAGGAGGCCGTCGGCGTTGCGGCCCACGAGCACGTCAGCCGCCCCGCTCTCCATCTCCATCGACGAGACGGCCGTGAGGCTGTACCCTGCCGCGCCGATTGTGATGACCACCGCAATCACGAGGCGCGGCACCCACGACGCGGCGCTCCGGCTCGTGATCGCCCAGACGAGCGGCACGAGCGCGAGCACCTTCACGATGGGACCGCGGCTGCCAATCAAGAACAGCGCGATGACGAGGAACGCGACAATGGGCAGCAGATCGAGCCGCTTGCGCGTGGACACCATCGCCCAGAGCGCCACGATCGACATCATCAGGAAGCCCGCGTACTCCGACGCTGCCGTGAACCACGAGAACGGCCGCACCACGTCGCTGGCCACCCAGAGCGAGGAGTAGCCCTCGGTGTCGATCCACTCCTGCTCGAACGGCAGGAAGCCGACAAACACCTGGTAGAGCCCCAGAATGCCCGCAAGCACGGCGATGACGGGCAGCGCCACGAGGACGAGCTTGTTGAGCATCTCCTCGGTCGCATAGATCTGCCCGAGCCAGAACCAGCACACCGGCACGATGGTGAAGAGCGCCCCCGCGATGCCGACGCTCATGCCGCCCTGCGCCGGGTTGAGGATCTGGAGCGTCATCAGGATCAGCAGCGCCACGACCCACTTCGAGAGCGTGCTGTCGAACCGCAGCGACTTCGTGGCCACGAGCGAGGCGACCATCAGCCCGACGACGAGCGGCGGGACGAGCAGGATCGGGTCCTGGCCGGAGTTCGGATACGTGATCGTGATGAACCGCCGGAAGTCGCCGAGGAAGCAGAGGATGCCGAGCAGCACCACGATCATCAGGCGCGGCGTGACGCTCCCGGCGGCGATGAGCGCGAAGAGCATCCCACCCGCAATCGCGAGCCGCGCTTGCTCCGTGGCGACGGCCCAGCCACAGAACAGCGCCACACCCAGCGTGATGAGCACGGGCTTGAGCGCCGTCCACTGCGACGGGCTGAGGCGAAGGTGGGCTACGAGAGAACTCATAGGAGGCTGCTCATGGCGGTGAGTCAGGCGAGATGGCGGCGGACGAGGGCGGCGGCGTCGCGGGCGAGGCGCTCGGTGCTGAACTGCGCGGCACGGGCCCGCGCCCCGTCGGCGAGGTGAGCCCGCGCAGCCGGGTCGGCGGCGAGGCGGCGCAGCACATCGGCGAGGGCATCGGGCTCGCCGGGCGGGACGAGCAGCCCTGACTCCGGTGTCACGATTTCGAGCGGGCCGCCGTGCGCCGTGGCGACGACCGGCTTGCCCAGCGCCATGCCCTCCAAAATTACCATGCCAAACGGCTCAGGACCCGTCGAGGCGTGCACCAGCACGTCAAAGGCATTCATCCATTCCGGCACGTTCGGCTGATGCCCGACGAAACGGAGTTGGTCGCCGATACCATGCCGCTCGGCGAGGGCCGCGAGTTCGCCGGGATAGTCTGGCTCCGAAAAGTGCGGCCCGCCGACGACCACGAACACGGCGTCGGGGTGCGCCCGCGCGACCTGCGCCGCGGCCTCGACGAACACGTGGATCCCCTTCCAATGCTGAAGCCGCCCCACGATGCCCGCGACGAAGGCATCTGTCGGCAGATCGAGCTTCGCGCGCAGGGCGGCGACGGAAGGCAACGCGTCCGCATCGAACCGCGCGAGGTTGACAGCCGGGTAGAGCACCTCGGCGTGGCGCGGCGGCCAGAGCGTTGCCTGGCCGGCCTTCGCCGCCTCGGAGCAGCACAGAATCGACGCCGAGGGCAGCAGCGTCGCCGTGCGGTGGATCGGGTTTTTTGAGGTGATGGTGTGCTGGAACCAGAACGCCGGGATGCGCGCGAGGAGTGCGGCCGGGCCGCTGTAGAGGTGTCCCTTCGGCATCCACGCGAGCGCCGCATCGGCGTCGAGCGCGCGCAGCCACGCCGCGATGCGCCGCACGGTACCGACCTGCCGCCCAACCTGCCGCACGCGGCCCGCGTCGAACACCTCGGCCTGCACGCCGAGCGTACGGACAGCGGCCACCATCGGCCCGTCTTCGAGAAACGCGACGGCGTAGCGGCACCCTGCCTCGCCCGCCACGACAAGCGCCTCATTGGCTTGTAGCAGTTGCAATAACAGAAGCTCCGCTCCGCCCCGCTGCTCCGCCAGCGGCATCACAATGCCGACCGTCGGCATCGCGCCTTCGTTAGTCCGCGTTCGGCCACCACCTGAAATGTCCCTCTCGCTTGCGAGGGGGACCGTTTCGCGACCCTTCATGGGGAGCGAAACAGGGGGTGCTGTCCGTGCTTCAGCTTTCATCGCCCTCCCACGTAGCCATACTTCAGCAGGAACGGCCACGTCAGCGCCGTCACCGTCGCGCGGTCCCGCGTAGGGAGGTGCGCGCGCCAGGCGTCGTCCATGCGCAACTGCACGGTGCCGCCTGCCGTCCGTTTCGGATTGCCCCACACCGTGTGGTTCTCGCCCATCGCCACGGCATCGGGCGCGACGAACGGCAGCGTTTCGGCGGGCTCGTCGATCCAGTCGAGGACGCGGCGCACGGAGGCTTCGGGCGCGGCGATGAAGTCTTCGTAGCGCAGCCGCTGGTAACGCGTCGGGGTGCGGCGGCGCATCAGTTCGAGCACGCCGTTCCACGCCGACCACTTGCGAGCACTCGCCGCCGTCGAGAAGCGCTGCATCTCAGCCGCACCACCGCCGTCCTTGCGGGTGATCTTCTTGCGCCATGAGTAGGCCGAGGCGCGTGGGTCGCGGACGAGGTGGAGCAGGTAGAGGTCCACGGCGTCCGTCTGCAGCAGCGACTCCGCGTACGATGGAAACTTCGACGAGTCGACGAGGACGCGCGCGCCGGAGGACGCGCGGAGCGCCTGGTACATCCGCCGCAGATCCGCATGGTAGCCCGCCGCCTCGGGGTGGTCGAATGCGGTGCGGCCTTTCACGAGATGCGGCAGCAGTCCCTTGATCTGCGGCAGGGCCTCGCGGATGCGCGCCATGCGCGTCCAGTCGATCCCCTCTGGGAACGCCGCGTCGAACGCGGGGCGCCAGACGGGGCAGGCGTCGAAGCGCTCACCGCAGCCGCAGACGGCGTTGTCGCGGACGCCGCGCTCCCAGACGTGCCGCACCTCGCCGAGGTGGACGAAGCCGTCCACGCTCCCGAGGACGTTGCCCACGAGCGTGCTGCCGCTGCGCCCCCACCCGGCGATGAAGAGCACCTTGACCGGCGCGTCGGCCGCGTCCAGCTGCGAGGTGGGCTGGGCGAGGGTCTCAGGCATGCTGCACCTCGGGGTTCTGCGCTGCCACGTTGTCGTGCCCGAGCGCGTCGAGCAGGCGGTCGGCGACGAGCGGCCAGTCGAATTGGGCGGCATACAGCGCCTGGGCATCGCTTCCGAGTGCCGCGCGCGACGCGTCGTCGCCTGCCAAGGTCGCCGCAGCCTGGGCAAACGCAGCCGGGTCGTCCGACGGCGTCGCCGCGAAGGCCTGACCGGCCTCGGCGTGTACGATGGGATCGGAGAGGTGGCCGAGCGTGGTCACCGTCGGCGTGGCATGCTGGAGGGCGACCATCGTCGAGCCGCGCCGCGTCGAGAAGCCGTCGGGGTAGGGCGCGAGGTAGAGGTCGAACGCCGAGAAGGCACGCGAGACGGCGTCGGCGGGGAGCGGGCCGAGGTCGCGGAACGGCACGTCGCGGCTGCCGGGCGTGTTGAGCGCGACCCGGAGCGCGGCACCGCGCCGCCCGACATAGCAGAGCGTCGCGTTCGGCTGCACGTCGAGGATCGCGCGGATGGCTTGGCGGACGTGCGCGTCCATGCCCTTCGTGAAGCCGCTGCCGAAGAGGCCCACAGCGAAGGTGTCACTGAGCCCGAACTCGTCCCGCGCGGCTTCGTGGCTGACCCCCTCCAGCGGGATGTTCGAGCCGATGGGCAGGTGCCGGACGGGCGTGCGATCGAACCATCCCGCGAAGCGCTCAGCCCACGGCGCGATGGACGTGAACACGGCGTCGGCCATGCGCCCGAGCGCCCAGAGCGTCGGCCGCTGCCAGAGCGTCTCAACGAGGTAGGTCGGCGTCGTGAGCGGCACGAACGGCTCGTGGATCATAAGCGCGACCCGCAGGCTCGGTATGCGCTTCTTGAGCTGCCGCACGGCGAGCGGAAGCCACGGATTGAGCCCGTAGGTGCCGTACGAGAACGGGTTGTACTGCACCACCAGCCAGTCGGGCCGGTCCGCCTCGAAGCGATTTGCGACCGCGTCCACGACTTGGAGGATGCCCTTGCGCGACGTCTTGGAGAACGCGACATCGACCATCACACTGGGGATCGGGGCCGCATCGGTCTGCGCGGTCAGGACGGTCGTCCGCACGCGTGCGCCCAGCTCCGCGGCGAGGCGGGCCGTGTAGTCGCCGATGCCGTCGAGGCGGGGCGGCAGCGTGGGAAAAAGCAGCGCGACGTGCATGGCGGAGGGAGCCAGCAGCGAGGGTGTGCGTGGGAGTAGCGTTCTAGGCGTACGAGCACAGCGGTACTGAACGCGCGTGCCCTAGACCGTCAGGTTCAGCCTGTACTTCGTGTTGCGTGTTGCGCGTTTTGCTCAGGAGCCTACACGCAATACGTAACACGCAACAGTTGCTCCGCTGTCTGACGGCCCAGCATGCTACAGAGGTTCTACTTGGCGAACTCGACGATCTGGTAGTAGCTGTACTTCCGCACGGGCGGCACCGTGCGCCAGAGCGCCTGGTCGATGTCCTTCGTCAGCTTGAGGAGGCGGCCGTATTTCGCTTGGTGCTTGAAAACATACGTGTTCAGCTTGCGGAAGAACACGAAATCGGGGTGCAGCACCTCGACGTGCGGGAAGCGCGCGCGCAGCATCTCGACCTCCTCGGGGAGGAGCGGGATCTCGTCGTCGTCGCCGTGCTTGGGGATGCCCCCGCGGCCCGCGAGGTAGTTGCGCGAGAAGTTCAGGAGCGGGTTGCGGCCGTTGTTCTCCAGGAAGACGCCGCGGCCGCCCTCGGCGGTCACGTCGCGGAGCACGTCGGCGAACTGGTCGAACGGCTCGACGTGGTGCAGGATGTACTTGCCGTAGACGAGGTCATACGGCTCGCCGCCATCGTCGAGGAGTTCGCGCAGGTCGAGCGCGTCGCACTGGTGTCCGACGACGCGGTCAGCGACGCCGTTCTTCTCCGCGAGCGGGGCCAGTTGCTCGATCGACGTCGTCGAGAAGTCGGTCGCGGTGACGTGCGCGCCGAGCTTCGCCATGTACATCGAGAGGTGGCCGTTGCCGCAGCCGACCTCCAGGACGCGCTTGCCGGCGGGGTCGCCGAGGCGGTCGAGGAAGGCGCGCTTGGTGAAGCGCCAGTTGTCGTAGAACGCCGCCGGGTCGATGACGGGCAGGGTTTTCTGGCGGAGGGTTTCGTCCCAGAACGCCTTGGCGGCGCTGTCGGGGACGGTCGCGGAGGGTGCGCTCATCGACACGGGAGGGCTGGAGGGTGTGCGAGGGTAGACGGCTCGGTGGTAGAGAACACCGCTCCCAATGCAGGGCCACGGTATCAGGCGCGCCCATCGTCGCGCCTAGGTTCCGTCGGCGCAGAGTATACGGGCAGCGCGGCACCGGCCTGCGTGCAATCTCCGCGCGTTCTCCAACCGGGACCCGGCTCCCGCCCTGCCTCCGTGTTCGACGGTTGCATCCGGTCGCTGTCAGCCCAAGCCAAGCGGGCCACAGCCTCCAACCGCGCGCTCGTTGGGGCAGCCGCCTCCGCGTCGGGTACTTCGGTTTGAATTCTGCCCCGGCCCAGACGTCTCCCCGACTGGTGGCTGCTACCTTTCCTCCTAGCACCCTATCTCTGAACGTAGCCCTTCGCTCGGTCCCCCACCATGCGCACCCGTCTCCACCCCTCTGGCCCGGAGGTCACCCGGATCATCCCTGGCCTGATGAACCTCGCCTCCTGGGACCTCACGCCCGCGCAACGCCTCGACTGGATCCAGGCGGCCCTCGACCTCGGCCTGACGACGTTCGACCACGCGGACATCTACGGCGGCTACACGTGCGAGGCGCTCTTCGGCGAAGCCCTTGCGCTGCGGCCTGGGCTCCGGCAGCGGATGGAGTTGGTCACCAAGTGCAACATCGCGCTCGTGATGCCCGCGCGGCCGGACCACCGCATCAAGCACTACGACACCTCGGCGGCCCACATCCGCGCCTCGGTCGCGCAGTCGCTCACGAACCTGCACACCGACTACATCGACCTGCTCCTCCTCCACCGCCCCGACCCGCTCCTCGACCCCCACGAGGTCGCCGAGGCGTTCTACGCGCTGCACCGCTCCGGCCAGGTCCGCGCGTTCGGCGTGTCCAACTTCAGCCCTGCGCAGTTCGATGCGCTCCAGGCCCACCTCGATCTGCCGCTGGTGACCAACCAGGTGCAGGTGTCCGCTCTGCATACCGACACGCTCTTCGACGGCACGCTCGACCATGCCGTCCAGCATGGCTACGGACCGATGGCCTGGAGCCCGCTCGGCGGCGGACGCCTTTTCTCGGGCGACGATGCGCAAGCCACGCGGGTCCGCACCGTGCTCGCGGAGATCGCCGCCCACCACAACGCCAGCCTGGACCAGGCCGCGCTCGCCTTCGTGCTGCAGCATCCGTCGGGCATCTGCCCCGTGCTGGGCACCGGCAAGACGGAGCGCCTGCGCGCCGCCGTCGAGGCCGCGCAGCTCACGCTCGAGCGCCAGGAGTGGTATGCCGTCCTGCAGGCGACACGCGGCGTGGACGTGCCCTAGCCGACCGGCGCAGCGACGGTCCTGAAGCTCCGCGACGGTGCTGCGGTCATTCTCGGGCAGCCCGCCCCCTGGGAACTTTTTCGGGGCGCGTTTCGACCTGAGTTCGCAACAGGCCTCGGCCCGCCGCGTAGCAGCTTTCAATCCAGAGTGAAAGTTGCCCACTGCGGCACGCCATGCCCGACACCCTCGCCCTCCCCACCCCGGCGAACCCAGCCCCGGTGCTCCCCGCCTCGCCCCCTACTGCCGCGCCTTCGGACCCTGCCGCGCTCCTCGCGCTGGCTCCGACCCGCTCGCTCGCCGAGATCCGCGCGCCCATCGAAGCCGACCTCGCGGCCTTCCAGCAGCATTTCCGTGCGGCGATGAAGTCGGACGTGTGGCTGCTCGACAAGGTGACGCAGTACGTCCTCAAGCACAAAGGCAAGCAGATCCGCCCGATCCTGGTGCTGCTCGCCGCCCGGCTCCTCGGCGAGGTGTCGGACACGACCTACCGCGGGGCCGCCCTCGTCGAACTGCTTCACACGGCCACGCTCGTCCACGACGACGTGGTGGACGAGGCCGAAACCCGGCGCGGCGTCTTCTCGGTCAAGGCGCTCTGGAAGAACAAGGTCGGCGTGCTGCTCGGCGACTACCTCCTCAGCCGCGGCCTCCTGCTCGCGCTCGACGCTAAGGACTACGATCTCCTGCACACCGTCTCCGACGCCGTCCGACGCATGGCGGAGGGCGAGTTGAGCCAGCTGGAGCACAGCCGCCGCCTCGACACCACCGAGGCGATCTACTTCCAGATCATCAGCGACAAAACTGCCAGCCTCATCGCGGCGTGCCTCGGCTGCGGCGCGATCAGCGTCACCGACGACGCGGCCACCATCGCCCGCCTGCGCCACGTCGGCGAGACGCTCGGCCTCGCCTTCCAAATCCGCGACGACCTCTTCGACTACGGCGACGTGGACGTGGGCAAGCCGCTCGGCAACGACGTGCAGGAGCGCAAGCTCACACTGCCGCTCATCCATGCGCTCGATCAGGCCCCACCACGAGAGGCCAAGGCGATCCGGAAGCTCGTCAAGCGCCGGAAGAAATCGCGCGCCGATGTGGACCACGTGGTACGCTTTGTCTACGACAACGGCGGTGTCGCCTACGCCCGTGGTCGCATGGAAGCCCTCGCTGCCGAAGCCATCGGCGACTTGCTCACGTTTCCCGAATCGGACGCGCGCACGGCGCTCCTGGGGCTGGCCAAGTTCATTGTCGCGCGGAAGAAGTAGGGGCGGAGTCGCTCATCCCTGGTCCTTCGCTGGCAGCGGTCCGGGTCTTTCTGGCTGGGCGGAGAGCCACCGGTTGAGGTCCGCGCGGTCCGCCCAATACGCGGCGGGCCACCGCTGCCCATCGGCGCTGAACGCGGCCTCGGTTCGTTCTGCGAGCGCGGCGGCCTCGCCATACGCGCCGGTGAGGAGCGTGTAGCTCGAAAGCCAGACGAGGCGAGCGCGTTCAAGGAGCGGTGCCTCGGGCTCGTACGTTTCCAGAGCAGCCACCGCGCGGTCGAAGTGGTCGGCGAGGGCCCACTGGATCGCGGCCAGGGCCGGTTCGTCGAGCGCCTCCAGCGCTGCAGCAGCCTGGGCGTGCGCATACGGCTGCACGAACCACGGGAGGGCTTCCGGTGCCGCCTCTCGCTTTAGGGTCAGCACCGCGCGGCTGAGGTCCGCAAACGGCGACAGCAAGGTGTCTGCGCGCGTGTAGGCGTGGCCCGCCCGGGTCGAGTCGCCCAGCACGGCATAGGCGTCGCCCAGCCGGATCGCGAGCTGGGTGCTCTGGGCCAGGAGCGTGTCGGCGGCCAGCGCGTTCTCGATCGTGGCGGCGACGGTGACGGCGCGGCCCTCGGCGATCTCCATCGCGGCCCAGAGCCACAGCGCGGCCGGGTAGTGCGGCTCCTCGGCGAGCGCCTCCGCGAGCAGCGACCGAGCCGCTGCGGTATCGGGTTCGGCCGTGTGACGCGTTGGGAACAGGGCGTCCTGGGCCGCACGCGCGAGGCGAACGGGGCGCGGGACGTAGTGCGGGCTCGCCCGCTCGAAGAGGGACGGCTGGACAAAGCGGTAGGCCACGACGGCCTCGGCGAGCGTGTCGCGGGGCTGCGCCTCGATGTGCTGCGCCCACCGGAGGGCGAGCGTGTCGAGCGGGACGCCGAACGCCGAGGCGTAGTCGAGCGAAGGGTAGACGGCCCGGACCGGCGCCGCCCCATACGTGTCGAGGAGCCACCCGACGAATGCGCCCATCGTGGTGTAGGACACCGCAGCGCGCCCGCCCCAGAAGCCCGCAACCGACTGCGTGCGCACGACCGCCTCCGCGAGCTCCTCGGCCCCCGAACCGAGCCCGACGCCCTCGTCGTCGGCCGCCACCCGCAGCGCCGCCGCCACCTGTGCCGTCGGGTCCGGGGTTCCATCGGGCGGCTCTACCGCCACCGCGAGCCCCTCCACGAGCCCAATAGACCACGACGCGTTGAGGATGCCCCCAAACTCGCGAGAGAAGGCGTGCGCGAGTTCGTGCGCGAGCGACGACCGGATGCGGGATTCGAGGAGGTGCACCTGCGGCCTGCCGAGCCAGACGGGGGCCACGCTCGTGGTACGCGCGCCTGTGAGTCGTGCCTTGGTGGCAGCGTCCGGGTAGACGAAGCTCTGGATCCGCTGCGCCGGCTCCACCTCGAGCGCTGCCCGGAGTTGGGCGTAGCGGAACTCGTGCACCTGGGCCAGACGCC
>JBCDFF010000065.1:0-14260 GCA_039178415.1 Bacteroidota bacterium
CACGAGGTGGGTGGGGTCGGCGAGGACGTTGCCCGGGTTGAACGGGTCGAAGCGCCCCTGCGCGGTGAAGTCGAACGCGGGCGACGCCACGGCATCATCGCCGAGGACGCTCCGCAGGAAGGCGACGTGGGCGTCCTCGTGGGCCGCGATGGCCTCGAAGGCGGCGCGGCGCGGGGACAGCGGCACGCCGGACGCGTTGAGGAGGCGGTAGTACTCCGCTTCGAGGTATTCCAGTACAAGCGCGAAGTTGAGCACCTCGGTCACCGTCGGCGGCATCGCCTGGCCGAAGACCGGGCGCGCGACGGAGGCCAGCGCCAGCGGTACCGACGCGGCCAACGCTTTGGCGCCGAAGCGACCAGCCTGCACGAGTGCCCGGCGGCGATCCACGACGGCCTCGGTGAGCGCATGCAGGTGGTCCTCGTCGAGGAGGCCGAGGATGGAGTCGGAAGACGTAGACATCGGGCTAGCTCGGCAGATTGACGGCGGTGAGTTCGGCGACGAAGAACGAGGACGCCGCGTCCAGCACCGCGCCCGCGCCGAGGCTCGCGTCGAGGCCCGTCACCGGGTCGACCGTGCGTGTGGCAAGGTCGGCCTCGGCCCCGATGGCAAACAGCGCGTCGGGGGCGACCAACCGACGGACGGCCGTCGCGTGCCGCGCCTCCACGGAGACGATCTTGCCCGCGATGGTGAGCAGGTCGGCGTCACGCAGCACCAGCCCGGCGCCGTTGTAGGCCGCCACCGCGAGGTCCTCGATGACCTGCGCCGCGGCGAGGACCGAGGCGAGGCTCGTGAAGTCGACCGTGCGCAGGTCGAGGCGGAGCGCTGGGACGGGCTGCCCGCCCCCCGTGACGATGGCCGCGCGGAGAAAATCACGGTGGGCGATCTCCTGGTCCCGGAGTGCCGTGAAGGTGTCGATCTCGACCTGCCCGGCCTGACGCGGCGGTGCCGTGACGACGGTCGTGTAGAACGCCGCCTGCAGCTGTTCGAGGACATAGGCGAAGTTGAGCACGCCGAAGTCGTCCGCGAAGTCGAACTCGACGGCCTCGTCGGTGAGGTCGATGCCGGGGTCGTCGGAGTCGCACGCGGCGAGCGCGCCCGCCGTCACGGCGACGCCGCCGAACTGGAGGAAGCGGCGTCGGCTCAGCACGGGCGAGCCCACGGCGCGGGAAAGGGAGGGAAGCATCGAGCGGGGCGGTGTGCGGACGCGACGGGCAGAAAGCAGAGGGCACGCTGGCGGAGATCCCCGAGGGACCGAGCGGCTGTACCAGCGCCCGCAAATCTAAGGCCGGACCGCCGGGAGCCTCAGCCGTCGCGCAGATACGCGAGCGAATCCGGCGTGAAGGGGACGCCCTCGGTCGCGAAGTCCGCGCGGAAGCGCGCTGCGTCGCAGGTGTTGCCCGCGATGAGCATGGCGAACTGCGCCGGTGAGATCGGCAGCAGCCCCGCGCGCCCAGCGGTGTTGACGGCTAGCCGCGCGAGCCACAGCGGCTGGTGCAGCTTCGGCTTGGGGTCGATGCCCGCGCCACGGGCGATGCGGTCCACGGTCTCGTCGAACGTGACGCGCTCGGTCCCGGCGACGCAGTAGGCCTGCCCACGCGCTGCGTCCAGCGTGACGGCCTGCGCGAACGCCGCCGCCACCTCCGTGACGTGGATCGGCTGCAACTCGTACTGCCCATCGCCAAGGATCGGGAGGATTGGGAACGGCTTGACGAGGTCGCGCCAGAGCTGCGCGCAGAACTCGGGACGCCCGGGTCCGGGGTCGCCGAAAATCACCGACGGGCGGAAGATCACGGCATGCGCGAACCCGGCGGCGCGGACCGCCTCCTCTCCCGCCCACTTCGACGTCTGGTAGGCCGAGACACCGTCCGGCGCGGCCCCGTTGGCGCTCATGTGCACGAACCGCTGGACCCCGGCCGCCTTTGCTGCCGCGACCACGTTGGCCGTGCCTTCGTGGTGGATCCGCTCGAAGGTGACGCCGCGCGCCGCGCTCTCCTCGATGATGCCGACGAGGTGTACGACGCCGTCGCAACTCGCCATCGCCGGGCCGAGCGTGTCGGGCTGGAGGATGTCGCCCTGGACGACCTCCACGCCGTCGCGCCCACGCACGTCGAGGCCGTCACCGGAGCCTCGCACCAGGCAGCGCAGCGTGTGGCCCGCGTCGAGGAGCGCCTTGGAGACGTAGGTGCCGACGAAGCCGGTGCCGCCGGTGAGGAAGAGACGCATGGTCAGGGTCGTAGGTCGAGGGTCGGCTTCTGAAGCGTTGCCGTCAGAGGACGGTGTCAGGGGGTGGGTGCCTTGCCAACCGGCCTCACGCCCAATCCGGAAGCATCGTTGCGGTTGGTCCCCAACTTCGAGGCCGGATTTACTTCGTGAAGCTGCGCTTTGGGTGTGAACGTGTGAAGGTGTCCACGTGTGAAGGTGGTTCTCCTCGTCCACACCTTCATACCCGACTCTGCAAGCGGAGTTGGTATCACAGGGTACGGCGGACGAAGGGGAAGCGGAGGCCATGAAAGCTAGGCATGCTCGCCCATGCCTCGGCGTCCAGACCCTCGACTCCCGACTCAGGACCTGCGACCTACGATCCAGGGCCTATGACCACCGAAGCGATCCGGGCGGCGGTGTCGGCGAAGGGGCGGAAGGTGCAGCCGAGGTCGGCGCGGGCCTTGGCGTTGCTGTAGCGGAACGTCCGCGAGGCCATCCGCACCGACTCGCGCGTGATGGACGAAGGGCGGCGCGTCACGGCGGCTCCAGCCTCCATCAGCGTTGCGGCGGCGAGCGCGAGGCGCGGTGGCAGCGTGCGTTTCGGCGGGGCCACGCCGAGCGCCGCCGCGAGCGTGTCGATGAGCGCGCGCCACGACAGGTTGTCGCCGCCGAGGATGTAGCGCTCGCCCGACGCGCCGTCGGCCATCGCACGGCGCATCCCGTCGGCCACGTCCTCGACGTCGACCACGCACGTCCCGCCCGACGGCACCGCAGGCAGCTTGCGGTTGCGCACCTGCTCGACGATCTGCATCGTGTTCTCGCCCGGCCGCCCGGGGCCGAAGATCACAGCCGGGTTGACCAGCACCGCGTCGAGTCCCTCGGCGATGGCGCGCTGCACTTCGAGCTCGGCGAGGTACTTACTCTCGGCGTAGGCGGTGTTGAGCTTCGAGGGCATCCACGTCGCCGTCTCGTCGATCGGTTTCCCGTTGGGACCGGCGTTCGCTTCGGAGCGTCCGAGCGCGGCGATGCTCGACACGTGGACGAGCCGCCGGACGCCTGCCGCGCGCGCGGCGTCGGCGACGTGCGCGGTGCCCCGGACGTTGACGCGGTGGAGTTGCTCGGCGTCCTTCGCACCGCCGAAGCCCACGTAGGCCGCCGCGTGGTAAACCGCCTCCACGCCCTCCAGCGCCGCCTCGACGCTGGCGCGGTCGGTCACGTCGCCGACCGCGTGCTCGACGGTGTGTGCGGCGTCAGCGAGGAGATCGAGGCGGGAAGTGGAGCGGCGCAGGATGCGGACGGGCTCGCCCGCAGCGGTCAGGTGACGGACGAGCGTCGCGCCGAGGAAGCCGGTGGCACCGGTGACAAGGAGCATGGGAGACATGTGCGGGTGTGGACGTGTGTAAGGTATGGAAGCAGATGCAGGCCGGGACTTCGCGGGGGGGCACCCGCCGCTCGTGCTCACCGTCTTGCTACTCTTCACGCATCCCTCGGCGCGCGGGCGTGTCGCACTTTCATACGTTCACGCGTCCAAACTTCCACACCGCGAAGCGCTCGGCGTGCTCAACCCGGACCTCCTGCTCTACGCCTACCGGACCGGCCTTTTCCCGATGGCCGACCCCGACGAGGACGACCAGATCTACTGGTACGCCCCGGACCCGCGCGCCGTGATGCCGCTCGACACCTTCCACGTGCCGCACAACACGGCCAAGCGCGTCCGCCAGCAAGCGTTCGAGGTGGTCGCGGACCGGGCCTTCGAGGCGACAATCCGGGCGTGCGCCGCCCCCGCGCGCGGCCGCATGACGACCTGGATCTCGGAGGAGATCATCAGCGCCTACTGCGAGCTCCATCGGCTCGGCTACGCCCACAGCGTCGAGGCGTGGCAGGACGGCCGGCTCGTGGGCGGCCTCTACGGCGTGGCGCTGCGCGGCGCGTTCTTCGGTGAATCGATGTTCCACCGCGCCCGCGACGCCTCGAAGGTGGCGCTGGTGCACCTTGTAGCGCGGCTACGGCGCGGCGGCTTCTCGCTGCTCGACACACAACTCCAGACGGAGCACCTCGCGCGCTTCGGCAACGCCGAGGTCTCCCGCGAGGAGTACGAGCGGCGCCTCGACCAGGCCCTCCGGGTGAACACCGCCCGCTGGGACGTGGACATGACCGGCTGGACCGACGACGTGCGCCACGGCGGGTTCGCCGCGGGGTCGTAGGTCGGGGGTCGTAGGTTGGGCACCCGGACATCGGTGGGGCGTTCTGGCTCGCCCGCTTTTCAGACGCTGCTTCGTTTCCCGAACGACCCTCCTGCCATGCTGCCTCGCCCCGTCAACTGCGTGCGCGTCGGCTGTGCGCTCGCGCTCGTCCTCCTGGTCGGCTGCCAGACCGCTACCGATGCGCTGCCCGCGTCCGTCCCGGTCGCCTCGGCGAGTACGGTGGTCGATGGTAGCCTCCCGGACGATGTCAGCCTGGAGGACTCGACGCGGGCGGTCTTTCGCGCCGTAATCGACCGCGCCGCCGCTGAGGACTGGCAGGCGCTCCCGATGGGCCCCCTCGTCACAACGGTCGGCACGGCACTCGTGGGCACGCCCTACGTGGACGGGCTGCTCGACGTGGACGACGAGGAAACGCTCGTGCTCAACCTGCGCGCGGTCGACTGCGTGCTCTACGTCGAGAACGTGCTCGCGCTCGCCGAGGGCATCGCGCTCGGCGACACGACGTTCGCGGGCTTCGCCGCCCGCGTCGAGGCGCTCCGCTACCGGGGCGGCCAGCGCGACGGCTACGCGTCCCGGCTGCACTACTTCTCCGACTGGCTCCGCGACAACGCCGCGCGCAACCATGTCCGCCTCGTCACGGACGACGTACCCGGTGCTGAGGCGTATCCGAAGACCGTCGGCTTTATGACCGCGTACCGGGAGAGCTACGCCAAGCTCGCACCAGACGCGCCGCACGCCGACAGCCTCCTCGCTACCATCGCCGAGACGGAAGCCCGGCTCAACGCAGCCCCTGGCCTCACCTACCTCCCGCAAGACCGCATCGCCGACGCCTACGACGCGCTCCAGGCGGGCGACCTTCTCGCTACGACGACCTCCATCGATGGCCTCGACGTGACGCACACCGGCTTCGTGCTGAAGACCGACGGCGGCGGCACGGGCTTCCTCCACGCATCGAGCACTGGCGCGGTGAAGCTCGCGCCTGACCTCGCGGCGTACGTCGAGGGCAACCGCGTGCAGACGGGGCTGCTCGTCGCCCGTCCCGTCGACCCACGCTCTGCAAGCGGGCGCACGGATTCCTGACCGGGCAGGGCTTGACGAGGCGCGCGCCGAGCCGCACCTTTCGGACCGCTGCTCGCTCGCCCGTCGTCCCCATTCGTGCCGCTCCACGTCGCCCTGCTCATCGCCATCGTCGCGCTCATCCTGGGCGTGGTGCTCGGCTGGATCCTCGGCACCACCCGCGCGCCGCTGGTGATCGTCGCCGAGGAAGAAGGGAATAGGGAGGGGCTAGAGGCTGCGGGCAGAGACGGAGAGTCGGAGGAGCGAGGAGACGACGAGAAAGAGGCCCAGAGCACGAAAGATGGCAACGAGCAACCACCGCCGCAGGGCAGCACCGCTGTCCCCTTCTCCTCCCTCGACGCCTGCCTGGCGGCGCTCGCAGACGCCATCACCTACAACAGCACGCCACTGTCGGTGCGGAGCCACCCCGCGTTTGCGGCAGGCGTGGCGCTGCTGGCCGACGAGCCACTCGGGACACTCCGATCGATGGCCGACGAGAGCACCCACAGCAGCGACCGCGAGCGCAACCGGGGCCTGCTCGCCCTCGATGCGCTGCGTGTGCGGCCCGACGTGTCGTCCGCGCTCGCGGCGGGCCTCGTCCCGCTCGTAGGGCAGCAGGGCACCGTGGCCGCGCTCTTCACGCTCGACACCGTCGCGACCCACGCCGCCGAGCAGCCCGTGGCGGGGGACCTCCTCGCGCGGCTCGACGATAGCTGGGCCTCGGAGCCAGACCGGCTGCACCTGCTCGCCTTCCTCGACGCGCGGCATCAGAAGGGCGACCCGTTTACCGTAGACGACGGGACACTCACCAGCCTCAATGCCTACGACGTGCGCGAGGAGACGCTGCCGCTGCTCCACCGCCTCGACGCCCCGCCGGACCTCGACCTCGCCGTGGAGCGCGTCGCGGACCGCCTCGCAGCGTGGGAAAAACAGCAGGTCAATACGGCCTTTCTGGGGGGCGTCGGACGCGTCGTCACCGAGTCCGGGCCACATATTGGGCATCCGGCCCTGACCGCCGATGTGGACGCGATGGTGCGGGCGCTTACCGCGCCAACTCCGCGCTCGGTGATCGTGACCGGCGAGAGCGGCAGCGGGCGCACGACGACCATCCGCGCGCTCGCTGACAGCCTCCGCGCCGAGGGCTGGACCCTCTTCGAGGCCGACGCGACCGATCTCCTGGCCGGGCAGATGTACATCGGCCAGCTCGAAGAGCGCGTCACGAACGTCGTCAAGCAGATCGCCGACCGGCCCGTGCTGTGGGTCGCGCCGCGCTTCGGCGAGTTCGTCCACGCGGGGCAGTACCGCGAGAAGCCCACCGGCGCGCTCGACATGCTGCTCCCGGCGATCCAGCGCGGGACGGTGCGGCTCGTCGGCGAGGTCACGCCGGAGGCGTATCGCCAGCTCGTCCGCGAGCGGCCCCGGGTGCGCGCGCTCATGGACACCGTCGAGGTGGAGCCGGTGCCTGCCGCTGAGGCGGAGGCACTCGTGCAGGCCTGGGCCCACCAGACCTACGGCGACGGCGCGTTTGCCGACGACAGCGTACTCGCGGAGGCGCGCGCGCTCGCCGAGCAGGTGCTCCCGAAGGTGCTCCCCGGCGCGCTCTTCGACACGGTCAAGCTCGTTGCGTCGCGGTTGGAAGCGGGTGGCGAAACCGACGGTCCGTTGGACATCACGCGCGAGGACGTGCTCGCCGGCGTCGCTAGCCTGACGGGGCTCCCGACGGCGCTCCTCGACGACCGCGCGGGGCTCGACCTGCCTGGCCTCCGCGCGCACTTCGAAGGCCGCGTGCTCGGCCAGCCTGAAGCGGTGGGGGCACTCGTGGACCGCGTGGCGCTCCTCAAGGCGGGCCTCACCGATCCGACGCGGCCCTACGGCGTCTTCTTGTTCGTCGGGCCGACGGGCACCGGCAAGACCGAGATCGCGAAGGCGCTCGCAGCCTACCTCTTCGGCGCGGAGGACCGCATGATCCGGCTCGACATGAGCGAGTTCCAGACCGCCGACGCGCTCAGCCGCCTCCTCGGCACGGCCGACGGCGCACACGGCCCGGAGGCGCTCGTCGACCAGGTGCGCAAGCAGCCGTTCGCCGTCGTGCTCCTGGACGAGTTCGAGAAGGCCGCGCCCGCCGTGTGGGACCTCTTCCTGCAAGTCTTCGACGACGGCCGCCTCACCGAACGCCGCGGCGCGACGACCGACTTCCGCCACACCATCGTGATCCTCACCTCGAACGTCGGCTCGCGCGTGGCGACGCGGCCCGGCCTAGGGTTTGGCGGCGAGCCGGAGTCGTTCACCGCCGACAGCGTCCAGCAGCGCCTCGAAGGCACGTTCCGCAAGGAGTTCCTCAACCGCCTCGACCGGGTCGTGGTGTTCCAGCCGCTGCGCCGCCCGGTGATGCGCAAGCTGCTCGACCTCGAACTCACGAAGGCGCTCGACCGGCGTGGGCTACGCCACCGCGGCTGGGCGGTCGAGTTCGACGCGGCGGCGCTGGAGTTTCTACTGGATGAGGGCTTCACGCCCGACCTCGGCGCACGGCCCCTGAGGCGCGCAGTCGAACGGCACCTGCTCACGCCGCTTGCGCGCACCATCGTGGCGCACGCGGCCCCCGAGGGCGACCAGTTCCTCTTCGTGCGCGGTGCGGTAGGCGGCCTGGAAGTCGAGTTCGTTGACCCTGACGCCGACGACGGCACGCCGCTGCCCGACGCCGAGGACGTGGGCGAGACGCTCGAAGCTGTCGCGCTCGACGCGCAGGGCACGCCCGCCGAACTCGCGCTCGTGCTCGACCAGTATGACGCCCTCGCCGCCGCCGTGGATGACCCGGCGTGGGCCTCCGTCAAGGCCGAGGCCTACG
The DNA here is from genome assembly GCA_039178415.1 of Bacteroidota bacterium. GTDB lineage: Bacteria > Bacteroidota > Rhodothermia > Rhodothermales > Rubricoccaceae > JBCBEX01. Next base: position 8,308 of record JBCDFF010000065.1, read on the forward strand.
CCCGCATGGCCGACGGGGCCTTCTGGAGCGACCCCGACCGCTTCGAGACGCTGGGTCGCGCCGAGTTCATGGACCGCATCGAAGCGGGACTGGACACCGCCGACTCGCTCCTCGACCGCCTCGAAGACGCCCGCGCAAAGGGCAACACGACGCTGCCGCGCTCGGTGATGCAGCGCGTGGCGCACCAGCTTTTTTTGTTGCGGGAGGCGTTGGCGACCCTGGACGAGCAGGCTCCGCGCGCCGCCGTCGTTCGGGTCGAAGCCGAGGCCGCCGATGCCGCGTGGGCGGGCGAGGTCGCGGGGATGTACCAGCGCTGGGCCGCCCACCGCCGAATGCGTCTCGACGTGATCGCGGAGCCCGAGTCTGGAGACGGCCCGCCGTTTCGCCGGACGTTTGCCGTGTCGGGCTTCGGCGCGTGGCGGCTGCTCGACGCCGAGGCGGGCCTGCACGTCCACGAGGCGCCGAAGGAGGGCGACAAGAACGGGTACGACCGCGCCGTCGCACGCGTAGCCGTGGTGCCGTGCCCAGAGCCGCTGCCGGCTGCGCCCGCCGAGCGCGCCGCCGTCTGCCAGGACGCCCTTGATGCGGTGAGCGAGTCAGGTCGCCCCGACATCGTACGGCGCTACCGCGCGGCCCCGTCGCCGCTCGTGCGCGACGCCGTCCGAGGCTGGCGCACCGGCCGCCTCGACCGCGTGCTCGACGGCCACTTTGACTTGATCGGGGCAGGCGGATGAGTGAACGACAGCCCACGACCAACGGGCTTGCTCTCCCGACCGTGCAGCCTGGCAGCCCAAGCGAGCAACGCGGGCCGAGAGACCGTCGTGGACCTCGGTGCTCCGAACCAGGCTTCGACGCTGACGCGCAGACCCTGCGGCGCCGTCCTGCGGACTGCGGCCACGGTGACTGTGCGGAAGCGCTCGTCGCAGGCGCGAGAGCAGGGAGAGCAGCCTTCCCACCGCTGCTCACGCTCCCCATGCTGCTCGTTCTCCCCATGCTGCTCGTCCTCGCCGCACTCCTCGCCCTCCCTGCCACCGCCCAGCCAACGGCTCCCTTCGAGACGTTCACGCTGCGTCTCGGTGGGACTGTCGAGGCTCCGGACGACCGCTACGGCGCGGTCTGGCAGCCGTCGCCCGGCGTGGATGTCGCGGCGACTGTGCCGTTCTACCTCGGGCTCACGTTCGACGCCGGGCTCGCCTTCAGCAACCACCGCGCGCAAACCGAGACGCTGCTCGACTTCCTCGCCATCCACGGCTACGTCGGTCTGGGGGCCGGTCTCCAACTCCCGGTAGGCGCGCGGCTCCATCTAGGTGCCCACGCTGGCGTCCTCAGCATGGACTTCTACGCGGACGAGGCCGCGGGCGCCTTCGCGCGCCGCGAGAGCGAACTCGCGACGGGCCTGGTTGCCGGGGGCACGGCACCGCTGACGGACCGCCTCGGCGTCTACGTCGGCGCGCGCTGGACGCACGTCTACACCTCGACGCCCATCGACCTCGTGCGCGTCCACGCTGGCCTGACGTGGACCTTCGTCACCCCGGGGTGGCTACGAGAACTACTACAGTGAAGGAGGACGGTATGCTAAGGCGCATCAAAGAACGCTTGGGAGCTTGGCTCGTCCTGCTCGTGCTGGCCGGTCCGGTGGCGGCGCAGCCCGCGCAGGTGCTCACCCGCTCCGACATTGACGCTGCAGGCGCGGTGTCGTTCATCGACCTGTTTCGGTTGCTCGACGCGGCCCGCTCCAGCACAATCGATGGCTTCGACGCGCGGGTCGCCTTCGGTAGCGGCGCCGCCTTCCAAACCACAGACTGGTTGCTCACGGTGGACGGCGTCCCGATGCACCTGGACCTGTTCGGCCACGTGAACCTCGAAGCCCTCCCGATCAACCTCCACGAGGTCGAGCGCGTAACGTGGACGCCAGGCCCCGCCTACGTCCGAGGCAGGCCTACCGCCGGCGGGGTGCTCGCCCTCGAAACTACCCGAGACACCGACGAGCCCATCCGCCTGATCCAGGGCACCGTGATGGCCGGGAACGAGATCGGTGACCCAGGCCCCTGGCGCTACACGGATCGTGCGACCGCAAACGTGGACAAGCTGGGTCCTGGCTATGAGGTGTCCACCTACCTCCAGACGACCACCGGGCGGCTTCAGGTCAGCCAGCGGGCGCTTCAGCTACATCCGACAGACCCTGCCGCGCGCGAGCGCAACCTGGCGCTCACGAGACGAGAACCCGGAGCCTATCCCAAAAACTGGGTGATCGCAGGCTCGCTGCGGGGGCAGGCCTCGCGGCTTCCGGGAGCCCCCCGCCTCGCCGTGCTAGGTGGGGTCATGAACGACTACACCTTCCTCTCGTCGGTCAGCCGGGAGCAACCGGTCGAGCGGCGCTATGTGCAGGCGGTGGGGCACGGAGCCTGGACGCTCGACAGCGGGTTCGCCGTGCGCTACCACCTCGACTACGCCTTCGACGACCTCGACCGAAGTCCTCTGGCCCCCGACCCGACCGACCCAGCCGCTCCATCTCTCGCTTGGCAGCAGCAGCGGGCGACGGCCTGGGTCGGCTTGGGCTCTCCCTCGGAGCGTTGGAGCGTGGGCCTCAGCGGTGCTCTGCAGCGTTCAGAGGCGGCAGCCTTCCGCGCGTGGACCCGCATCGTTGGGCTCGACGGGCACACCCGACTCGATGGCGCCTGGGGGCAGATCGTAGCGTCGGGGTCGGCGAACACGGACGGCCGCGATCTTGGGGGTGGGGTGTCCCTGGAGGCCTCTCCTCGAACGGGGGACGGGTCCGTGGTGGCGGTCACGCTCGCGGCGCACCGGCTCCTACCACCGGACCAGCCGACGTACGGCTTCTGGCGCAGCGAAGGCTACGCGGGCGTCGAGCCTGCCGAGGTGGCCTACACGCCCGCTGGCCCCCGGCCTCGCACGGATCTGACCGTGCGCGTGGCGGCGCAGCGCCCTCTGCTCCCTGCCACCTCGGCGAAGGCGTCGGTTGGGTGGCGCTGGGCCAACGACGTGTTCGTGGAGGAGCGCGCCTTTGTCCTCGACGCGAACGGCGTCCCGACAAGCGGACAAGTGGTGGCCGTGCCGGACGCGCAGGGCCACGTGCTTCATGCAGGGCTCACGCTCACCGCGCAGGCCTCCATCGTAGCGACGCGGGCGTTCTACGACGGCCGGTATCCGGTGGGCGGCAGCGCCGCCTTCGAGGCCGCCTGGAGGGCCGTCCCTCAGCACCGCGCCGGGGTGCGCGCGACGGCACAGGTCGACCGCAGCTTCACCGCGCAGGCTGCGCTCACGGTCGAGAGCCGTACCCGCTGGGTGGCCTACGACGGCAGCGCCGCGACTACGGGCGGGACCTACGACGACACGCTCCCCGCACGGTGGCTGCTCGACGTGGGCGTCGACAAGACGCTCTGGCGCGACCGGGTTCGCTTGCACCTCGCCCTGCGCAACCTGCTCAACATCGAGGAGCGCACGCACCCGCTGGGGGCGGCGCTCGACCTCCGGCTCTACGCCCGCGCCACGGTGAAGCTCTGGGGCGGCTAGGGCGTGGCGCTGACCTCGGCCGCCCCCTCAATCTCCCGGTCGAAGTAGGGCGCGAGGTAGCAGGCGGCCACGCTCACGTAGATGAACGGCGAGGTCGGCATCTGGCCGAGAACCTGGTTGCCATAGCTCGCCGCCGCGATGCCGCACGCGCCCGCGAGGAGCGCCAGCAGCGTGTGCTGGAGCGCGCGGTCCTTCACCGCAAGCATGCGCCGCGCCGCGACCGCCAGCACGATCAGCAGCCCGAGGGCGTAGAGCCGCATCCCGAAGACGCCGTACTCGGCCATGATGCGGACGTACCACGAGTCGAGCGCCAGATTCGCGAGGAACGTACCTGGGGCGAAGCGTTGCCCCCACGACCCTGCCGAGCCGACGCCGCCGCCGAGTGGGTTGCCCGCGAGCCAGGCCTTGAGCCGCGCCTGGTTCTCGTGGCGCACCTTCAGCGAGTTGTTCTCGCTCCCCTCCTTCAGCCCCGCCCGGAAGCGCTGCACCGCATAGATGCCGCTCCCGATCGACGTGAACATGAGCACGCTGTAGAGCGCGATGATTGCCAGCGAGCCCGCCACCATCATCTTGATATTGCGGCTGAGCACGAGGTAGGTCAGCGCGCCCGCCGCCGGGACGGCCATCGCCCCGCGCGTGCCGGAGATGAGCAGTCCGTAGACGCCCGCCAGCCCGAGCACCCCGTAGAGGAGGCGCCGCTTCAGCGGGTACGGCCCCACGGCAAGGATCAGCCCAACGATGCCCACGCAGCCCTGCGCCGCGCCAAACTGCCCGGCGTCGGAGTAGAACGAGAACACGCGCAGCTTGCCGAAGAGCACATGCGTGGAGAGGTTGCCGGGCACGTTGAGCCACGCCTGCTCGGCGGCGTCGAGGCCGAAGAAGAGTTGCTTCGCGCCCCAGAGCGTGCCCACGAACGAGAGGCCCAGCCAGATCCAGATGAGCCGCTGCAACTGGGAGTGCTTCTGGATGAGCAGCAGCGCGACGAGCGCCGTCTGGATGACGTAGAAGGTGGTGCCGCGCCCCGCGTAGAACCACGCCACCGGCCCCGGCGAGAGCGGATTGGCGATCTGGAGCGCGGTCAGTCCCAGCCAGGCCACCGCCATGAACACAAACACGTTCTTGAGCCGGCCGACATCGTAGGCCCCTTCGCGCCAACGCACCGCGATCACCGCCAGCGTGAGCACGAGGAAACCGTCAAGCATCAGCCCCGTGGGCGCGGGGACGTAGCGCGAGAGCCCTGGCCCGAAGAAGCTCACCGCCACCGCTGCATACAGTCCTGAGATAGGCACGGCGTACACGATGCCCACCACCACCAACACCGCAGGCAGCGCGCCGAGCACGATCCCGATCACCACGCCCGCCTTGACGACGAGCAGCCCGGTCAGCAGCGACCCGCCGAACGTGACGAGCACCGTCAGCATCGGCCCGAGCCAGGCCGTCTGCAGCCCCGCGTCGAGCCACGCGAGGAGGCGCGGGCGCGAGGACGTCGGAGCCGGGAGAAGCGCAGGCATCGCTGGCGGACGGTGCGGGACGCGGACGGTCAGGAGCGAGGAGGTGCCGAGGTGCGAGACGATCCCGGCTCAGCCGACGACGGCGGTGCCGACGAGGCAGCGGCCGCGTCGCTCAGGACCGGCGTCTTGGCGTCCGGACGGACGGCCGCCCCATCGCCCGTTGGCTCGGAGCGGATCTCCGTATCTCCGGTCGGCTCGTCCATGGCGGCTTCCCCTCGCAGCAGATGCAGCAGCGCGGCGGGGCCCGCTCGGAACGTCGCGCGGACGCTGAATGGCACGAACCGCTTTGCAAAGCCAACGCCGAGGGTCGTCCCCACGAGCGTCATCACGATGGTCACGCCGGCCACACCCTCCACCGAGCCGAGCGTGGACAGCACCACGACATCGCCGACGATGTTGACCACCACCATCACGGCCACCTTGATCATGTTGAGGGCCGGGCGACCGAGCGCGTCGAGGGCCAGGCCGAGGTAGCGGTCGAGGGGAAGCATGGCCATGTAGACCACGAAGAGCCGCAGCAGCGGAGCGGCGTCGCGGTAGGCCTCGCCCGCGAGCGCCACGCAGCAGGCCTCGGCCCACACAAACACGATGACGAGCAGCGGCACGAACGCCAGCGAGAGCCCGCCAATCCAGGCGTGGAGATAGCGCGCGAAGGCCTCGGTGTTGTTGCGGCGCGCCAGGCGTGCCAGCGGCGGGAGCGCCGTCTGTGCCAGTCCGCGCAAGGGGATCTCGACCACCTCAATGAGCTTCTGCGGCACCCCATAGAACGCCACAGCGGCCGGCCCCAGCCAGATGCCGAGGATGAATTGATCGGCGCTGCGGAGGAGGTTGCTGCCGAGCGCCGTCCCCACGCTGTAGCGTCCGAAGCGGTAGAGCGAGCGGACGGCCCGCCACGTCGCATGGCGCAG
>JBCDFF010000066.1:0-14237 GCA_039178415.1 Bacteroidota bacterium
GAGTCACCGGCTGCTCCAACTGCTGACCGACGTGATCGTGGACTACCTGGTTGCCCAGGTGGGAGCCGGAGCGCAGGCGCTGCAGGTGTTTGACTCGCATGCAGGGACGCTGACGCCGACGGCGTTTGGCAGCTTTGGCTACCCCTACCTTGCCCAGATCGCGCAGCGCGTCAAGGCGAAAGTCCCCACGGTGCCGCTGGTCGTGTTTGCCCGTGGCGCCCACTACGCCCTCGATGCCCTGGCCGGCACCGACTACGATGTCATTGGGCTGGACGAGACGGTGATGCCCGCGGCAGCCCGTGCTATCGTGGCTGGCCGCGCCGCCGTGCAGGGCAACCTAGATAATGCCGCGCTCTACGCCGCGCCCGAGACGATCCGCGCCCTCACCGAGCAGATGCTCGACGGCTTTCGCGACGCAGACGGCCAACTCACGGGCGTCATCGGCAACCTGGGACACGGAATGCTTCCCAACCACGAGCCCGACCACGCGATCGCCTACGTGCGAGCCCTTCACGAGTTGTCGAGAACAGCCACAGGCTAGCCGCTATGCTGACCCTACCTCCGGCGACGCCCACGTCGTCCTTCGCAGCCAGGATGCTGGACCTCTGCGTGCGCCTGCAGGGGACCATCTGCGACGGCCTGGAAGCGCTCGATGGCACCGCCGCCTTCGGGCGCGATGCGTGGGAACGTCCGGGCGGCGGCGGCGGTGAAGCTCGGGTCATCGAGAACGGACTGGTGTTCGAAAAAGGAGGCGTCAACGTCTCTGCGGTCCATGGCATGCTGCCGGAGCGGATGGCGGGCGCGTTTGGGGTGGACGCAAAGCCCTTCTTTGCCACGGGGATCTCGTCAGTCATCCATCCACGCAACCCGCACGTCCCCACGGTCCATTTCAACTTCCGCTACTTCGCGCTCGGTGACGATCTAGCCGCGCCCGAGGATCAGTGGTTTGGAGGCGGGGCCGACCTCACGCCCTACTTCCCCGACCTCCGCGATGTGGTGCACTTCCACCAAGTCTGGAAAACCGTATGCGACCGGCATCGGACGGTGGCCGACTACGCGGACTACAAAGCCAAGTGCGATCGCTATTTCCACCTGCCGCATCGCAACGAGGCGCGTGGGGTGGGGGGCATCTTCTTCGACTACCTCCGCGACGACCCCGCCGCGGTCTTCGCCTTCGTGGAAGACGCTGGGCATGCCGTCCTCGACGCGTATGCTCCCATCGTCGAGCGGACGAAGAGCGAGCCGTTTTCCGAGCGGGAGCAGGCGTTCCAGGAGATTCGACGGGGTCGCTACGCGGAGTTCAACCTCGCCTACGACCGTGGCACCCGGTTCGGGTTGGAAACGAACGGACGCACAGAGAGCATCCTCATGAGCCTGCCGCCGCGTGCGCAGTGGCACTATGCCTGGGTTCCCGAGGCGGGGTCCCGCGAGGCGCAGGCTACCGCGTTTTTCCAGCCTCACGACTGGCTCGGCGGCGATGTGCCGAGTGCGTCGTAGCGCGGCTCCAAGCGGTTCGGGAAAGCCTCGCCGTGTTTCCCCCGAACCTTAACGGACGCGGCGAAACGGGCAACGGAGATTGGTCCTTCCATAGTCCCATTCTCTCACCGTGACGCCTCGCTGCCATGACTCCGCGCGCCTTCAACAAGGTCTACCGCTACGACAAGCGACTCGTCACCGGGGGGTACTATCCGCAGGAGCCCGTACCCATCGAAGCGGGCGATGTGGTGGGGGTGGTGCTCATGAACCTGGGAGGGCCCATGAAGCTCGATGACGTCGAGCCGTTCCTCTACAACCTGTTCATGGATCCAGCCATCATCGACATCCCGCTCAAAGGAGCGGCGCGTCATTGGCTGAGCAAGCTCATCGCATCGAAGCGGAGCAAGATCGTCGGCGAGGACTACGAGGTGATCGGCGGCTCCTCCCCGATCAACCGCCTCACCGAAGAGCAGCGCGTCGCCCTCGAAAAGCGCCTCAACGAGCGCTTCGCCGACATCACGGGCGCATCCTTCCGGTGCTACACGGCGATGCGCTACTGGAAGCCGACGTCTGAGGAAGCCGGCACCCAGATGGTCCGCGAGGGCGTCACGAAGGTGGTGCTGCTCCCGCTCTACCCGCAGTACTCCAAGACGACCACTGGCTCGTCGCTGATCTTCTGGAAGGCGCTCGAAGATGCGGGCGAGATCCCGGCCTGGCCGACATCGCTCGTGTTCGAGTATGCGGCCCACCCGAGCTACATCCAAGCGCTGAGCGAGCGGATCGACGAGGGTCTCCAGCGGTTCCCCCGAGCCATTCGCGACAAGGTGCACCTGGTCTTCTCTGCGCACGGGACGCCCGTCAAGGAGATGAAGCAGCGCCGCGACCCGTACTGCTGCCTCGTGCACTCGACCGTGCAGCGCGTCATGGACTACCGCGAGGCCGAGCGTGAGCAAGGCCGGCCGTTCCACGCGGCGTTCCAGAGCAAGGTGGGGCCCGCAGAATGGCTCACTCCGAGCACCCCAGACAAGCTGGAAGAGCTCGCCGAGGAAGGCCACACCGCCGTTCTGGTCGTGCCAGTCGCGTTCGTGACCGACCACATCGAGACGGCCTTCGAGCTCGACATCGAAGTGCGCGAGGAGGCGGAAGAGTTCGGGATTGAGCACTATGAAGTCACCCGGGGCTTGAACGCGCATCCGCTCTTCATTGAGGCGCTGGCCGACTCAGTCGGGGCGCAGATCTCAGCGCCCGACCCCTCGGGCGACGGCGCGCCTGTTCAGCTGCCAACGCCGATCCCAAAGCTCCCGCGCATCAAGCAGGCCTGCCGGACCGTGCGCTGCCACCAGTGCCGCTGCATCACCGAGGCGCACGACTGGTCGGCCAGCGACGGCGCGCAGGTGACGCTGCGTAGCACCGAGAGCGCCTGAGCGCAGCCACGCGGATGTCGTCGCTGACCGACCACCTGTTCCGGACGCTCGCAGCCGTGTCGCCCGGCTCGCGCCTGCTCGACCTGGAATGCGGAGACCGCACGGTGACGCACGCGCTCGCCGCGCTCGGCTTCGACCTCCACGCCACCGCGAGCCGTACGGAGGTGGCGGTGCGCACCCAGCACGCCGTTGCGACGGCGTTTCCGGCGCTCGCCGACCGCGTCATCACGGCAGCCCCACGGGCGCTGGGCTACCCCGACCACTTCTTCGAGTGGGTGGTTGCCCTCGGCAGCTACGACGCCATCGAGGCCGACCGGCTCGGCGATGCGCTAGCCGAGACGCGCCGGGTGCTGAAGCCCGGAGGGTGGGTCTTCGTTGCCGTCCGCGACGGAGCAGACGTGTCGCCAGACTGGCTCGACGAACGGATGCAGGATGCCCACTTTGCCATCGCAGAGCGGCCCAAGCGCGACGAGGGCGCAGACGGAGGGGTCGTTCGGGGCATCTACCGCAAGGTCGACCGCGATGTGATCGGCTGACGCAGCTTCCGAGACGAAGAATCGAGGAGGCGAGGGGGCTCGCCCCGCGAATCCGAAACGACGCCCGGGGTTGAGCGTGTGCCGAGAAATCGCTCCACCAAGCTCCCCGACCGTGACGACCCACCCACGCCCTACCACGTTGGACCCCCGACCCCTCCCGGCCAGCGCCCAGCACTACGCGCAAGCGCAGACCGTTATCCCCGGTGGTGTAAACTCGCCGGTGCGCGCCTTCAAGAGCGTCGGAGGCACACCCGTCTTCTTCGAGCGCGCGGAGGGTGCGACCATCTGGGACGCCGACGGACACACCTACATCGACTATGTCGGCTCGTGGGGGCCCATGCTCTACGGGCACGCGTTTCCGCCCGTGATCCACGCCGTCCAGGACGCCGCAACGCGCTCGACCAGCTTCGGCGCTCCAACGGCTGTCGAGGTGCGCCTGGCTGAGCTCGTCGTCGAGCTTGTGCCAAGCGTCGAAAAGGTGCGGTTTGTCAACTCGGGCACCGAAGCCACCATGAGTGCGGTGCGCCTCGCCCGGGGCTTCACGGAGCGGTCCAAGTTTATTAAGTTTGCCGGCCACTACCACGGCCACGGCGACTTCTTCCTGATCGAGGCCGGGTCGGGGGCGATGACGTTCGGGCAGCCCAACTCGCCCGGCGTGACCCCCGGCAACGCAAAGGACACCCTGCTCGCCCGCTACAACGACCTCGAGTCGGTGCGCGCGCTCGTCGATGCCAATCCCGGCGAGATCGCGGCGATCATCGTCGAGCCGATCGCGGGCAATATGGGCTGCGTGCCGCCCGAGCCAGGCTTCCTGCAAGGACTCCGCAGCCTCTGCGACGCCCACGGGATGGTGCTCATCTTCGACGAGGTGATGACCGGCTTCCGCGTCGCGCCAGGCGGTGCGCAGTGGCTCTTCGACGTCCGGCCCGACCTCACCACGATGGGCAAGATCATCGGCGGTGGGCTTCCGGTCGGGGCCTATGGCGGACGCAAGGACCTCATGGACTACGTCTCGCCCGCCGGACCTGTCTACCAGGCGGGCACGCTCTCCGGAAACCCGCTTGCCATGCATGCGGGCTACGCCATGCTGCGGCGCATCCTCGACGACCTTGACGTCTACTACCGACTCAACCAGACGAGCGCGGCCATCCATGACGGACTGACGAGCATCCTGCGCGATCTCGGACGTGATCTCTACACCACGCGCATCGGCTCGATGAACGGGTTGTTTTTTACCGACGAGAAAGTCATCGACTACGACGGTGCCAAGCGCTGCGATACGAAGGCGTTCGCGCGCTACTTCCACGCGATGCTGAGCCAAGGCGTCTACCTCGCTCCGAGCCAGTTCGAAGCCTACTTCGTCTCCGACGCGCACACAGACGCAGACGTGGAAGCGACGCTGGGCGCGATGCGGCGCGCGCTCCCGATGGCCTTCGATGAGGCCTACAAGATCCCTGCGTGAGTCTCTAACCACCGCCCACATTCCAGAGCAGAAGCGCCGATTGTGTTGATCGACACGCACGTCCACCTCTACCACCGGAAGTACGACGCCGACCGGACTGACGTCGTTGGCCGGGCTAAACACGCGGGAGTGACGCGTCTGCTACTGCCCGCTACCGACGTCTCGTCCATCCACGAGGCTCTCACGTTGTGCGAGGCCTACCCAGGCGCGGTCTTCGCGATGGCGGGAATCCACCCGAGTGACGTGAACGCAGCCACGGACGCTGACCGCGAGGCCGTTGCGTCGCTCGTCGGGGATGCCCGCGTGGTCGCCGTGGGAGAGAGCGGGCTGGACTACTACTGGGACCGTTCCTACAACGACAAGCAGCACGACTTCTTACGCTGGCACGCTCGCCTCGCCATCGACAGCGACCTGCCCTTGGTGCTGCACAACCGCGATCAAAAAGGCAGCGATGCGTGCTCCCATGACCTCGTGGCGATCCTCCGCGAAGTGCGAGACGCGCATCCCCACGGCGAGCGGCTACGTGGGGTGTTTCATTGCTTCGGCGGACCACCGTGGCTCACCCAGGCCGTGCTCGATCTGGGGTTTCACGTGGGCATCGGCGGGACGCTTACGTTCAAGAAAAGCGGTGTCGCTGAGGCGATAGCCGAGGTCCCGCTGGACCGCATCGTGCTGGAGACCGATGGGCCCTACCTAGCGCCCGTCCCGCACCGAGGGCAGCGCAACGAACCGGCCTATGTGCGTCTCGTCGCAACGCACCTCGCAGAGGTTCGCGGCACCGCGCTGGAACACATAGCGGAGCAGACGACCCGCAACGCGACGCGCCTGTTTCGTTTGCCTGAATCTGCTCAGAACTCGTAGCGCGCGCCGTCCGTGCCGAGTACGGTGTTGGGGAAGATCGAGCGCCCGGCGTTCATAGTCGCGTCGTCCACCAGCGGCGGAAGGTGAATCAACACCAGACGTTCGGCTTCGGCGGTCTTTGCGCACGTGGTGGCCTCTTCCACCGACGAGTGAACGCCGGGGACGACCCCGTTCGCTTCATGAACAAACAGAGTCGTTCCAGACGCAAGAGCGCAGACTGCGTCCGAGGGAGCGGTGTCGCACGAGTAGGTCATGGACGTGCCCGTGCGCCGCGCGTCGAACCGGAGGGCGACGGTGGGCAGCGGGTGCACGGTCGGGGTCGCGGTCACCTGAAAGCGGCCGGTGGTCAGCACCGGCGTGTTCGGCTCCATCACGATCGGGTACCACGCGCACTCGGGCAAACCCTCCCACGACGACGTGTCGAACACGGAGAAGAGGCGGCGCGCAGCATCGAGCGCGTGCGCCGGGCCGTACACCGGAATGGGAGCCCGCCGCCCCATGAGCCAAACCTTCTCGATGAAGAGCGGGAAGCCAGCGATGTGGTCGGGATGGGCGTGGGTGAGGTAGAGCGCGCGCAGGTCGTCGGCGTAGAGCCCCGCCATGAGCATCCGCTGCACCACATCGCCGCCGCAGTCGATCACGTGCAGCTCGGGGCCGTCCTCGACAGCGAGCATGGTCACGGTACGATCAGGGGAGGAGACCGCAGCGCCAGTGCCGAGGAGGTGCAACGTGGGCATAAGAAGGAAGGCGAGACTTGGTAGAACGGGTCGGCAAGATACCGGGGAACGCCCAGAGCGCAGCAGCGACGCCGCCATGTACACCAAGGTCCCCGCCGCTTCGTTTTTTCTTCGCACGCCGAGCAACTTTCGCCTGACACTCGTGTCCACCCCGCGCGCTTCAGCCTCGCCGTGCCTCGCCGTAGCGCTGCCTCGTCACCTGTCCTCGCCGCTGTGTCCGCTACCCCAGACTCTCCCGATCGTCCTCGCCGACACGCCCGCGACGCGGCGACGGTAATCGAGGACCGAAGCCTCATCGAGGCCTTCCAGAACGGCGACGAGTTCGCCTTCGTCAGCCTCTACAGCCGCTACAAAGTGCCCGTCTACGGCTTCTGCGCGAAGCTCCTCCTCGACCGCGAGGCCGCGGAGGACGTGATGCAGGAGACGTTTCTTCGCGTGTACGAGAATCGCGATCGCCTCCTCAATGCCGGAGCGTTCCGGTCGTGGTTGTTCACGATTGCGCGCAACCAGTGCCTCAACCACCTGCGTACGCGTGGCCGGACTCGCCCCTTTCCAGAGCACGCCCCTGAGCCGCCTGCCCCAAGCCGTGAGACGCCGTTCCGCCACCTTCTCAAAGCAGAGCAGGTCGATCTCGTGAACCGCTTCCTGGGCGAACTGTCGCCCGAATATCGCGAGGTGATCGTGCTCCGGGAGTACCAGAACCTCTCCTACGATGAGATCGCGGCGGTGACCCGCAACACGGTGTCCTCTGTGAAGAGCCGACTCTTCAAGGCACGCCGTAAGCTCGGCGCGTTTCTCCAGCCCTGGATCGAGCCTTCGACCGAGGCTTTGCCCTCCACAGCTTCCCCTTCTTCCTGACGCCGCCTCCGCATGACACGCCCGCACCAATCTGCTGGACACGCACGGCACGAGGCCCTCCTCGACCTCTACGTGGACGGTGAACTCTCCTTCGCCGACCAGCCCGCCCTGTTCGCCCACTTGGCCGACTGCGCGGCATGCCGCGCCCAGTTCAACGCGCTCATGGCCTTCCGGGTCGCAGCGCGGCAGGAGCACCTCCCGGTCACGCCGTCCATGGACGCGGCCTTTTTCGCACGCCTAGACCAAGCCAAACGTGCACGTCCGCACCCTGCAGCCACGCGTGCTGAGGACCGCCAGCCCTTTCGTGGCCTAGAGCGACGAGTCTCGGTCCGCACCGCACTCGTGTTTTCGCTGGTCCTCTTCGCCGTTGGGCTGCTCTTCGCGCGCCCCGTGGATCCAGAGCCAGCAGCCGTCCCTGTGCGGGTCGTAGAAACCGAGGACCCCGCCGAAGCGCTCTACGTGATCTATCCGGGGATCACGATCGAAGACGAGCGAAACGCCTCAAGAAGCGAGCGAGCCGTCGACACAGATTGAGCCGCTGACACGGATTTCACCCTGGACGTTGGATCGCTGAGCGAGACGCACCCGTAGCTTCATGCTACGCACTCGTCTCAACCGCTCCCGCTATGTCCGTCCGCGTTCGCTTCGCGCCAAGCCCCACTGGTAAGCTCCACATCGGCGGTCTCCGCACGGCCCTCTACAACTGGCTCTTCGCCAGGCAGCAGGGGGGAACCTTCGTGCTTCGGATCGAAGACACGGACCGCGCCCGCTACGACGCCGACTCCGAAGACGACATCGTCGATAGCCTCCATTGGGCGGGCTTGGCATACGATGAAGGGCCCCGCGTCGGCGGTCCGTGTGGGCCCTACTATCAGTCGCAGCGTGCGGAGCTCTACCGGGAGCACGTGAAGCGGCTGCTTGACCAGGGACACGCTTACGTCGCGTTCGACACGCCCGAGGCGCTCGACGCGCTGCGGGCAGACAACAAGAGCTACAACGCGGCTACGCGGGAGCACATGGACAACGCGCTCGTCCTCGACAGCGCCGACGTGATCCGTCGCCTCAACGCCAACGAGCCCTACGTGGTGCGGCTGAAAATCGAGCCGGGCGAGCGGCTGACGTTCACTGACCTGATTCGCGGTTCGGTGGCGTTCGACACCAGCGAAATTGACGACCAGGTGCTCCTCAAGTCGGACGGGATGCCCACCTACCATCTTGCCAACGTGGTCGACGACCACCACATGCAGATCACACACGTGATTCGCGGCGAGGAGTGGCTGCCGAGCGTGCCCAAGCACTTGTTGCTCTACCGGGCGTTTGGGTGGACCCCGCCCCAGATGGCGCACCTCCCGCTGATCCTCGCACCCTCGGGCGGCAAACTGTCCAAGCGCAACGCCGAAACCCTTGGCATTCCGGTGTCCGTCGAGCAGTACCGCGCCGCGGGCTACGACGCCGACGCGCTCGTCAACTTCCTCGCGCTGCTCGGCTGGAACCCAGGCACCGAGCAAGAGCGGTTCACCCGCGACGGCCTCGCAGAGGCGTTCGGCTTCGACGGAGTGAGCAAGTCCGGCGCGAAGTTCGACCTCGACAAACTCAACTGGTTCAACGGGCAGGCCGTCCGTGCCATGTCGGTCGGAGACTTGGCCGATCAGGCACGGCCTGCGCTCGAAGAGGCGGCGGTTGCGTTTGACGACGACAGCCTGAGCGCTGCCGCGCGCTTGATGCAGGAGCGCGTGACGTTCCCCCACGAGATCGCCGAAGCGCGCTATTTCTTCGAAGACCCGACCAGGTACGACGAGAAGGGCGTCAAGAAGCGCTGGAAGGCCGATGCGGCCGAATTGGTGGCGGCCTATGCGGAGCAGCTGGCGACCGTCACGTCCTTCGATGCCGCGACCGCCGAGCGCGAGCTGCGCGCGATCACCGAGGCACGAGGCGTAGGCGCAGGACGCCTCATCCACCCGACGCGCCTTGCCATCAGCGGTGTCACCTTCGGGCCGAGCCTCTTCGACTTGATGGTCGCCATCGGCCAGGATGCCTGCCTCCGACGCATGAAGCACGCGGTGCAGGTGCTCGGCTAAACGCGACGGCCCGCCTCGAAAGCGAAGCGGGCCGTCGCAGCGTTTGTCTCGGGCAGAGGACCAGGGAGGTATGGCCTATCTCACGAGTGTCATCTGCGCCGAAGCCGTGGCACCCGTCGTGAGATGGCGCGCCTGCAGGACATAGACACCGCTCGCCTGGTCTGACAGGTCGACGCGTACTGCAAGGGTGCCAGCCGCCATACCCGGGTACAGGAGCTGCTGTATGAGGCGCCCGGTCACATCGTAGATCGCCACCTCATAGTCGCCGTCGTCGGCGAGAAGGACGCGCGCTTCGGTGGTGGCGGTGAACGGATTCGGATAGAACCCATCCACGCCAAGCTGCTCGGGGAGGGCCGAGTCGGTGTCGATGGCCCACGCGTCGGCCGTGTTCGATGCCGAGGCCACGCGGGCCCCGTTGCCCACCGTCACCGTCGCGGCTGCGGAGGTTGTCGTCGCGCCCTGGTCATCGGTGGCGATGGCCGATAGGGTGTATACCCCCGCAGGCGCGCGGCGGACGCGGACCGAGAACGGCGCGCTCGTGTCCTCCCCGATGGGCTGACCATCCACGAGGAAGGTGACCTTGGTCACAGAGCCGTCGGGGTCAGAGGCAGCGACCCGGAGCGTGACGCTGCGCCCAGCGCTTAGGCGGTCGCCGTCCCGGGGCGAGGTCAGCTCGACCATGGGTGCCGCATTTGCCGGGGGCGGCTCCTCGCCGCCACCGCCTGTGCCGCCGCCGTCCGTGCTGCCACCCCCGGCAGACGTTCCGCGCGCCAGGTCCGCGTTCTGAATCACGCGGAGGCCGAAGCCTGGGCCTTCCCACTTCACCGACAGCTTCGGGTTCGACAGCTTCTTATAGTGCTGCACGTCAATGGCGTGGAAGCCCGCCGCGAGGCGCACGTACCCTTCTCGCACTTCCGGCTGGCCAGGGCGGTTGCCCTGGATCACCACCTCGTCGCCGATGGAGAGGGTGCCCCCTTCTTTCGCGTCGAGGACGAAGCGGTAGGTCCCGGTGGTTGGAACGCTGAGGTAGCCTTCGTAGGTGACAGCATGGCCTGAGAGTACGGGGAGGGCGTCGAGGTCGAAGTAGGTAGCGACGCCATTGCCCGAGGCGATGCCGAGGGTGTCGGCGCGCGGCAGTTCGAGAAAGGTCCCGCTCCAGAACTTGTACGCGACACCAGGCTGGGCATTGGCGAGCGACGTGCTGGGCGTGGGCGTGGCGAGCGTACCATCGTCTGGGCAAAAGAAGCCCGTCGTCATCCAGTCGCAAAAGCTAATCGCCGCGTCGTCGTCGCCTTCGCCGTAGATCATGCCGGCGCGGTTGGTGCCCGAGAGCGACCCGTCGGCGTCGTAGATGCCACCGTAGTGCATCTTGTTGAAGAAAAACAACGGCGTGGTGTTCACGAACCGAAGCCCCGAGGTCTCGCTGCCGGGTTCGAGCTTGCGCCACTCGACGGTGATCGCCGCCGGCTCCACGTTCACGAACGTCGCGCCGTCAATCGAAACGCGGCGGAGGTTTTCGTGCGACTTCTTCTGCGTCTGGTCGGTGATGTTGACGCCGCCCGCCGAGCGAGCGTGGCGTGCCGTCGCCGGGATCGCCCCGCCGATATCGTTGGCGGTGTTGCCCGCCACAAACAGGTCGCGTATGCGGCCGAACGTCTGGCTGACGCCGATGCCGGAGTCAGTCACGACGGCGCCGACGATCGTCTCGTTCTCTTCCTCGATCCAGACGCCCGAGTGGCTCACTTTGTAGGCGAGGAAATCGGGGCCAAATTCAAGCGGATAAGGGCCGTCGCGCATCCCGATCATGAGGCCCGCGCCATGCACCTTCGGGCCGTAGGAGGCATGGCTGCCCAGCCCCGGCGTCTCATAGATCGAGTGGGCTACGTTGCCCGTGAACGCAATCGGCTGGTCGCGGTGCAGGTAGCGCGTGAGCGTGGTGAAGCTCGACATGTACTGCTGATCGAAGAAGTAGCCGTGGCCTCGGTAGGAGCCGGCCGCGCGGTTGTTGCGAAGCTCGTTGTGCGGGTTGCGGCCCCAAAAAATGCCCGCGCGCTCCTCGCCCTGGGCCGACAGCTCATAGTTCGAGCGGTGGGGGAAGGCAAAGTCGCGTGGCTGTTTGGCCCAGTTGAGAATGCCCAGGTTGCCGATGAACCGGTTGTCGAATTCCTCGCCATCCTCGGCGAAGACGTACATGTGGTCGGTGACGTGGTAGGCGACGTTGTTCTCGACGGTCACACGCTGGGCACGGTGCATGGCAATGGCGCGCTGGTAGCTGTGGTGCACCGAGTTGCCGCGAGCGTAGTCGCTCGGGCGGTCGCCGGTGAAGTGCCAGTGGATCGGGTAGCGGCCCTTCTTGCCGGTCTGGCCCATCCGCACGAGCTCGACGCCCTCGATCTGCGCCGTGCCACCGACCATGAACATGAGGTGCCCGCCGAAGCCGACCTCGTAGCCGGTTTCGTCGACGCGCGTGAGGCTGTTCTCGTCGCCCTGGATGACGATGTCACGCGTGAGGAGTCCGACCTCCGCGCGCATGTCGATGGCGCGGCCTTCGATGGTCTGGATCTCACCGAAGTGGCGATAGTCGAGGGGCTCGGTCAGCGTGACGGTGCGACCGTCGACGCGCGCGATGGTGCGCTGCTCCGCCTCGAAGGGGCTGAAGCCGCTCGGCGCGATCACGATTTCGTCTCCAGGGCGCCAGTCGACGCGGTCAGCGAGGCGCAGTTCGCGGTCGCCCGGGCGCACGTGCGCGTCGAGGACAGTCCAAGAGACGGCGTCGCGGCGGTGCCCGTGGATGGCGACGGAGCCGCCGTTCATCGTCGCCAGGAACTTCGTGCCCATCGACATGGGGCCGCTACCGGCCACATTCTCGTTAGGATCGTCGGCGGTCAGCGTGATCGTGGCTTTGTGGCGGTACGGTGCGTTCGGCGCACCGATCTCGAAGCGAGCCGTCCGGCCGTTGACGAGAATCCAGTCGGCCGTCAGATCCACCGGGGCGTCGGCAAAAGAAAGGGTGCCTTCCACACGGATGCCACCGAGGGCGGGCGTCGAGACGTCGAGGACGATGTGCTGCCCAGTGGGAATCAGCACATCGGCTCCCGCACGCGGGAGCTGGCCGCCCCACGTTGCGGGGTCACTCCACAACTGCGAAGCTCCGGGGGTGGCAAACGCGCCCAGCCAGGAGCGCTCGGAGAGGATGACGGGGTTGATGACGCAGTCGAGAGCGCCCGAGGCGACGAAGGCCTCGCGCGACGGCTCAGGTGCGCCGGGGTTGACGGTAGCGCGAGCCGGGAAGCTCGACGTGACGAGGAGGGCAGCGAGAGCAACGAAGCGCCAAAGGTGGTGGGAAGCACAAAGGTGCGTAGGCATAGTCCGAATAGCGACATGGGTAGGGAGCAGGCGGGTGATCCCGGCCTTCGCCGGCCTGCGTGGAGTCGCTATTCGGTATCAGCGTGAGAAAGGCGGCACTAAGGGTTGAGTCTCGAAACGAGCCGTTAGTCCAGGGTTTTGCGGTTCACTCGAGCCGATTGGAACAAGCCTGACGGACGAGCGGGGTCTGTTCACATCCGCAATCAGAGAGGGACGCTCGACGCAGTTACCCTGGATCACCGCGGAGGCTAAATAAAACAGGCGGAGGGAATGCTGGTCCGTTCCCTCAAGGCCGCCTGTACCCTGCGCCAGCCTCTCCAGAAAAAAGCGGGCACCGTCGTGAGACCGTGCCCGCCCAGATCGAAGCCCGCAAGGGTCGATGTGCGAAGGAGCCTATTTGAGAAGCGTCACGCGCTCGGTGAGGGTCTGGCCCGACGTGGACTGACGCGCCTGCAGGATATACACCCCGCTCGCGTGGCCACTCAGGTCGAGGGGCAGTTCGAGATAGCCCGCCTCCTGGTCGAGCAGGAGAATCTCCTGCACCGTGCGGCCCGCCACATCGTAGATCGTGATGTCGTAGTCCCCCGCCTGCGGCATGGCGAGAGACAGGGTGGTAGACGGGTTGAAGGGGTTCGGGTACACGTCCTCGATGGCGAACTCGGTCGGGAGCGCCGATGAGTTCGCGAGGCCCGCTTGGGCAGACGCCACGACCGTGATGTCGATGGGGGCCGACATCGTCCGCGCGCCTTCGGTGTCGACCGCTTCGGCCGTGATGGTGTAGGTGCCCGGCGCGAAGCGGGTGCCCCACTTCCACGGTGCCTTCTTGTCGCGTTTGCGCTGGGTGCCGTTGACGTAGAAGTACACGTCCTCGACCTCGCCGTCGGCGTCGCTCGCATCGACGCGGAAGACGACGCGCTTGTCTGCGGTGAAGGTGCGGCCGTCCCCAGGCTTTGTGATCTCGACGACGGGCGGGGTGTTCTCACCCGTGCCGCCGCCGCCGCCGCCACCGCCGCCGCCGCCACCGGGCGGCCCTACCGCGGTGCCCCAGACGAGATCGCCGTCCGCTACGGCGCGCAGGCCGAAGCTGGGGCCGTCCCAGCGCAGCGAAATCTGAGGGTTCGAGAGCTTCTTGTAGTGGTCCACTGTGATGGCGTGGTAGCCTGCGTCCAAGCGCACCCAACCCTCGTGGACCTGCGGCTGGCCGGGGCGGCTCGTCCAGATGACCGTCTGGCCATCGATGGACAGCGCGCCGCCTTCCTTGGCATCGAGCTCGAAGCGATAGTCTCCGGTTTCGGGCGCGTTGATGAAGCCCTCAAACCGGACCGTGTGGCCTGAATAGACAGGCAGCGCGTCCACATCGAAGTTGTCAGCCGTACCCGTGTCAGACGGGCTGCCAAACCCGTCGACGTTCTCTAGCTGGACGAAGGCGCCTTTCCACA
>JBCDFF010000067.1:0-14233 GCA_039178415.1 Bacteroidota bacterium
GAGGAGCGTCAGGTAGTCCGTGCTCGGGCGGTCCCCGTAGCGCACGGCCGCCTCGACGACGCGCTCCAGCGGCATGCGTGTGTGCACGGAGACGACCTCCTGCGGACGCTCCCCTCCCTCTTGCGCGATGAGCGTATCGGCTAGCCCCATCCGCGCGAGCGTAGCGCGGTGCCGGTCGCCCTCAATCGCCGGCAGCGCGAACACCTCAATGTCGGCATAGGGCACGACCTTTTCGGGGCTGAGTTGGCCACCGGCCACGTCGCGGGCATAGCTCGCCGCGAGCAGCATCGCGGGGAGGCCTACCACGGGACGCTCTGTGTCGGCTTCCACGAAGAAGCCCGACTCGAGCGCATCCGTGTCGAAGACCACGAGCGAGGCCTGCTCGGGGTGGCGCAGCACGTAGGCTAGCAGACTGTCTGGGCTGGTGAGGTTGGCGGCTGCGTCGCGCCCCTCGGTGACCGCAGCCATGTCGCTCAGCTTCGCCTTGAAGGAGTCGAGCCGTGTGACCACGAACGTAACCGTGGCGATGAGCATGAGCACGCCGATGATCTTGACGTGGCGGCCTGCGCGAGAACGGGGAGCGGTTGATTCAGCCATGGGGGAACGCGAGGTCGTACTAGGGGAAGCCCTGGGAGGCCGGAAGGTAGCACCCTGGGGCTATCCTGGCGGGGGCACCGCCCTCCAAAATCGCCGCCCGGCTGGGACCCTCTGACTTGGTCCCTCGGTAGGCCTTTTGCTCTGCCCGCGACCTCCGATCTCCCCGTTCGCGGCAGCCCTGGACGTCGTCCTGCCCATTTCTTCCCCGTCCCTATGCGCCTTCTCCTGCGTCTTTGCTGCATACCCCTCGCGGCCCTCGTGCTCACCGTCCCCCTCTCGGTCCCAGCGGCGCATGCTCAGGAGGAACCGCGTGCAGTCGAGACGACAGCTGGAGACATCCGACTGCGCCTCAGCGGCACCTTCCAGCCCCGCTTCTCCGTGGGCGTCACCTCGGAGACCGCCGACGACGCGGGCGATGACACGCAGCGCGTCGGCTTCGGCGTTCGCCGGGCCCGCTTCCGCGCCACGGCCCGCTTCGCACGGTTCGGCGTGCACTACGACGTCTACTTCGGCAGCGGCAACCTCGACAGCGTCGACCTCTACGGCTCCTGGTTTGCCGCCGAGCGCTGGCGGCTGCGCCTCGGCTACCTCGCGGGCCCGCAGCCGCGCGCCTACATCTTCACCTCCCACACCCGCATCGACGCCATCGAGCGCGCCGCGATCGCCGAGCGCTGGTCGCGCGGCACCATCGGCTCGCGGGGCCGTGTCTTTGGGCTGGAGACGCGCTACCAGACGGACGAGGTCACGGTGGAGCTCCTCGTCCACAACGGCGAGGGCAGCTTCGACCGCGCGCGCAGCAACTTCCGCGAGTCGCCCAGCGGCTCGTCGGTCACGCGCGGCGTCGACGAGACGCCGCTGGCGGTGAGCACCTTTGCCGCCTACGAGCCTGCCAGCCTCCCCGGCTTCGAGGTCGGCGGCTACGTCGGCTACAACGGCTCGCGCAACCCCAACACCGCCGTCGCCGACGACATGCCGGGCCGCGACTAACTCGGCTACTCAGCCCACGTCTACTGGGGCTCCTACCCCGGCACGCAGCCGATCCGCCTCAAGGGCGAGGTCATCGGCATCCAGTACTTCGAACGGGGTAGCGTCCCGGAGATGGCCCCCTCGCAGCACGCGCTCGGCTATGCCGCCACCGGTGCCGTCCGGGTCCTCCAGTTCGGCGAGGTCTTCGCCCGCTGGGAGCAGTTCTTTAACGATGTCGAGGAGGACGCCGACGGCTTCGTGACGGCCGGAGCCAGCTTCAGCAAGCAGCGCGGCCTCGACTACCGCCAGGAGCCCTCACGCTCGCCGACGCCAACCAACTGCCAGGCGACCCGAGCCGCGCGACCCAGCACCTCGTCGTGCTGCAGGCGCAGTTCGTGTTCTAGTACCAAAGCCGGCTGCAAACTTGTACCCTTGTCATGCTGAGCTTGATCACTGGCGTGAACCTCCGGTTCTAGCATCTCAGCGATGCCTCGAAACACCGCGGCCGCCAGCGATTGGCTTCGCCGGCCTTCGGCTCTGAGCCGAGTCCGGGCTGACCCCATCGCAACGCGTCAGGCGGACTTGGTACGAGTAGGCCGTGTTCTGAGCAACGATCTCCTCGGCACGGCTACGCCAGACGAAGGCGGCGAGGACCGAGTCCCCGCCGCCTTCTCTCTGGACGGCACCTGTGGAGGTACGTCTGCTCGTGAAGCCTAGGCCTCGGCGAGTTCCGCCTCCGACATCATGCGCGGGTAGCGGATCTGCTCGACGAGGTTCTGCACCTGCGGCGGCGGCGGCGGCGTCATCAGCGACACGCCGATCATCAGCGCGAAGTTGAGCAGCATGCCGATCACGCCAATGCCCTGCGCCTTGATGCCCAGGAAGCTCTCCAGGATCGGCTGCTCCGCCCCGATCACGACGTGCGTCCGCATGAGGACGATCATCACGAACGTGAACACGAGGCCGACCGACATCCCGGCGATGGCGCCCTGCTTGTTGGCGCGCTTCCAGAAGATGCCCAGCAGGATCACCGGGAAGAAGCTCGCCGCAGCCAGCCCGAAGGCGAAGGCGACCACCTCGGCCACGAAGCCGAGCGGGAAGATACCCAGGAGGCCCGCCAGCACGACGGCGAAGAGGATCATCCCACGGCCCACGGCGAGGCGCGTCTTGTCGCTCGCGTTCGGGTTGATGAGCTTGCCGTAGATGTCGTGCGCCAGGCTCGACGAGATGACGAGCAGCAGGCCCGACGCCGTCGAGAGGGCAGCGGCGAGGCCACCGGCGGCGACGAGCGCCACGATGAACGCCGAGAGCCCGGCGATCTCCGGCGTCGCCAGCACGACGATGTCGCGGTTGATCGCGCCGAGGAACGGCCCGACCGTCGCCGCGCTCGCCTCCGGCAGGGCCGCGATGGCTGCTGTGTCGATGAGGCCCGTCTCGGCCCAGTTCTGGACCCACGAGAGCTCGAGGAAGCCCTGCGGGCCATTGGTGACGAACTGCTGCAGCATCTCGGTCTTCGCGAAGATGGCGATGGCCGGGGCCGTCGTGTAGAGGATGCCGATGAAGAGCAGTGCCCAGAACGCCGACCAGCGCGCGGCCGACACGCTCTTGACCGTGTAGAAGCGCACGATCACGTGCGGCAACCCGGCCGTCCCCACCATCAAGCAGAGCGTGATGCAGAAGACGTTGAGCATGTTGTTGTTCACAAACGGGTTCGAATACGGGTCGAGCCCGAGGTCCTGCTGGAGGCCGTCGAGGATCGGCAGCGCTTCGCCGATGGCGCCCTGCGGGATCGGATTGCCGTAGAGCGACAGCGCGATGGCGATCGCCGGGATCGTGTAGGCGAAGATGAGCACGCAGTACTGCGCCACCTGGGTGTAGGTGATGCCCTTCATGCCGCCGAGGCTCGCGAAGAACGCGACGATCACCATGCCGATGACCACGCCCATCTCGAACGAGACGCCGAGGAAGCGGCTGAACGCCACGCCGACGCCGCCCATCTGCCCCGCCACATACGTGAACGAGACGAAGATGGCCGCGATGGCCGCCACGACGCGCGCGGCTTGGGAGTAGTAGCGCTCGGCCACAAAGTCCGGGACGGTGTACTGCCCAAACTTCCGGAGGAACGGCGCGAGGAGCAGGGCGAGCAGCACGTAGCCGCCGGTCCAGCCCATGAGGTAGACCGAGCCGTCGAAGCCCTGGAAGGAGATGAGGCCCGCCATCGAGATGAAGGAGGCGGCGCTCATCCAGTCAGCGCCCGTGGCCGCGCCGTTGGCGATGGCCGAGATGCCCTGGCCGGCCACGTAGAAGCCCTTGGTGGACGCCACGCGGCTACGGTAGCCGATGTAGAGGTACGCGGAGAACGTCAGG
This sequence comes from Bacteroidota bacterium, assembly GCA_039178415.1. Lineage (GTDB taxonomy): Bacteria > Bacteroidota > Rhodothermia > Rhodothermales > Rubricoccaceae > JBCBEX01. The sequence continues at coordinate 3,931 of JBCDFF010000067.1, forward strand.
CCAACAGTGACCCAGGTCCATTCTTGGATTCCCATGATTCCGTGGGGTTGAGGTTGGAGAGGGTGTGATTAGTGGCCTTCGCCGGCGGCGGACATCGTGTCCTCCGTCTCGTTGAGACCGGCTTCCACGTCGGCCTTGTCCGAGAAGTAGGCGTAGATCCAGATCAGCGAGATGAAGACGAAGATGGAGCCCTGCTGGGCCATCCAGAAGCCGAAGGGCACGCCGCCGAAGCTGAACTGGTTGAGCGTCGGGGCGAGGAAGATGCTCATCACGTACGCGACGACAAACCAGATCGTCAGCAGGATCGCGATGCGCTTGACTTGGCGCTGCCAGTAGGCCTGGCGGGTCATGGTAGCCATATCCAGAGAGGAGTTAGGTGGTTGAAGACCAGGCCGCGCCGCCGTTCACGACGCGGCCGTGACGAGAGGACTTAGAAAAAGAGGAAAACCGAGAGATTGCCCCGGATGTTGACTACGTTCTCCGTGTCACCGTCTGGGGCGAGCGACTCGTCGTAAATGTCGCCCCCGACGACGTAGGCGGCGCCTGTGGCCTGCACCTCCGCCCCGATGCGGACTTTGCCCGAGGTGTAGGTCACGCGTGGGCTGACGCGCCATACGTTCTGGATCGGCGTGTCTCCGTAGCCGCGCGCGACGAATTCCACAAGCCGGCCCCTGGCGTCGTCCTCGGCCGTCCCGAGGCTTTGCGAGTAGCCCCCAAAGATGCCAACGCTGAGATCCCCGCGCGTCTGGAGGTCGAGCCACGCCGCGACCGTGTTGAGCGGCACGAACTCCACATTGGTACCGTCCGTGAGAACGGCGTAGCCGCCCGTCAGGAGATGGTCGGCGAGATCGCCGCCGAAGGTGACGTTGCCACGCGCCTCTAGGCCCTCGGTGATGAGATTGGCGTAGGCCTGCACTGCGCCCGAGCCGAAGCGGTCCGTCGTGAGACCTGGCCGGATCCACTTGTAGTAAGCGTTGAGACCCACATTCGTGCCGCCCTCACCCACGTACTCGAGCCCGAGCATCGCGCCAGGGAGGCCGGACTGCTGCTGCTGCTTGAGCCCGCCGATTTCGGCAAAGGCATCGCGCTGCTGCGAAAGAATGCCGGTAAGCCGGAAGCTTTCCGGCTTGAGGACCAGCTTCGCCATCACGTGGCGCGCAAACGGGTTGAACGGCGCACCCGCCTCAGTCGCTACGGTCCGTGCCCACGACGAAAGGAAGAGGGGGGTCCAATCCATCCCGAAGAGGACCTCGTGCGTGGCCCAGTCGAGCTTAACGAACGCGCGGCGGATGCGGTACGTGTTGTTCGTCGCGTTGCCCGGACCATAGAAGTCGCCTTCGAGATAGCCGGTCGTCTTTGCGCCGAGCGCTTCGGGAAGATCACCGACCGAGAAGGTCAGCCGCGAGAAGAAGGGAACGAAGAGCAAGTTGTCTTGCTCGGCCGACTCGTCGTTCTCGCCAGTTCCGTCGTCGACGAAGATGGGGTAGAGCACGAAGTCGCCCTCCCGGACGGCGGGGATTTGGTTGGTGTCGTAGTAGTACGACGTCTTGATGAAGCCGCTGATGCCGATCTCCTGAGCAGCGGCGGTGGGGGTAGCGTTCCAGATGCCCACGAGGGCGAGGGGGAACAAGAGCACGAGCAGTGCGGTCCGAATTGGTGCACGCTCCGTCAAGGCGTGTGTCATCCTGGTCATGAAATACCTCCCGAGTTGGTGGGAATCGTGGCTGGGGTGTGAGAGAGCACGCGCGGCCTAGGCTGCCACCTGTATGGCCGCGCGATTCTTACCGGACCGGTCCTCGCTGCCACGGGGGCCGGTCCTTTTTTGCCTCCGGGGGGAGACGGGCGTCTCGGGAATGAGACAGTCTCGGGTACGAGACGACGCCCCGTCCCGGCTACCACCAGGACGGAGCGCGTGCCTGAGGGTCAGGCCCGGTTCTGCCGGTTCTCGATGAGGTCGTCCACCACGGTCGGGTCGGCGAGCGTGGACGTGTCGCCGAGGTTGCCGTACGAGTTCTCGGCGATCTTGCGCAGGATGCGGCGCATGATCTTGCCGGAGCGCGTCTTCGGCAGCGCGGGGGCGAACTGGATGAAGTCGGGCTTGGCGATGGGGCCGATCTGCGTGCGGACGTGCTGCACGAGTTCCTTGCGCAGCTCTTCGGTGGCCGCGACGCCGCCGTTCAGCGTGACGTAGCAGTAGATGCCCTGCCCCTTCACGTCGTGCGGATAGCCCACGACCGCTGCCTCAGCGACCAGCTCGTGGAGCACGAGCGCGCTCTCGACTTCCGCGGTGCCCATGCGGTGGCCGGACACGTTGATCACATCGTCGATGCGGCCGGTGATCCAGTAGTAGCCGTCCTCGTCGCGGCGGCAGCCGTCGCCGGCGAAGTAGTTGCCGGGGTAGGCGGTGAAGTAGGTGTTGGTGAAGCGCTCGTGGTTCTTGTAGACCGTGCGCGCCTGGCTGGGCCACGAGTCCTGGATCACGAGGATGCCCTCGGTCGCGCCCTCCTTGACCGAGCCGTCGTTGTCGAGCACGGCGGGCTGGATGCCGAAGAACGGGACCGTCGCGCAGCCGGGCTTCGTGTCGATGGCACCGGGGAGCGGCGTGATCATGATGCCGCCCGTCTCGGTCTGCCACCACGTGTCGATGATGGGACAGCGGCCGCCGCCGACCTTCTCGTGGTACCACCGCCACGCCTCGGGGTTGATCGGCTCGCCAACCGTGCCGAGGAGCTTCAGACTGGAGAGGTCGTGGCCGTCGAGGAAGCTGTCGCCCTTGGCCATGAGCGCGCGGATGGCGGTCGGGGCGGTGTAGAACTGGTTGACCTGGTGCTTCTCGACAACCTCCCAGAAACGGCCCGCGTCGGGATAGGTCGGGACGCCCTCGAAGAAGACCTGCGTGGCCCCATTGAAGAACGGCCCGTAGACGATGTAGCTGTGGCCGGTGATCCAGCCCACGTCGGCCGTGCACCAGAAGACGTCGCCGTCCTGGTAGTCGAACACCAGTTGGTGCGTGAGGCTCGTGTAGACGCAGTAGCCACCCGTCGTGTGGACGACGCCCTTCGGCTTGCCGGTCGAGCCCGACGTGTAGAGGATGAAGAGCGGATCCTCGGCGTCCATGACTTCCGGCTCGGCCTCGGCGGGCTGGCCGTCGACGGCCTCGTGGTACCACACGTCGACGGCGTCATTCCAGGCCACATCGCCGCCGGTGTTCTTGACGACGAGCACGTGGCGTACGTCCGGGCACTGTTCGAGTGCCTTGTCCACGTTCTGCTTGAGGGCCACCGTGCGCCCGCCGCGACGGCCCTGGTCGGCCGTGACGACGAAGTCGGACTCGCAGTCGAGGATGCGCGTGGCGAGCGAATCGGGGCTGAAGCCCGCGAAGACGACCGAGTGGATCGCGCCGACGCGCGAGCAGGCCAGCATCGTGTAGGCGGCCTCGGGGATCATCGGGAGGTAGACCGTGACGCGGTCGCCTTTCTTGACGCCCATCGCGCGGAGGGCGTTGGTGAGGCGGCAGACGTTCTCGTAGACCTCGCGGTAGGTGAGGTGGCGCGTCTCCTGCGTGTTCGGGTCGTCGGGCTCGAAGATGAGCGCCGTCTGGTCGCCGCGCGAGTCGAGGTGCCGGTCGAGCGCGTTGTAGGAGGCGTTGAGCTTGCCGCCCTCGTACCACTTGATGGAGACGTTCTTGGGATCGTAGGAGACGTTCTTGACGGTGTGGAACGGCTCGAACCAGTCGATCCGGCTGGCTTGTTCGCGCCAGTAGGCTTCGTTGTCGTCCACGGAGCGCTGGTGCGTGGCCTCGTAGTCGGCCTGGGAGGAGACGTGCGCGTTGGCGGCAAAGGCCGCAGGCGGCGCGTAGGTCGTGGGAGCGGTGAGCGTGTCTGCCATGTCGCCTAGGGGAAAGAAGTATGTATTACCGTTTGGTAATAAAAGAAGGAGAGAATCAGGCTTAGACCCGCCCTCCCAGCGGCTTTCTTGGGGCTATAGTAGGCATTATTCCCCAGAGCCGGAAGCGCTTCGCGGATTTGTATTACCAAAAAGCGATATCTAAACATTTTCTTCACAATTTATGCGAGGGATTCCCCTACGTCATCGCTCTTCCTGGCCGGGTTCGCCTCACACCGCCGCCCTCGGGCGCGTCTGTCCGACGCGGGAGCCCTGTCGCTGGCGCTCCGTGGCCAGCGTTTCGCTACCCTTCTACGTCGAGGGGGAGCAGCACCTGCACCACCGGGTGCCCCGCCCCAGCCCGCGTCCAGGCTTCCGCCCCGTGTCGCTGCAGCACGTCAGCGGCGACGCGGTCGGGGACCTCGCCCACATCGTCGTAGGGCTGTGTGAGCCAGCGTTCGAGCCGCTGCGGCTGGATGGCCGGGCCATCCCACGCCACGTCAAACGCCGCATAGCGTCCCATCGTCTGGACCCGTAGCGTGATCGGGCGCGAGCGTACGGCGTAGTGCACCCGCTGCGCAAAGAAGACCAGCAGGCCCACGAGCGCTGCCCGGTCGGCCCGGATCGACAGCAGCTCGCTCGGTTCCTCCACGTGCACCCCCGTTGGCCCCAGCGCCGCATTCGAGGCGAGGTCTTCGGCAACGCGGTGCAAGACGGTCGCAGCGGGCACAACGTGCATGGGGCGCTCGGCGGCCGCAGCCTGGGCGTAGCGTTCCATCGACACTTCGAGGCGTTCACTGGCCTCGACGGCCCCCTGCCGCACGATCTCGGCGAACTGTGCCCGGACGGCCTCATCCATGTCCGGATACTCCGTCATCGTCTCGATGGCGGCGCGGATCGAGCCGAGCGAGGCACGGAGCCCTTCGGCGAGGTCCTGCACGATGCCATCAAGACGCCGCGCCTGGTAGGAGCGGTCCGGCAGGGCCGCGTCGCGATCAGCAAGAGGAGACTCGGTGAGGTCAGGCATGGCCTGAGAGGCACACGGGAGCAGGGGCGCGGAGAGGAAGCCCGTAGACGCCGGAACGACGCGCTACGTTTCGCCGCAGCCAAACGATAGCGCCCGAAGGTTGGTCGGCACGTCGGTAGCAATGCGCCCTTGACGCCGGGGGCCGAGGCTCAGCGGGCCTCGACGAGGCCTCGCACGCGCGCGACGACGTCTTGGATGGCGAAGGGCTTCACGACGTAGCCGTCGGCCCCGCGCGCGCGGGCGCGGGCCTCGTCCACGGGACGGCCCTTGGCGCTCACCATCAGCACCCGCGTCTGCTTCCAGGCTGTGTTGGCGCGGATCGTCTGGCACACGTCGAGGCCGTCGCGGTCGGGTAGCATCACATCGAGCAGGACCACGTCGGCGGGCTCGGCGGCGAGCGCAGCCAGGGCCGCCTCGCCCGAATGGACCGTGCGCACGGCATAGCCCTGCTGCCGCATCAGGAAGTCGAGCGAGACAGCGATGTTGGGCTCGTCATCGACGATGAGGACGGACGGCATGGCAGGCGAGAGCTCGCGGGTAGATGGCGTGGTCCGAGTTTACGGCACGGCCTCGCGTTTCGGAAGCGCTGCCACGCGCGCTCCAACTCATCAGGCCAGGCCTCACCCTGCTTCGCCTGCGAGCGCGAGGCACCGTTGGGGTGGGGTCCCGGGTCACGCGACCCGGGGCGTGGCGCTCTCCTCGGAGCTCTCCGTGTCGCTCTTCGCGCCGTGCTCCACGAGCAGCGGGAGCGTGAACGAGAACGTGGCCCCCTCGCCAAGATCGCTCTCGACCCACAGCTCGCCGCCGTGGGCGCGCACGATCCGCCTGGAGATCGCCAGGCCGAGGCCGGTGCCGCCGGGGGCCTCGCCCTGGTCGGCGGGCCGGTGGCGCGCTTGCTCGAACGCCCCAAAGATGCGCTCGTGGTCGGAGGGGTGGATCCCGTGTCCGTTGTCGGACACGTCGAGGCGGACGAGCGGAGGACCGCCACTCGGGTCGGGCAGCATGGCGATGCGCACGCGCACGTGGCCCAGGGCGCGGTCGGCGTGTTTGGCGGCGTTGGCGAGCAGGTTGTAGAGCACCTGCCGCACTTGGTCGGCGTCGCCCTCCACCCGGCAGGGCTGCGGAGGCGCGTCCACATCGAGGACCGTGCCGCGGCGGCTGAAGAGCGGCCGCACCGCCCGGATCGTCTCCTGGACCTCGGCTTCCAGATCGAGCGGGCGCGCGTCGGGGACGGCGTTCCGGTTGAGTTTCTGGAACGTGAGCACGTCGCCGATGAGGCGGCTCAGGCGCTCGCTCTCAGCCACGACGATACCCAAGAACTCGGCGCGCTGGGCAGGGTCCAAGTCCGGCGTCGCCTGCATGATCTCGGCGAAGGCGCGGATCGAGGTGAGCGGCGTGCGCAGCTCGTGCGTCACGGTCGAGACGAACTCGTCGCGGAGGCGGTCCACCTCGCGGAGCGCCCGGTTGACCGCCACGAGTTCGTTGCGGGCCGCTTCCAGGCGCTCGGTCTGCTGCTGCAACTCAGCCGACTTTTCCTCCAGCGTGCGGCTGTAGGCGAGCGTCTTCTGCTGCTCGTCGAGGATAGCCAGCACCTCGTCCACGCGCACCGGCTCCTCGCGCACGACGGTAGCGATCATCGCTCGCGCCGACGCTGAGCCGATGGCGGCGGCCAGCAGCGCCTCGGCGTGGTGGACGAGATCGGCATCGGCGGTGAGGGAGGCGTCGGCGTCGAGCGCGACCTCATCGAGCGGGTGGCTGGCGAGGTAGGCATCGAGGGCGAGGTCGGCGCGGCGGGCCCCGAGGAAGCGGCGCAGCAACGCGCGGAGGTCGTCGAGATGGGCCGTGCCGCGCCAGACGGAGCGCCCGGCCGTCGCCCCCGCCGCTCCCGCCGCGACGCGGGGGGCCGTGAAGCGATCGATGTCGACGAACGACACGGCTTGCGCGTGTTCGAGCACGCCCTGCCGCGTGAAGAGCGAGACGCCGACGTAGAGGCTGGCGTTGACGAGCAGGCTCCAAAACGTGCCGTGGGCGATGGGGCTGAGCGCGTCGAGGCCGAAAAGCGCATGCGGGCGCAAGGCCCCCCAGCCGAAGAGGCCCTCGGCCACGAAACCACCGGCCGCGAAGCCCTCGGCCGCGCCGCTGGCCTGCACCAACGCAGGGAGCGGCAGCGTGTAGCTCCAGACCAGCACGCCGCCGACGAGGGCGCAGGCGGCTCCCGCCCGCGTGCCCCGCTTCCAGTACATCCCCCCGAGCACCACCGGCGCGAACTGTGCTGCCGCGGCGAAGGCAACCAGCCCAATCGACACGAGCGCATACGTGTCCGCCACGAGGCGGAAATACAGGTAGCCGAGCAGTACCACGGCCAGGATGGCGCCGCGCCGGATGCGCAGCACCCACAGGCCGAGGTCGCCGCGCTCGGAGAAGCTCCGGCCCCGCACCCGCAGCAGCGTCGGCATCACGAGGTCGTTGGAGATCATCGTCGCAAGGGCGACCGTCGCCACGATCACCATCCCCGTCGCCGCCGAGAGGCCGCCGATGAACACGAGCAGCGCCAGCACCGGGTGCCCCTCGGCGAGCGGTAGCGTGAGCACAAACGTGTCGGCGTCGACGCTGCCGTCGGGGAAGTAGAGCAGCCCGCCCAGCGCGATGGGCAGCACGAACAGGTTGATGAGCAGCAGGTAGAGCGGGAAGAGCCAGACCGCCCGCAGCACGTGCCGCTCGTCCACGTTTTCTACGACGGCCACCTGAAACTGGCGCGGCAAGAGCAGCACGGCCCCCATCGAGAGCACGAGCAGCGCCGCCCACTCGCTGTAGGTTTGCGCCCCCGTCGGCATCACGAAGAGGGGCTGGAGGTCGGCACGCGCCGCCGCGCGGCTGAAAAGGTCGCCGACCCCGTCGTACATCGCGAACGTCACGAAGACGCCCACGGCGAGGAACGCAACGAGCTTGACGACGGCCTCGAAGGCGATCGCCGCCACCATGCCTTCGTGCCGCTCCGTGGCGTCGAGGTGGCGGGTGCCGAAGAGGATGGCGAAGATGGCCAGGATGACCGCCGCATAGAACCCCGTGTCGTTCGACAGCGGCAGGTCAACCATGCCGGGCACGCTCGTGCCGGTGAGCACGCCGAACGTGTCCGAGACCGCCTTGAGTTGCAGCGCGATGTAGGGCACCGTGCCCGCCACGGCGATGACTGTGACGAGGCCGCCGATCAGTTGGCTCTTGCCGTAGCGCGACGCCACGAAGTCGGCAATCGAGGTGAGGCGGTGGTAGCGGCTGATGCGCACCATCTTGCGCAGGACGCTCGCGCCGAGGAGGAGCGTGAGCGTGGGTCCGAGGTAGATCGTGAGAAAGCTCACGCCCTCCATGGCCGCGCGTCCCACCGAGCCGAAGAAGGTCCACGCCGTGCAGTAGACCGCGAGCGAGAGCGCGTACACCGACGACCGCCCCACGACCGAGCGCCCTTGGTCCGCCCGGCGGTCGGCGAGCGAGGCCAGCCCGAAGAGCAGCCCCAGGTAGAGGAGGCTCGTGGCAACGACAATGCTGGGGCTTAGCACGGCAAGCGGGGCAGGCCGGTGACCGAATCAGGGCATATGGACATTCGATTTGAACGGCGCGCACGCGAACGGTGTCCCGTGACGGCCTGCCCCCTTGATCGTCCACACACCCTAGCGCGGGGCACGCACCGACCCGGCGGGCTCGGCGTCGCGTGCGGCCGTGCGTCGCCCCGCCTCTGGCTCGCGGCGGCGCTCCACCGTCCAGGCTGCCAGCCCCACGAGGCCCGTCCAGACCGCGAAGAGGTAGACGTAGAGCACCGGCACGCCGAGGACCGTCTCAGCGCGGCTGGCGAGCGTGAGCAGCGGGTAGTTGAGCAGCAACGCGCCGAGCACGAAGAGGGCTGTCAGTCGCTGGCGTCGCATGGAGGCGGTGAGGCGGTGAGGCGGTGAGGCGGTGAGGCGGTGAGGCGGTGAGGCGGTGAGGCGGTGAAAAGTGCCGCCCCCACCCCCGAGAGTCAACCCCTAGCTGAACAAAAAGACTAACGCCTTTCCCACTTCCCACTTCCCACTTCCCTATTCCCCCACGGCCTTCGCCACGAGCAGGCACACGCCGGGCAGCGAGGGGTCGCGGAGCGAGTAGTAGATGTTGACCCCCTCCCGGCGGCGCTGCACGAGCCCGTCGCGCGCGAGGATGCCGAGGTGCTTGCTCACGTTGGCCTGCCGCTGGTCCGTCTCGTCCATGAGCGCCTGCACGCTCAGCTCGCCGTGGACGCGCAGCGCGTTGAGCAGCCGCAGCCGCACGGGGTCGCCGAGCACCTTAAAGCGCCGCGCGGCACGCTCGACGAGGTCGTCGTGGAGGAGCGGAGGGCCGGGCGCGGGCATCAAGCGCGTGGGAAACGACGAACAACGAGGAGCAGGAGCAAGGTACGCTGTCCCGCCAAACCGTTCACCCAGCGGGCTCGGTGCTGATCCAGCGGACCTGGTAGGGCGCAAGCGCCAGCGACAGCCCGGCCCGCACGAGGTCGCCGGTCAGGAGATCCGTCCCGTCGTGCGAGAGCCAGCGGGTCGGGATGCGCAGCGCGTGCTCGGAAAGATTGACGGCTACGGTGAGCCATCCCGTCTCGGGCGTGCCGCGCCGGAAGGCGAAGACGCGGTCGTTTCCGGCGTTGAGGAACGCCGTCGGCGTGTCGCCCAGCGCAGGGGTAGCGGCGCGGAGCTCGGCGAGGCGCGCGAGGGTGCCAACGAGGCGGTGCGGGATCGTGCCCGGCGTGTCGCGCTCGGCGGCGCGCTCCCAGTCGAAGACGGGGCGATGGGCGAAGCGGCTGTCGCCCGCGGTGAGGGGGTTGGTGCGGTAGCCGTAGTCGTTGGTCGTCCCGAGTTCGTCGCCCAGATACAGCAGCGGCATGCCGCCCGCGCTGTAGATGACCGCGTGGATCGCTTCGAGGCGGCGCAGCGCGTGGTCGAGCCAGTCCTCGCGGCCCTCGACGCGCGCCTGCTCCACGCCCGCGAGCGACGCGCCCATGCCCGAGATGCGCATGTCCTGGGTGTCGGGGTTGTAGTTGAACGGCAGCCCGCGCGCGAAGCTACCATCGAAGTAGCCCGTGTAGAACGCGTTCAGGAAGCGGCGGTGGTCGAACCCGTTGATGCCGAGGTCGGCGGCGTCCTCGTCGGCGAACGTCCAGCCGATGTCGTCGTGGCAGCGGACGTAGTTGACCCACGCCGTGCCGTCGGGGAGGCCGAAGTGGTGCTCCATCGACCGGCGGAGCAGTTGCGTGTTGCGCGTGGCGAGCGCCTCCCAGAGCATCGCCATCAGCGTGGGGTTGTACGACAGGGGTGCTTCCTCGACGCCGACGTATTGCTTCACCTCGGCGGGGTGCACGATGGCCTCGGACTTGAA
>JBCDFF010000068.1:0-14200 GCA_039178415.1 Bacteroidota bacterium
ACCGCCGACCGCATCCACGCGGAGGCGGACGCCATTGGCCCCGCGCGCCGCTAGCCTCGACTCGATCCCAATTCTGCTATCCCTAACCTTACTTGTCATGGAAGCCACGCCTCAGACCCAGCACCACGAAGTCCTCATCATCGGCGCGGGCTCCGCCGGCATCACCGTCGCCGCGCAGCTGCTCGACGCCGAGAACCCGCCCGAGGTCGCCCTCCTCGACCCGTCCCAGAAGCACTACTACCAGCCGCTCTGGACGCTCGTCGGTGGTGGCGCGGCTACGAAGGAAGAAACCGAGCGGGACATGGCCGACTACATCCCGTGGGGCGCGACGTGGATCCAAGACGCGGCGGCGAGCTTCGACCCCGACGCCAACACCGTCACCACGCGCCAGGGCCACATGCTCACCTACGACTATCTCGTGGTCTGTCCCGGTATCCAGCTCAACTGGGATGCAGTGCCCGGTATGAAGGAGACGCTCGGCACACACGGCGTCTGCTCGAACTATGCCTACGACACCTGCGACTACACGTGGGAAACGCTCCAGCGCGTCGCGGAGAAGCCGGGGCCGATCCGCGCCCTCTTCTCGCAGCCGGCTGGCGCGATCAAATGCGGGGGCGCGCCGCAGAAGATCATGTACCTCGCTGCCGACTACCTCCGCAAACACGGGCGGCTCTCGGAGACGGACATCCACTTCTTCACGCCGGGAAGCGTGATCTTCGGCGTCAAGAAGTTCGCCAAGACGCTCAACCAGGTCCTTGACCGCTACGGCATCACGCCGCACTTCTTCCACGAGCTCATCGAGGTCCGGGGCGACACCCAGGAAGCCGTCTTCCGTGTCTCGGGCGGCGATGGCCAACCGGCCGAGCAGGTCGAGAAATTCGACATGCTGCACGTGGTCCCGCCGCAGAGCGCGCCCGACTTCGTGCGGAACAGCCCGCTTGCTAGCGAGGCAGGCTGGGTGGACGTGGACAAGTACACCCTCCAGCACGTGCGCTACCCGAACGTCTTCGGCCTCGGCGATGCCGGCTCGACGCCCAATGCCAAGACCGGTGCGGCCATCCGGAAGCAGGCCCCCGTGGTGACGCACAACCTGCTGCAACTCCGCCGAGCCGGCGCGCTCCCGCAGCCAAAGACCTACAACGGCTACGCCTCCTGCCCGCTCGTGACCGGCTACGGCAAGCTCGTCCTCGCCGAGTTCGACTACAACAACCAGCCTGATCCGAGCTTCCCCTTCGATACCTCGCAGGAGCGCTACTCGATGTACGTGCTCAAGAAGGACCTCCTGCCGCAGATGTACTGGCACGGGATGCTCAAGGGCCGGGCCTGAGCCGTGCTGCCTGCCGTGTGAGGGCCGCCCCCACACCTCGGCCCCGTGCCCCCTGGCAACCGAGCGCATACTCGACTGCTAGGTTGGAACCAACTTGTTATCACAACATAGGACAAGCAGAAAACGATCCTCGCTCGCGCCCCGCGCGCGGCTTGTCCCCCAACCTCTCTTGCCATGCTGTTCCGTCAGTACTTCGACCCCAAGCTCGCCCAGTATGCCTACCTCGTCGGCTGCCAGAAGTCGGGTGAGGCGCTCCTCATCGACCCGGAGCGCGATATCGACCGCTACATCGACGCGGCCGAGGCCGAGGGCCTTCGTATCGTCGCCGTCGCTGAGACGCACATCCACGCCGACTTCCTCTCGGGTGCGCGCGAGTTCGCCGAGCGCCTGGGCGTGAAGCTCTACCTCTCCGAGGAGGGCGGCCCGGACTGGCAGAGCGAGTGGGCGAAGGATGGCACCTATGACGTCACCTTTCTCCGCGACGGCGACTCGTTCATCGTCGGCCACATCGAAATCATCGCGAGCCACACGCCGGGGCATACGCCGGAGCACATGAGCTTCGTCGTAATCGACCGGGGCAGCGGCGCGACCACGCCCATCGGCGTCGCCACCGGCGACTTCGTGTTCGTGGGCGACCTCGGCCGTCCGGACCTGTTGGAGCAGGCGGCGGGCATGCACGGCGTCCAGGAGCCCTCGGCGCGGACGCTCTTCCACTCGCTCGACAAGTTTCGCGCGCTGCAAGACTACGTTCAGGTCTGGCCGGCCCACGGCGCGGGCTCGACGTGCGGCAAGGCGCTCGGCGCGGTCCCGCAGAGCACCGTCGGCTACGAGAAGCTCTACAACGCCTCGCTGGGTGCGGCCGATGCGGGCGAGAACGCCTTCGTGGACGCGATCCTCAGCGGCCAGCCAGAGCCGCAGATGTACTTCGCGCGCATGAAGCGTGACAACAAGCGCGGCGTGCGGGTCCTCGGTGGTCTCCCGCAGCCGCAGAAGCTGTCTGCCGCCGAGCTGGAGGCGTATGTCGGCAAGGGCGAGGCGCTCGTGATCGACACGCGGCTCGACCGCAGCGCGTTCATGGCGAAGCACATCCCAGGGTCGCTCTACGCCCCGATGAACAAGAGCTACAACACGGTCGTCGGCTCGCTCGTCGTGGACGAAACGACGCCGCTGCTGCTGATCGTGGACGCGGACGACGTGGACGAGGCGGTGCGCGACCTCATCCGCATCGGCTACGACAACCTCGTCGCCTTCGCCGAGCCGAAGACGCTCGACCGCTACTTCGCCCAGGGCGGTGCGTCCGCCATGATCCCAGAAGTTGGCTTCGAAGAGGTGGAAGCCCGCCGTGACGACCCGGGCGTCGCCGTCGTCGACGTGCGCTTCGCCGCGGAGTTCGCGAGCGGCCACGTGCCGGGCGCGGTGAACGCCTCGTACACGCGCCTGCCCGACTACGCCGAGAGCCGCATTCCAGCAGGCCAGACGCTGCTCGTCCACTGCGCCTCGGGGGCCCGCGCCGCCGCTGGGGCGGCCTTCCTCGCCGCGCAGGGCCACGACGTGCAGTACGTCAACGACGCCTTCTCGCATTACGCGGAAATCGGCCAGCCCGTCACCGAAGACGCCGCGGTCGTCGCATAGCGCTCCTGAAAACCGCAAGGCCGCCGCGCTCCTCTGCCACCACGGGGGCGCGGCGGTGCGCTGTTCGCTTCGTTCCTGTTTGCCCTATCGGGTTTCCCCATGCTCTACGCCCTCCTCGGTGCCGTCGCCATTGGCCTTGTGCTCGGCTTGCTCGGCTCCGGCGGCTCGATCCTGACCGTGCCGGTGCTCGTCTACCTCGCAGGCGAGCCGGACAAGGTCGCCATCGCTGAGAGCCTCGCCATCGTCGGGGCCATTGCGGCGGTGGGGGCCATCCCGTATGCGCGGCAGAAGTCGGTGGACTGGCGCAGCGTGGGCTGGTTCGGCGTGCCCGGCATCCTCGGGACGTACCTCGGCGCCGCCCTCTCGGCCTACGTCTCTGGTCCGGTGCAACTCGCGCTGTTCGCCGTGGTGATGCTGCTCGCGGCCGGGCTGATGCTGCGCGGTAGGAAAGCCGTCGAGGGCGATCGTCCCCGGCAGGCCGCCTGGAAGATCATGATCGAGGGGCTGGCTGTCGGTGTGCTGACGGGCCTCGTCGGCGTCGGCGGCGGCTTCCTGATCGTGCCCGCGCTGGTGCTCCTCGGTGGGCTCTCGATGCGTGTGGCCGTAGGGACGAGCCTCCTCATCATCGCGGCCAAGAGCACGGTGGGCTTCTGGAAATACGTAGACGTGCTCGCCGTAGACGGATTGGTCGTGGACTGGCAGCTCATCGGCGTGTTTGCGGCCATTGGCATCGTCGGGGCGACCGTTGGCAACCGCATCAGCCAGCACGTCCCGCAGGCGATGCTCCGGCGCGTCTTCGCGGTGTTTCTACTCGTTATGGGCGTTGGCATCCTAGCGCGTGAGGCGCCAGCGGCGCTCGCGGGCAGCCCGGAGGTCGTTGCTGATGCGACGGTGCAGCCCGCTGCGCCCGCCGACACGGCCCGCGTGACGATGAGCGAACCCGATTTCGCCGTTCGCTACACGGCAGAGGCACAGGTCCTGGACGTGCGGACGGGAATGGAGGTCGGGCGCGGACGCGTGGCAGGCGCGCAGCACGTCAACTACATGCTCCCAGGGTTTGCCGGGCGTGTCGCTGCCCTGGACCTCGACCCTGAGCAGCCGGTCTACCTCTACTGTGGGTCCGGGCCCCGTTCCGACCGCGCCGCTCGGATCCTCCGCGACGCTGGGTACGAGGCCTACAACATCGGCGGCTTCCGCGCGCTCAGAGCAGCAGGCGTGCCGACGGAGGGATGAGATTGGCTCCGAAAGCGGAGTCAGGGTGTGAAGGTGTGCACGTCTGAAGGTGTGGACGACGAAACACGTGGATCAGGAGAAGCACCTTCACACATCCACACGTTCGCACCTGAACGGCTAGCCGTCCTGGTCGCGGCTGTCCACGGTGCACGTCGTGTTGATGCCGCCGCGCACGGTGTAGACCGTCTCGACGACGAGCCGCTGCGGGTTGCCGAGGTGCTGTGCGAGGTCGGCGTAGAGCAGTGCGGTCACGTCTTCCTGCGCCGCGCCGATGTCCCGCCACGAGATGAAGTAGTACTTCAGGCTCTTGAGTTCGAGAATCCAGTCGCCGGGGACGTACTCGATGCGGACGCGCCCGCTGTCGGGGAGGCCGCTGAACGGGCAGAGGGCCGAGAACTCGCCCGGCTCCGTCTCGTAGACCACGACCTGCCGCGCGGCGTGGCGGTAGGGGAGCCGGTCGATGGTCTGCTGCCGCGTCTCGGGCGGGAGAAACGGACGCACGTGCCCCTCGGGCTTGATGCCGAACTGCGCCATGTAGGCCAGCGCTTGCTCCGTGTGTGCGGCGGCACGTTCACGCAGCGCGTCGAGGTCGGGCATCGTCGGGTCGGTCGCCATTGGGTTGGACACGTTGAACGGAGTGCGGTCAAGGGGGCTGGCACGAGCGAGTGGAGCGTGCCGTTTCGCCTGGGGCGTGCCTTGCGGTTTCTTCTTCTCCCCGGTTCTCTATCGTAGACCGTACTCAGAGCTGAGCGAGGAGCGAGGTGACCGGAATCGGTGATTCCGGCCATTGGCCAGAGATGCTATCCTCTGCGGAGATCCTTCGTCGACCTACCCTCCCCGTATGCTCATGCTCCGCCCTCTCATTGTTGCGCTCGCCCTGCTGCTGCCGGTCTATGCGGCCTCACAGGATACCGGTGGCCACGGCTTCAAGCTGATGTCAGACGGCTTCCTCACCCTAGACGAGGGCTTCGGCCCCGAGGCGCACGCCGTGGCCGTAGATGCTGGGGGAGACCTCGTTGTGGACCAACCGCCCTGCACCTATGGAACGGTGGCGTCAGGCTCCTTCGATTACTCGTTGTTCAAGTACCAGTATTCCGGTGAAGGGACCCTCTACGTCTATGCCGAGGCAGCGGAGGACATCATGCTCCTCGTCGCGCTTGGTTCGAATGGAGACAGTTGGCACTGCGACGACGATGCGCTCGCTAGCAACCGTCCTGTGGTCGAGCTCTCCCTGGCGCCGGGCCAAAGCCGAGAGTGGATAAGCGTCTGGGTCGGCACGCACGACGGCAGCACCGTCCCTGCGACGCTCTACGTCTCGGAGGTCGATCCGCGCGGTGCCTCGTCGGCGTCGGGCGGCACAGCGCCTAGCCCTGCCCCGCCGGCTCCTAGTGCCCCCGCGTCGGGCAGCACCGCATCGTCTGGCGACCTCAACGTGGGAGCTTCGCCCGCCTACGGCAACATCGATCTCGCGGAGGGCTTCACCCCTGACCCGTACACGTTGAACCTTACCGCGGGGGGCTCCGTCGAGGTAGACCACGGCGGCTGCACTTACGGCTTTGTCGCCAGCGCCCCCGACCTCGACCTGGACTACACCACCACCGGCAGGAGCACGCTCTATGTCTACGCTGAGGCGGACAGTGACGTGACGCTCCTCGTCAACCTGCCCGACGGCTCCTGGGTCTGTGACGATGACGGCCTCGGCGGACGAAACCCGCTCCTTGCGATTCCCAACGCACCAAGTGGGCACTACGACATCTGGGTGGGCACCTACGGCGACGAGATGCAGGCCGCCACGCTCTACCTCTCCGAGATCGCCCCGGGCGGCGGCAGTGGCTCGTCTTCAAGCCAGATCCTGGTCGGAGCCGACCCGACCTACGGCGACGTGCGCGTGCGCCAGGGCTCGACCTCCGGCACGATCGAAGTCCTGGCGGGCGGCTCGCTCCAGCCCAACTTCGGCGCGTGCACCTACGGCAACGTAGCTAGTGCCCCCGATGTGAACCTGTACTACGAGGGGGACGGCACCAGCCTGCTCGGCATCGGGGCAGGATCAGCGGGCGACGTCATGTTGCTTGTCAACCTACCGGACGGCACCTGGGTCTGTGACGACGACTCAGGGGAAGATCGCAACGCAATCGTCGTTGTCCAGAATGCGCCCACGGGACTCTACAACATCTGGGTGGGGACGTACGGGAGCGAGATGGAGGAAGCGCGGCTGCTCATTGCCGACCAGAGCGCGGTCGAAGAGGCGAGGCGGTCCAGGGGAGGCAAAGGTCCCTGACCTCACGGCAGACCGCCTTGGTGTGCTCCTAACAGGCGCACGCCTGCCGGTCATGCCGCGTGACCTGGAAGAGCGGTATCCTGCGCTATCCTTGGCGAACCGGCCATGCCCTCGCGGCACGGTCCCCCCAATCACGCGCCCTTAGGCTCATGCCCCGACTCCTCCTTCTAGTCCTGGTGCTGCTCCTGCCCGCGACTGCACACGCACAAGACGTGACTGCGTCGCCCACCTACGGCAACGTCGAACTCGCAGAGGGCTTCCAGCCCGACCCACACACGACCCGCGTTGCCGCTGGCGGCTCTATCGAGGTCAACAAAGGAGCCTGTACCTACGGCTACGTCGCCAACGCCCCCGACGTGGACTTCTACTACACCACCTCCGGCGGCAGCAATCTCCACATCTACGCCGAGTCAGAATCGGACGTGACGCTCCTCATCAACGGGCCCGACGGCTCCTGGCTCTGCGACGACGACGGGCTCGGTGGCCGCGACCCCTTAGTCACGGTTGCCAACGCATCCAGCGGCCTCTACAGCGTCTGGATCGGCACCTACGGCGACGAAATGGAGGCAGCCACGCTCTATCTCTCTGAGATTGCCCCGAGCGGTGGCGGTGGCTCCTCCGATGGCATCGACATCGGAGCTGACCCGACCTACGGCGACGTACGCCTTAGCCGCGGCTTTGGCTCGAACACGACCATGCTCACTGCGGGTGGCTCCTTTCAGCCCGACTTTGGCAACTGCACCTACGGCAACGTCGCAGGGGCCCCAGACGTAGAGCTCAACTACACCACCGACGGCTCCGGCCCGCTCTTCATCTCGGCAGAGTCCGAAGACGACACGACGCTGCTGGTCAACCTGCCCGACGGCTCGTGGGTGTGCGACGATGACTCGGGCGATGGCAGCAACCCACTACTCACCGTCCCGAACGCGGCCAACGGCATCTACGACATCTGGGTGGGCACCTACGGCGACGAGATGCGGTCGGCCACGCTCACGATCTCCGAGTCGCAGTAGCTCTCGATTCTCCCACAGCAGCGCACGCAAGGGGCGGGGACCGAAAGGGTGCTCGCCCCTTCCCTATTGCAAAGCTGGGCGTCGTCTTGCCGGGCGTCACAGCCGGAAGGGTTCGCAAGCGGAGAGCCGGCCCCTCTACATTTTTCGCAGCACGCTCACCACGCGCCCGACGACGTAGCACTCGGGGTCGCCGTCGGAAGATGGGATGGAGTCATAGGAGCGCCCGGCCGCGTGCAGCATGAAACGGTCCATGCGGCGCATGAACTGACGGGCCAGCAACGCCTCGCCGACGAGCGCTGCTACGATATCGCCGTCGTCGAGGCGGCGGAGTGGAGTCTGAGCTACCACGAGGAAGTCGCCTCGCCAGATGCCCTCTGAGGCTAAGCCATCGTCGCTGGCTTTCCCAATGAGGCATGTCTCGGGCTCGTACCCGCTCAGCAGGGTCTCGTCCACGAACAGCGCGCCGCGTGGACGCAGCCGCAGCCGCTCGGGCTCATCGCTGGAGACGCGGCTGATAATGGGGAGGCTGGGGACCTGCGTCTCCGCGAGCGGGTCCTCGTCGGGGTCGGCAATGCGGATGCCTCGGGCCGCTCCGGACTCGCGGACGATGAGCCCCTTCGTCTCTAGTGCCTTGAGCAGCTTGAAGACGGCGTTGGAGGAGCGAATGGAGAGCCCATCGCCAATCTCACGAAGGGTGGGCGGGGTGCCATGCGCGCGCATGTAGTCGCGGATGAATTCGTAGACTTGCGTCTGGCGCTCGGTGATGGGGCGGCGCATGAGGGCGGTAAAAACAGGGAGAGAGGGAGACGGCGAGCAAGCGGGTGCATAAGATACAGACGGTGAACACATTTTCACTTGTCGATAATTGGGGTGAACACCTGTTCACTCAGGGTTTTGTAAGGGAGCTAGGGGGTTTTCCACGAGGGTGTGGAAAGGGGGCTATTTGCCCACAAAAACGGCGAAAGCGTGCCATATAAGGCGAATCGTCCTAGTTTGGTGGCGTGGGGAGAAGTGGGGGGAAGTGGGTGAATCGATTCGACGCCTACCCTTCGCTTCCCCACTCTTCCCCACCTGCCTTTTCGCTTCCGTTCACCTCCTCGTTCAGAGGGATGCCTCGTTTCAAGGGCCAAGACGAATGCAAGATCGACGACAAGGGCCGTGTGGCCGTGCCGTCGAAGATGCGTTCGGTCTTTAATCCCGAGGCGCACAACACCGTCGTGCTCGTCCCCGGACCCGACTCGCACATCCGCCTTTACCCCGCCGACACATGGGAAGAGGTCGAAGCGGGCTTGGTCGAGAAGATGAACACGTCGAACCCCAAGCACCGCCGCACCCTCCGCAGCATCCTCCGCTTCGCCGACGAGCAGACCCTCGACAGCCAGGGCCGCATCCGTGTCAGCAACGACCTCATGAACTACGCGGGCCTCAGCACTAGCTCCCCAGCGCTCTTCATCGGCGTGCTCAACTACGTCGAGATCTGGAGCCCGGACCACATGACGGAGGAGGAGGCCATCGAGTCGCCCGCCGACCTCTACAACGAAGTCGCTGCCGACTTCGACATGGGCAGCCTCTTCTAAGTGCCTCGTTGCTCACTGTGTTGCTAACCGTCCTGCCTCGCCGACCGCTCCGCATCCCGCACCGCCGCTCTCGTTAGCTCTATGCCTGATGTCATGCCCCGTCCACCGCGCCGCTCGGCCCGCCGCTCCTCCGAGGCTGCTGCCTCGCAGGGCACGCCGCCTGCGCCCCAGCCCTACGCGACCGGCTACCACGCGCCCGTTCTCGTGGAGGCCGTGGTGGACCTGCTCGTGACGGATCCGGCAGGCGTCTGTGTAGACGGCACCCTCGGCGGCGGCGGGCACACGGCCGCCCTCCTCGACCGGCTCGGTCCCGAGGGGCGCGTCATCGGCATCGACCAGGACGCCGATGCGATCCGCGAGGCGACGGCGCGTGTCACGAAGCTCCAGTTGGGCCACCCCGCCCCGGCGGACGGGTCGGCTGCCGCCAAGGCCGTCCCCTCCGCTGCCCGCTTCACCGCGTTGCGCGGCAACTTCGAGGCGATGCCCGCCCTTCTCGCTGACGCCGGGATCGCGCCCGGCTCGGTGACGGGCATCCTCCTCGACCTCGGCGTCTCGTCGCACCAGTTCGACGTGCCCGAACGCGGCTTCATGTTCCGCGCCGACGGGCCGCTCGACATGCGGATGGACGACCGCGCGCCGCGGACCGCCGCTGAGCTCGTCAACGAGTCCGACGTGCAGGCGCTCGCCGATCTGCTCCGGGCCTTTGGTGAGGAGCCGCGCGCCTGGCGCATCGCGCAGGAAGTCGCGCGCCGCCGCCCGCTCCAGACCACTGGGGACCTTGCCGACGCCGTCCGTGCCGCCGTGCCTACGAAGGACGAGGTGAAGAGCCTCGCCCGCGTCTTCCAGGCGCTCCGCATCGCGGTCAACGACGAACTCGGCGTGCTCGATCGCGCGCTCGAAGCGAGCCTCGACCTCCTCGCCGTCGGCGGGCGGCTGGCCGTTCTGAGCTACCACTCACTCGAAGACCGCCGCGTGAAGCAGTTCCTCAAGAGCGGCACCCTCGACGGCAAGCTGAAGCGCGACCTCCTCGGCAACGCGCTCACGCCGTGGAAGGTGCTTACCCGCAAGCCCATCGAGGCGAGCGACGCCGAAGTCGCCGCTAACCCGCGCGCCCGCAGCGCCCGCCTCCGCGTGGGCGAGTACGTCGGGCGTCCTACTCCGAAGTCTCTCCCTCCCCTGCTCTTTTAACCAGTATCCCCCGGCGCTCCCTCCGCGCCACCCGGCGTCCCCTCCACGCCTGCGACGGTCCCTCCCCGTCGACGCCGGTGCGCCCCTCCCGCACCGGCCCCTTTTTCTCTCCCGAAGAAGACATCCTGCGACTCGCATCAGTCTGATGCCACGAACCCTCCAGACCCCCGCTCGCGCCTCGAAGTCGACGCCCCGTAAGGCATCGGCTGGCAAGGAGTCGTCGCCCCGTAAGGCGATGGCGACGCGCACTGCGCCCTCGGCCCGTAAGCCGAGCACGGCGTCGCCCCGTAAGGCGACCGCTGACAAGGCAGCGCGTCCGGCACGAGCGAAGTCCGGCGCTTCGACCGGGCGGCGACCCTCCACGCCGGCCCGGTCGGAGCTGCCCGGCTGGGGCGATCTCAACGCCGCGCCCCAAAAGAAGGGCGCAGCGAAGAACGTGCGGACGACCCCGTCCCGTAAGGCAGGCGCCGTCGCACCCTCGCGGCTCGATTGGCTCACGCAGGTACCCACGCGCTCCTTCCTGCTCGGTATCGCGCTCGTCTGCGCGCTGCTGACGCTGTGGGTGGCGCACGTCTTCTCGATGGAGGCTACGCTGGCCGACATCACGCGGCTGCGCGCCGAGAACGAACAGCTGCACCTCCGCAGCGCCCGCCTCGACGGCGAGTTCGACGCCCGCACCAGCCCGGCGGTCATCCTCGACCGCGCGCGCGCCCTCGGCCTCGTCGAGGACGCCACCTACGCCCCGACCATCACCGTCACGCCTTCCGACTAGCGCGTGAGGACTTGGGGGTGTGCGTGCCCGGTTCCCTCCACCGCAGCGCACCTCATTCCCAGGCCCTCACGCCTCTTTTTTCTCCCCCAAGCCACCCCGCTCCGATTAGCGTCCGCACCTCCATAGTGACCCGCCTGCACGTCGTGTTCGTGCTGCTGGCACTGCTGCCGGTGGCCGTGCTCGGCAAGATGGTGCACATCCACCTGACGGATGGGCCGGCGCTGCGCGAGGCGTTCTTGGCGCAGGCTAACACCACCGAGGTGCTCCCCGCCACGCGCGGCTCGATCTACGACGCCGAAGGCCGGGCCCTCGCCGTCAACACGGCGCGCTACGAGGTTGCCCTCGACCCGACCGTGCCTGGGTTCTCCGAGCGGGCCGACGAGTTCTTCGTCACGCTGGCCGAGGTGACGGGCCGCAGCGAGCAGGCGTGGCGGCAGCGCGTGAACGGGCGTGTGAGTCCGCAGTACGTCCTCCTCGCTCGGTCGATGAGCCAGGGCGCGGTCGAGCAACTCCGCGCGCTCCGGGTGCCGGGATTGATCGCGAAGGGCGACTACGGGCGGCGCTACACCTATGGCTCGCTCGCCGCGCACCTCCTCGGCCACGTCGACCCTGACCTACACGGCAGGGCAGGCCTCGAACTCCAGTACGACGACCTGCTCAAGGGCACGCCGGGCCATCGGTCGATCCAGCGCGACCGCAGCGGCGGCGTGCACACGGTCGTCGGTGGGCGCGCGACGGAGCCGGAAGCGGGCGAAGACCTCGTGCTCACCATCGACCTCGTCCGGCAGTCGATCCTGGAAGCCGAGCTGGCGCGCGGCGTGCAGGAGTCGGGCGCGGCGTGGGGCACCGCCATCGCGATGGACGTGCACACGGGCGCGATCCTCGGCATGGCCAACGTGCCGACCTACAACCCGAACCGCCCCGGCGGCGTCACCGAGGCGTCGCGACGCAACCACGCCATCGCCGGCCAGGTCGAGCCAGGCTCGACGTTCAAGCTCGTCTCGGCCATCGCCGCGCTCGAAGACCGCGCCATCGCGCTCGCCGACACCGTCGAGACGGGGCAGGGCTACATCCGCCGCGCCGGGCACGACTTCCGCGACTCCCACGGCTACGGCCGCATCCCGTTCAGCGAGGCCATCGCCAAGTCGTCGAACGTCGCCTTTGTGCGCGTTGCTGACACGATGGAAGACGGCGCGCTCTACCAGGTCGCGCGCAACCTCGGCTTCGGCCAACGCACGTGGATCGACCTGCCGGGCGAAACCGCAGGGATCCTGCGCCGCCCTGAGGACTGGAGCCGCTCGACCAAGCACTCGATGAGCATCGGCTACAGCGTGGCCGTGACGCCGCTGCAGATGCTTACCGCGTACGCCGCGCTCGCCAACGGCGGGTTGCTCGTCAGCCCGTACGTCGTCCAGCAGCGCCGCGACCTCCGGGGCCGCGTGCTCTGGGACGCCGCTGAGGCCCGCCGCGACTCCGTCCGCCGCGCCTTCGACGCCGAGACCGCCGCCGCGCTGATGCCTGCGTTCGAGCAGGTCGTCGCCGAGGATGGGACCGCGCAGCGCGCCGCTGTGGACGGCCTTCGCATCGCGGGCAAGACCGGCACCGCGCGTACCGTCGTCGATGGCCGCTACGCCCGCGCCTACCGCGCGACGTTCGTGGGCGTCTTCCCCGCCGACCAGCCGGAAGTCGCGCTGCTTGTTTTGATGGACCGCCCGACGAACGGCTACTACGGTGGAGCCGCTGCGGCTCCTGTCTTCTCGCGCGTCGCCGAGCGCTGGATCGGGACGTTCCCGAGCATCGCTGCGCACGTCGCGCCGCCGGGCACGCTCCCCGAGCGCGACACGACCGTCGTGCCGCCCGTGGAGGCCATGCCTGCGCGTCTCGCCGAGCGCCGCCTCCTCGCCGACGGCCTGTGGGTACGCAAAGGCCGCGGCCTCAACGACTGGCAGCCGGTCACCGAGCAGACGCCCACCGCCGACGCTCGCCAGCGTGCCGACCGTCCCGTGCGCCTTGCCTCAACGGTGGAGCCCGTCGCCCGCACCGAAGACGCGACGATGCCTGACCTCACCGGCCTGAGCACGCGCCAGGCTACCAGCTGGCTCGCCGCGCTCGGCGTTGCCGTTCGCCTCGATGGTAGCGGAGCCGTCCGACGCCAGGACCCCGAGCCAGGCGCTTCGCTTCCGCGCGCGGCGCTGCTCACCTGCCGCTAGTCATGAGCCGACACGGACGTGAGCACTCCCCCCAGCGGCGCCCGCGCCCCTCGTTCTTTTTCTCGATTCACCATCTCCGACGCGGTCGCCGCGATCCAAGGCACGGGGGCCCTCCACTCCATGCCGGCGGCCGCTTCTTCTTCGATGGCCCGTCCCTCGTCGGACCCCGCCTCACCGGCTGGGGCCGCGATGGACTCCCCGCTCTCCCGCATCTGCTTCGACAGCCGGGCGGTGACGCCGGGGAGCCTCTTCGTCGCCATTCGCGGCGAGCAGGCTGACGGGCATCTGTTCATTGACACAGCTGTGCACAATGGGGCCGTGGCGGTCGTCTACGACGATCCCGCCTACGGCCCCGAGCGAAACACTCCGAGCATCCGGGAGGGCCAACCGGCCAGCGCCGTGTTCATCCGCGCCACTGACGCGCGGGCGGCGCTGGCCGGGGTCTCCGGGGCCTACCACGGGCACCCCTCGCAGGACCTCCTCCTCGCGGGCGTTACCGGGACCAACGGCAAGACGACGACCTCGTACCTCCTCTACGCGCTCTTCGAGCAACTCGGGCGCACGAGCGGCCTCATCGGCACGATCGAAAACCGCATCGGGCGCGAGGTGGTCGCGGCGACCCACACGACGCCGAACCCGGTGGCGCTGCAGGCGCTCTTCCGCCGCATGGTGGACGACGGCTGCGACGCCTGCGCGATGGAAGTCTCCTCGCACGCCCTCGACCAAGAGCGCGTCCGTGGCACCGACTTCGACGCGGCGCTCTTCACCAACCTGACCCACGACCACCTCGACTACCACGGGAACTTCGAGAACTACTGGCTGGCGAAGAAGAAGCTCTTCGACGGGCTCAAGCCCGAGGGCCGCGCCGTCGTCAACCGCGACGACATTGCCTGGGCGGCGATGGTCGCCGGGACGCCGGCACGTGTGACGACCTACGGCTTCCACGAGGACGCCCACGTCCGCGTCGAAC
>JBCDFF010000069.1:0-13768 GCA_039178415.1 Bacteroidota bacterium
ACGACGGGATCGCCCTCGAAGCGCGGCCCAGCGTCCTGCGTGGCCAGCCCCACGTCTTCGTCGTCCTCCTCTTCGATGTCGTCGTAGGCGAGCGGCCCCGCCCCGACGTGGTGCAGGAGCGCATTGACCAGCGTCCCCGAGCGGTGCCCGTAGGCTGGGTGCACGACCATCCCCGCGGGCTTGTTGACCACGAGCAGCACATCGTCTTCGAAGACGATGTCGAGCGGAATCGGCTGCGGCGTGAGTTCGATGGGCGGCGGTCGCATGACCTTTGCCACGAGGCGATCCCCCGCCTGCACAACCGTGGAGGGCTTCGTCACAACGGTCCCGTTGACCGACACGCGTCCGTCTTTGATGCCGCGCTGGACCTTCGAACGCGTCACGTTCGGCAGGAACCGGGTGATATAGACATCGAGCCGCGTGTCCGCAACCTGCCCGGCGGGCACGTCGAGGACGACCTCCTGCTCGATTCGCTCTTCCGGGGATTGCTCGTCTGCACTCATTGCGCTACCATCGTGGACGTACCGAGCGTCACACCGAGCACGTCCAGCGCGCGTTCGACCTCGTCCATCGTGTTGGTGTACGACGGGGCGAAGCGGAGCTTGCGATCCCGGACGGCGGTCATGATGCCCTCTGCAGCAAGCGCTTCGTAGAGCGCCTCGGCGTCTTGGCCGACCTCGTCCGGCGCGACGGTGACAATGCCCGCTCTCTCGTCGGGGTCGCGCGAACCGTAGCGCGGCAGACCGAGCGCGTCGAGGCCGTTTGCAAGCCGGCCAGTGAGCGTCTGGATGTGTTGCCACGCGGCATCCGGTCCTACGTCAAGGTAGACGCCGAGCGCCGCATCCAACGCAACGATGCCTGCGGTGTTAAGCGTGCCGAGGCGGAAGCGCATCGCGTCGTCGTGGAGGGTCGTGTCGTAGGCGGTGAGGTTCTCCCAATCGACCGGTCCGTTGAGCCAGCCGAGTTGCGGCTTGAGGCGGGCCTGTAGGGCCTCCGTCACGTAGAAGAACCCCACGCCCTGCATGCCCATGAGCCACTTGTGGCCGCCACACGCGAGGAAGTCGATGCCCAGAGCTTCAACGTTGATCGGCACTGCGCCGACCCCCTGGATGGCGTCCACGGAGAAGAGCGCACCGCGATCGTGGACGAGGTCGGCGAGCGCGGCGAGGTCGGCGCGGAATCCGGAGAGGAACTGCACCCAGCTCACCGCCACGAGGCGCGTCTCAGGACGCAGCGTCGCAGCGACGGCGTCGAGCGAGAACGTGCCTCGCTCCGTCGGGATGAAGTCGATCGCCACGCCTTGCGCTTCGAGGGAGCGCCATGGGAAGACGTTCGCCGGGAACTCGCACCCAGGCACGGCGATGCGGTCGCCCGGCTGCCAGCCGAGACCATGCGCAAGCACATTGAGCGCGTACGAGGTGTTGGGTGCGTACTCGGCCCGCTCCACCCGGGTACCGAGGACCTGCGCGATGCGCTCGCGTCCGCGTTCCAACGTCGGCGCGATGTCGAAGTAGTTATTCGGCTGCGTGGCGTGGCGCTGCTGGAGGTGGGCCGCCACCGCGTCCATGACAGGCTGACTCAAGGGGCCCGTCGAGGCATGGTCGAGGTAGGCCATCCGCTCGGTGTGCGGGAAGCGAGCGCGGAGGTCGTCGGTCACAGGTCCAAGGTCGGGTGTCGTAGGTCGAGCAACGTTTGAAGCGATGTCGTGTCTGTGGGGGAAGGATAGCACGCGCCGTGCGATGTGTTTCCACCGCCCTGCCCCGTCCACGAGCCTCCGATGTCGATGTCCGTCCAGAAGACCCCGCGTGCCGACCTGAAGCGCCAATACCCCGTTGTCTTACAAGTCGGCACCCTGCTCGCCCTCGGTGTGGTACTGGCCGCCTTCACCACACCGTATCGCGCCGCCAACAGCTTCGAGGTGATCGAAAACCCCATCGAACGCGTCGCACTCGAAGACATCGAAATCACCCGACACGAGTTGCCAACCCCGCCCCCGCCGAGGCCCCCAGCGCCCGTTGAAGTGTTGGACACCGACATCGAGGACCCCGAGTTGGAGTTGGAGTTCGTCTTGGACCTCTCCGAGACACCGCCTCTACCCAGTCGACCGCCTACGCCCGCAACAGACCCGGAGCCTGTGTCCAATGAAGTCGTCGATTTTCTTCCCCTAGAGGACCAACCAAAGCTTCTGCCAAGCGAAACCGAGGCGTTGGCTGCTCTCCAATCCTGCATTCGTTATCCCACGATGGCGAAAGAGGCAGGCATACAAGGCAGCGTGTACGTTCAGTTTGTCGTTGACCAGCGTGGTAACGTGGTCGATCCTGTGGTCGCACGCGGCATCGGTGGCGGGGCCGACGAGGAGGCGGTGCGGTGCGTCCGCGAATTGCGGTTCCGCCCCGGCATGCAGCGCGGTCGCCCCGTGAAGGTGCAGTTCACGCTGCCCGTCACGTTTCGCCTTCGCTGAGCGGCTCGATGAGCCAACGCCTCAGGCGAAAACGATCGTCTTGTTTTCGTAGACGAGCACGCGGCTTTCGAGGTGCCACCGAACGGCCCGCGCGAGGACCTCGCGTTCGAGCGTGCGGCCGAGGTCCTTCAGGTCGCGGACAGTGTGGCGATGCGACACCCGCGCGACGCCCTGGTCGAGGATCGGCCCGGCGTCGAGTTCCTCGGTGACGTAGTGCGCCGTCGCGCCGATCACCTTCACCCCACGCTCGAACGCCTGCCGGTACGGGTCCGCCCCGATAAACGCCGGCAGGAACGAGTGGTGGATGTTGATGATGGCATTCGGGAAGCGTGCTACGAAGTCGCCCGAGAGGATCTGCATGTAGCGGGCGAGCACGACTACTTCGACGCCTTCGCGCTCGAACAGGGCCAGCGTCTCGGCCTCCGCCTCGGCCTTCGTCTCACGAGTGACCGGGATGTGGTGAAACGGCACGCCGAAGCGTTCGACTTCACCGCCTAGCGCGTCGTGGTTGCTCACCACGCAGGCGATGCGGCCGGGAAACTCGCCCCGGCTCCAGCGCCAGAGCAGTTCGAGCAGCGCGTGGTCGTAGCGCGACACCATCACAGCGACGGGCGCAGGCTGCGCGGCATAGTCAAGGCTCCACGTCATGCCGAAGGGCTCGGCCACAACGCGCGCGAATGCGGTTTCGAGCGCGGGCCGAGAGAGATCAAGGTGCGGCGTGGTGAACTCGGCGCGCATGAAAAACACGCCGGCCTCAGGATCGGTCGAGTGCTGGTCGAGCGCCGTGATGTTGGCCCCGTGCGAGCGAAGAAACGTGCTCACGGCGGCGACGATGCCGGGCCGGTCGGAGCAGGTGATGCGAAGACGAGCGAGGTCAGCGTGCGCAGCGCGGGCTTGCACCGAGGACATGGCAGCAGGGTAGAGTCCAGACTTAGCGGCGGTAGAACTGCCGCCCGGCGAGCTGCCCGACATGGCCGCCCAGTTCGAGGCCGAGCAGGTAGACCAGCGCGTTCGACACGTCCACCCCGGCGCGTTCGCAGAGCGTGTCGAGGTGCATCGGCTCGGGCGTGAGCGCGTCGTAGAGCTGCTGCTCGACCCGGTTGAGGCCCTCCGGCGGCGGTGTCGGCTTTGCTTTGCTGGCTGGTGCCTGGCCGCCTCCTCTCGACGGCGCGCCGAACAAGTCTTGCTGCCCCTCGATCTCGGCCAGGAGGTCGTCGACGCTCGTGACGAGCTTGGCGTGGCCGAGTTGGATGAGCGAGTTGCCGCCGTCGCCGTTGTCCGAGAAGAGCGGCGCGGGGGCGGCGAAGACCTCGCGGTTCTGCTCCAGCGCGGCGTAGGCCGTCAGCAGCGCCCCGCCCTTGGCGCGCGCCTCGGCGACGAGCACGCCCAGCGACAGCCCGGCGATGATGCGGTTGCGGCGCGGGAAGTTGGGCGCGTCGGGCTTGGTGCCGAGCGGAAACTCGGAGACGACGGCCCCCTGGCCGCTCTCGATGATGCGGCGGACCGTGGCCGTGTGGCGCTGCGGGTAGATGCGGTCCACGCCCGAGCCGAGGATGGCGAGCGTCCGCCCGCCCGCGTCGAGGGCGGCCCGGTGCGCCGCGATGTCGATGCCGTAGGCGAGACCGCTCACGATGGTGTAGCCCCGCTCAGCCAGACCCGCCGCGAAGTGCTCGGCCACGCGGAGGCCGTAGGCGCTCGCCTTGCGCGTCCCCACGATGGCGACGGCGCGCGTGTCGGTGTCTGTGAGCGCGCCGCGCAGCCAGAGGAACGGCGGGGGGTCGTAGAGTTCGCGCAGCCTCGGCGGGTAGGCGTCGTCAGCACACGTGACGAGGTCGGCCCCGAGCCGCGCGCCCTGCCGGAGTTGCTCGTCGATGGCCACGTGGTCGTCAAAGCCTGCAATCGCCCGCGCCGTCTTGAGCCCGATGCCCTCGACCTCGGCGAGCGAGTGCACCTCGGCCTGCATCACCGAGGTCGCATTGCCGAAACGGTCGAGCAGCGCCCGCACCCGGGCCGGACCCACGCCCGGCACCGCCGCGAGCGCGAGCAGCATCCGAGCATCGCGCCGCTCATCCGGCGCAGCGGGAGCAGATTCGGGGCGAGCAGCGGCGTGGAGCATGGAGGAGCGCGGTGGGGTTCGGCTCTCTCAGACACGCCACCGCGCGCGATGTAACCTCAGCGTGGGTCGTGGGTCGTGGGTCGTGGGTCGTGGGTCGTGGGTCGTGGGTCGTGGGTCGTGGGTCGTGGGTCGTGGGTCGTGGGTCGTGGGTCGTGGGTCGTGGAAGCAAACCGGCCTCGGCGGCGGGGTCAAGCGCCTCTATGCTCTTCACTCTTTCCTCCTCACGCTTCACTTGCCCCCTATTCCCTATCCCCTCTCCCCTCAGCCGCTCGGCTTTGCTCGACGGCGCTCATGAGCACCTGCTTGAGCGGATCGAGGTTCTTACGCGCCACCGCCGAGAACGCGATCACGGGCACGTCGTCGGGAAGCTGCGCGCGGGCGTCGGCCACGAACGCGTCGTACATGTCGGGCGGCAGCAGGTCGGTCTTCGAGAGGCCCACGAGGCGCGGCTTGTCGAGCAGGTGCGGGTTGAACGCCTCCAGTTCGCCGAGGAGCGTCGCGTAGGTCGCGCCGGGGTCGGCGTCGTTGACGGGGACGACGAAGAGCAGCACGGCGTTGCGCTCGATGTGCTTGAGGAAGCGGATGCCGAGGCCCTTGCCCTCGCTTGCGCCCTCAATCAGCCCGGGGATGTCCGCGAGGACGAACGAGCGGTAGTCGCCGAGGTAGACCATGCCGAGGCTTGGCTCCAGCGTCGTGAACGGGTAGTCGGCGACCTTCGGCTTGGCCGCGGAGAGGGCGCTCACGAGCGTGCTCTTGCCCGCGTTCGGGAAGCCTACCAGGCCCACGTCGGCGAGGAGCTTGAGCTCGAGCGTGACGTTGCGCTCGACGCCCTTAGTGCCGGGCTGGGCGTAGCGCGGCGTCTGGTTGGTGCTGCTCTTGAAGTGCGTGTTGCCGAGGCCGCCCATGCCGCCAGGCGCGAGCGTGAGGCGCTGCCCCTCGTCGGTCAGCTCGCCGAGCAACTCGCCCGTCTCGGTGTCGCGCGCGACGGTGCCAAGCGGCACGCGCAGCACGATGTCCTGACCGCTCTTGCCAGTCTTGCCGGAGCCCTGGCCCGGCTGGCCGTGGTCGGCGAAGTGGTGGCGGTTGTAGCGAAGGTCGAGGAGCGTGTAGAGGTGCGCGTCGGCTTCGAGGAGGACCGAGCCGCCGTGGCCGCCGTCGCCGCCGTCGGGGCCACCGCGGGGCTCGTACTTGGCGCGGCGGAGGTGGGCCGACCCGGCCCCGCCGTGGCCGCTGCGGACCGAGATGGTGACGTAATCGACGAATTTCATGCGCGTGGTCCTTGGTGCTTCGTCCTTTTGTCCTTTGGATGGAATCGTGCGGGGGGCGCGTCAACGAGGACCGCACCCCGTAGGTTTGCTCCTCGCCGATTGTTCGTCCTCGTCCTCTCCCTCCATGAAAACCGTCACGATCTACACCGATGGCTCGTGCAGCGGCAACCCCGGCCCGGGCGGCTGGGCGGCCATTTTGATGTACGGCCACCAGGAAAAGGTGATCTCCGGCGGCGAGGACCGCACGACGAACAACCGCATGGAGCTCCGCGCCATCGTGGAGGGGCTGCGCGTGCTCACGGAGCCCGTCGTCGCCCGCGTCCATACCGACAGCGCCTACGCGGTGAACGCGTTCGAGCAGGACTGGATCGGTGGCTGGCAGCGGCGCGGGTGGAAGACGGCGGGCAAGAAGCCGGTCAAGAATCAGGACCTGTGGCAGGCGCTCTTGGCCGAGATGAAGCGCCACGAGGTCGAGTTTGTGAAGGTGAAGGGCCACGCGGACGACGACCTCAACAACCGCGTGGATGCACTCGCGGTGGCCGCGATGCGCGTGCGCAAGGAGGAGGTTCATCCTTCTTGAAGGTCCTCCGTATCTGTCCGTAGGACTGCTGCTTACGCACGGACGTTGTGGCCGATTCTGTTGCCACTTTTCTAGTCTGGACCGCAACCTTTCGAAACGGCCGGCGTCGCACTTCATCGCGCCTTTACTCGCCCATCTCTTTCGGCGCGGCCTTTGCCTTTCCCGCTGCGTGCCCTGGCACGTCCCTTCCCTTCCGCCCAGCGTCGACGCCTTGTCATGCTGCCCGTCTTGATTTTCCTTCTGCGCACGGCCGTAGTGCTCGGCACGAGCGCCTGCTTCTGCTACAACCTGGCCCGCCAGCGCGGCCTCGAACCCGGCGCGTGGGCCGCGATGGGCGCGTTCCTCGGCCCGTTTGGCGTGCTGCTGATCTTCCTGGCGGAGCCGCGCACACTGCCTCCGCCCTCTGGGGGACGACGCGGCCAGGACCCTCGCCCCCCGGCGCGTCCGCGCGGCCCCCAGCGTGGCCCGGCAAGCGGCGGCCAGCGCCCCCGCGTGCAGATGCCACAGCGCGTGCGCTAGGACTGGTCGTCCCCGTCGCGCCTCGTTCGCAGCGCTCGTGGTAGCTTTTGGCAGCCGTTCCCGCTGCCATGTCCCCGTCTCCCCTGCTCCGCCTCGCCCGCGCGCTCGACCGTCTCACGGCGGCAGCGGGACGCATCGCTTTCGTGCTGCTGGCAGCGATGACGCTCATCGGGGCCCTCAACGCGGTACTGCGCTACGTCGGGCGGCCACTCGGCGTCAGCCTGTCGTCGAACGCCCTCTTCGACGCGCAGTGGATGCTCTTCGGGCTCGTCTTCCTGCTCGGCGCGGCGTGGACGCTGCAGCAAGACCGCCACGTGCGTGTGGACGTGCTGTTTGGCCGCCTGCGCCCTCGCACGCGGGCGTGGATCGACCTGCTCGGCGCGGTGGCTTTCCTGCTGCCCTTCTGCGCGCTGATGCTCTGGGCGACCTGGCCGATGGTCGAAAACGCCTGGATCACCCGCGAGGGTGCGCTCGACCCGGGCGGGCTCTCGCGCTGGCCGATCAAGATGCTGATCCCGCTCGGCTTCGTGCTGCTCGGGCTGCAAGGCCTCAGCGAGGCGATCAAGGCCGCGCATCGGCTGCGCGGCTCTTCTGAAACGCTCCCCTCTTCGAGCGATGGGTGAGCGCTCGTGTCCCGTTATGTGCCGCCACGGCGCTTGGCTCTCCCGCTGATGGACGCTCTCGCCCCGCTCATGGCCGTCGTGGCGCTGCTGCTGATCTTCAGCGGCTACCCGGTGGCGTTCTCGCTCGGCGGGACGGCGCTCGTGTTCGCGTTCGTGGGCGTCGAGCTGGGGTTTTTCGACTGGCCCTACCTGCTCGCGCTCGGCGACCGGACGTTCGGGGTGATGACGAACACCATCCTGCTGGCGGTGCCGTTTTTCATCCTGATGGGCACGCTCCTCGAAAAGAGTAGACTCGCCGAGGACCTGCTCACGACCATCGGGGCGCTCTTCGGGCCGCTGCGCGGGGGGCTGGCCTTCGCCGTGGTGTTTGTGGGCGCGCTGCTCGCGGCGGCGACGGGCGTGGTCGGCGCGAGCGTGGTGGCGATGGGCATGATCTCGCTGCCGGTGATGCTGCGCCACGGCTACGACCAAAGCTTCGCGGCAGGCGTCATCACGGCGAGCGGCACGCTGGGGCAGCTCATCCCGCCAAGCGTGGTGTTGATCGTACTCGCCGACCAGCTCAGCGTCTCCGTCGGCGACCTCTTTCTCGGCGCGCTCGTGCCCGGGCTGCTGCTCGTGACGCTCTACGCGGGCTACGTCGGCCTCGTGGCGGCGCTGCGGCCGTCGTGGGCCCCGGCGCTGCCCAAGTCGGAGCGCGCGGCGTCGGGGGCAGACCTCGCCAAGCGGGTCGTGCGCGTGCTCGTGCCGCCGCTCGTGCTCATCCTGGTGGTGCTCGGGAGCATCTTCGCAGGCATCGCCACGCCGACGGAGGCCGGCGCGCTCGGAGCCGTCGGGGCGCTGGCGCTGGCAGCCGCCAACCGGCGGCTCACGCGTGGCGCGCTCTGGGCGTCCCTGCGCGAGACCGGCCACCTCACCACCATGGTCGTCTTCCTGCTGCTCGGCTCGACGGCGTTCACGCTCGTCTTCCGCGGCCTCGACGGCGACCTCTGGATCGAGGGGCTGCTGACGAGCCTGCCGGGCGGCGTGATCGGGCTGCTCGTGGTCGCCAACGTCGTCGTGTTCGTGCTGGGCTTCTTCATCGACTTCTTCGAGATCGCCTTCATCGTCGTGCCGCTGCTTGCCCCGGCCGCGCTGATCCTGGAGATCGACCTCGTGTGGTTCGGCGTCATGCTGGGGATGAACCTCCAGACGAGCTTTCTCACGCCGCCCTTTGGCTTCGCGCTGTTCTACCTCCGCGGCGTCGCCCCCGAGGAGGTCCCGACGACGGCGATCTACCGCGGCGCGCTCCCGTTCATCGTCATCCAGCTTATCGGCCTCGGCCTGCTGCTCACGTTCCCCGAGATGGTGACGTGGGCGACGAGTTGAGTGCTTCGGTGAGGCGGTGAGGCGGTGAGGCGGTGAGGCGGTGAGGCGGTGAGGCGGTGAGGAAAGGTGGCCTACCTCTCCCGGCGTTGTCAACGTTCACCGCGACACCTGCTACACCGCGACACCTGCTACACCGCGACACTGCCGCACTCTCTACAACCCTAGCTGTTCGCGCAGGGCTTCGTCTTCGGGGCTGTTCTGGCCCCAGTAGGCGCTCATGAGTTGGGCGCGGCGCGTGGCGGTCGTGGTGACGGCCTGGCCGCGGGCGCGGCGCGTCTCGGTCCAGCCTTCGATCACGTGCGGGAAGGCGGCCTGGAAGCGGATGGCGAGCGTGCGGCCAAGGCTCGGGTACGTCAGCGTGTAGGTGCGCACGCCCTCGGCGTCGGGGGCGGAGAGCGACGGCTCGGCGGTGTGCGGTGCCCAGTCGATGTGGCTGAGGCGCTGGTAGACGGTGCCGGGCAGCATCGCGACGGGCTCGGTCGGCAGCGCGTCGGGGTTGAGGCGGAGCGTCGTCCAGACTTCATCTTCGAGTAGGATGCCATCGAACGTCAGGTCCTGGTCGCCCTCGCTCTCGAAGTAGGAGCGGAACTCGAGATCATAGCCGCCCTGTCCGTCAGCGCCGGAGCGGTTGAGCTGCGTGAACGTGTGGCCGCACCACTCCTGGGAGGTCGTGGTGACCTTCAGCGTCGGCGCGGCGTCGACGGGCTGGAAGACCGAGGTCATCATCGAGTAGGGGTAGATGCCGGTCAGGAACGAGCGCGTGGCGTTGAGCTTGAGCACCGTCGCCTCGTCGGGGCCGCCGGTGCTGCGGTCGAGCTTGACCTGCTTGCTGCGCGAGAACGGCTCCGTGACGAAGACGAGCACCGCCTCGCCGTCGTGCTGCGCGCCGTAGCGGGCCTGGTCGAGGTCGTAGCTCGTGATCTCGGCGAGGCCCTGGTACCAGTAGGCCCCGAAGTCGTCCTCCGAGACGCCGTAGCCCGGCCCGGTTTCGTCGGGCACGTCGAGCGAAGCGGGCGCGGTGGGCACGCTGGGCGCTGGTGCCGGCTCCGGGTTCACGCAGGCAACCAGGACGAGAGAAAGCGAGAGGAGAAGCAGACGCATGGCAGAAGGGGGTTGGTGTTCGCCGAGAACCCAGAATCGAGGGTCCGTGATCCGCCGGGCTTACGAACGACCAAAGCCATACGGCGAATGGCCTTGACCGCCGCCGTGCAGACCCGCACCTTTTCGACCTTCGACCTTCGACCTTCGACCTTCGACCTTCGACCTTCGACCTTGCCCTACAGCATCCCGCGCAGCTTCTCGGTCTGGACGACGCGCTCGATGCCGATGTCGAAGGCCGCCTCGCGAAGCGTCGTGCCCTCGGCCTTGGCGCGGCCGCTCACGTTGGCGTAGGCGGCGAGCAGGATGTCGGCGAGCTTCCGGTTGACCTCGTCCTCGGGCCAGGTGTACTGCTGGAAGTTCTGGCTCCACTCGAAATAGGACACCGTCACGCCGCCCGCGTTGGCGAGGATGTCGGGGATCACGACCACGCCGCGCTCGGCGAGTCGGCGGTCCGCCTCCGGCGTGACGGGCAGGTTCGCCCCCTCCACGACGAGCTTAGCCTTGACGTCGTCGACGTTGCCCGAATGCACGGCGGCTTCGAGCGCGGCCGGGATGAGCACGTTGCCGTCGAGCGCCATGAAGTCGGCGTGCGACACCGCCTGGACCCCTGGCGCGGCGTAGCCTGCGAGCGAGCGGTGGCCCACCTCGGCGACGTAGCGCTGGAGCGCAGGCACGTCGAGGCCGTCTGCGGCGAACAGGCCGCCCGAGATGTCGGACACGGCCACGACGCGCGCGCCTGCCTCATGGAGCAGCAGCGCCGCATTCATGCCCACGTTGCCGAAGCCCTGCACGATCACGCGGAGGTCGGCGAGCGCCAGGCCGAGGTCCTTCGCCGCTTCGAGCGTGAGCAGCATCACGCCGCGCCCCGTCGCCGCCGCCCGGCCGCGCGAGCCACCGAGTTCGAGCGGCTTGCCCGTCACAATGGCCGGGTTGTGCCCGTGCTGGCGGCCGTACTGGTCGACGACCCACGCCATCACCTGGGCATTGGTGCCGTAGTCGGGCGCGGGCACGTCGCGGTTGACGCCGAGGATGAGGTGGATGCGCGAGATGTAGCGCCGCGTGAGTTGCTCCATCTCGCGCCGGCTCAGCGCCCGGGCATCGACCTGGATGCCGCCCTTGCCACCGCCGAACGGGATATCGACGAGCGCGGTCTTGTAGGTCATCATCTCGGCGAGGGCGCGCACCTCCTGGCCGTCCACGGTGGGGGCGTAGCGGATGCCGCCCTTGAACGGCCCGCGTGCGCCGTTGTGCTGAATGCGGAAGCCGGTGTAGACCTCTAGCGTCCCGTCGTCGCGCGTGAGCGGGACCTCGACCTTCATCTCGCGGAACGGGGTGCGGATGAGCGTGCGCCAGGAGTCCGGCAGGCCGAGCCGCTCGGCGGAGGCGTTGAAGTTGGCAGTGGCAATTTCGTAGGCGGAGACGACGGGGGCGGCGTGGTCGGCAGACATGATGTAGGGGAGCAGGTCGGGGGAGACGAGGCGCGCCGGGCGGCGCACCTGCTCAACGTACGGGTTTTCGCTGAGGCCGCGGCACCCGGACCGTCCGCGATGCCCAGAGACGCGGCGAGACCCAGCAGGGCTGCGCGGGTGGGTTAGCTCGGCCTCTGAGCGAGGTGGGCTGCACTTCGGTACGATCCTGCCGACGTAGACGCGCCCGATTCAGGACCACGCCCATTCTGGGGCATGACGTACGGAACCACAGATTCACGGACGTAGGCGTCGTAGCTTGCACCGTCCTCTCTGCGCCCCTCCTTCGCCCTTCTCTCGATGCCGCGTCCCTCGATGCTGCGCTCGGCCCGCGCTGTTACTGCCCTCGTCGCCCTGCTGCTCTTTCCGGGCACCGCGCCCCCCACAGCCGCGCCCCCAACGGCCACACCGCCTACGGCCGCGCCGCCGGTCCCCCAGGCTTCTGCCGCCCCCCTCGCGTCGGCCATCGACGCGGTGCTGGCCGATCCGGAGCTGCCCGAGGCGTTCTGGGGCATCTACGTCCAGGACCTCGAATCGGGGCGCGTGATCTATCGCCGCAACGCGGGCCTCAACTTCATCCCGGCGTCGAACCAGAAGCTCCTCACCACGGCGGCGGCGCTCGACGTGCTCGGCCCCGACCACCGCTTCACGACCACGCTCCACTTCAACGGCAGCACCGAAGGCACCACGCTCGACGGCGACTTCATCCTCACCGGCTCAGGCGACCCGACGTTCGGCAGCCGCCGCGTGGCCGACACCGTCTGGGCCGACCCGCTCGCGGCTTGGGCGCGCAGCCTCGCCGACGCGGGCGTGACCAGGATCACCGGCCGCCTCGTCGGCGACGGGCGCGTCTTCGATGCGGGCGACACCTACGCGCCGGGCTGGGACCTGAACCACCTCGACCGCCAGCCATGGGCCCCCGCCACGAGCGGCCTCAGCTACGCCGACAACCTCCTCCGCTTCCGCGTCGAAGGCACCCGCGCCGGGCGTGCGGCACGGGTCACCGCCCAGCCCGAGCGCTTCTTCAGGCTCAACAACGCCGTGAGCACCCACCGGCGGCGGCGTGGCTACAGTCCGCTGCGCATCCAGCGCCGCCTCGGCACCAACACCTACGACGCGACGGGCTCGGTGTCCTACCGCTATGCGGGCTTCGCCAACATCCCTGTCGAGACGCCGGTGCTCTACACGCTGCACCACTTCCAGCAGCGCCTCGAAGCCGCAGGCATCGAGGTGGAGGCGGCGCTCGTGGACGCCGCCCGCCTCACCAGCCCGCCGACGGCGTCGGGCGCCCCGCTCTTCGTCCACCGCTCGCCGCCGGTGTCGTGGCTCGTGGACGAGATCAACAAGCGCAGCGACAATCTCTACGCCGAGCACCTCTTCCGGGCGCTTTCGGCACGCGGGACGCTCGCTGGCGGGCGCAGCGCCGTGGTGAACTTCCTGAGCCGCCAGGGTATCCCGACGTCCGGTATCTCGGTGCGCGACGGCTCCGGCCTCTCGCGCAAAGACCTCGTCACGCCCGAGATGCTCGGCCGCCTCCTCGCTACGATGGTCGGGCACGAGCACGGCGCGCTCTACGTCGCCTCGATGCCTGGGGGGGGCGAGCCCTACACGACGCTCTCGACGCGGCTCGAAGGCGTGCCCGTAGCGGCCAAGACCGGCTCACTGGAGTACGTCCGCGCGCTCTCCGGCTATGCCACGGGCTCCGACGGCACCCCCTACGCCTTTAGCGTGATCGCCAACCACTACACCACGCGGTCGAGCCGCATCTCCGACGCCATCGACCAGATCGTGATGGCCGTCACGAGGGGCAGCCTCGCCCAAGGGTAGGCGTCGGTTCCGGGCGACCTCGGGCGTAACTTGGCGGCTTCACCCCTCGTCACCCCGCCTCGCCCTCCATGCCCTCCTCGCTCCGCCTGGTGCTGACCGGCCTCGGCGTGGTGCTGCTGCAATGGCTGCTCCTGAGCCGCCTGCCGATCTACGGGGTGACGCCAGACGCCGTGCTCCTGTTCGTGACGGTCGCGGCGCTGCGCTACGGGCGGGTCCAAGGGGCGCTGGCCGGCTTCAGCATGGGACTGATCGCGGACCTCCTGATCAACCCCAGCTTGCTAGGCTTGCAGGCCTTCTCGAAGACGATCATCGGGTTTGTGGCGGGGCAGTTCCGGACGGAGCAGAACGAATTGCTGCGTTCGGGGCCGGGGCAGACGGCCCTGTCGGCGTTGGCTGTGGCGCTGGTGCACAACGTGATCGTGGTGTTTGTGCTGGCCCTCAC
>JBCDFF010000070.1:0-13750 GCA_039178415.1 Bacteroidota bacterium
ACGTCGTACGCCACGATCCCGTCGCCCCCGGCAGAGACGGGAGCGATGAGCAGGCGGTCCGTGAGGACGGGGGCTCCGTCGATGGCATCGCCCAGCTTGGCCTGCCCAACGACGCGGCGCTCTTCAGCGAGATTGAGGACGCGCACTTCGCCTTGTCGGGTTGCTACGAACAGTCGGCCGTCCGCAGCCATCGCCGCCGCCGGCCCGAACGCCCCCTCGGCATTGTAGACCCATTTCTCTTCGAGAGGGAGAGCTAGCTGCGCATCGGCCTCGAACGCGCGGGCCGTCGTCCCGCCCTCGGTCGTCCACGCGGCCTCGTCGAGCGCGAGGGGGCTGCCAAGTTGGAGGGTCTCGCAGCCCGCGAGCAGGCCCACCACGAACACGCCGAGGCCCATCCAGGAGAACCGTGCCATCATCCGCGACATCCTAGAAATCATAGCCGAAGAAGAACTGGCTGAATGCTTCGCGCTCGTTCCACTGGATGCCGTCGGTGAACCGGAAGCCGCGGTCGTAGCGCAGCACGAAGGCGCCGAAGAGGTTAAAGCGCAGTCCGAGGCCCGTGGCCCCTAGCGTACGCCCTGCGTTTAGCTGCGCCTCGGCGATGGAGTCGCTGTAGAAGTCGTCGTTCCAGGCGTGCGCGGCATCGAAGAAGGCCGCCCCGCGGATGTTCGCCAGCCCGAACGGCGCGAGGATGGGCAGGATCGCACCCGGCGCCTCCACGAGCGGGAAGCGCAGCTCGTGCGAGGTGAACAGGATGTTGCGTGCCCGCACGTCGAGGAAGCCGAAGCCGCGCAGGTTCCAGCTGCCGCCGAGCAGGAACAGCCGCGAGCGCCGCCCGATGTTCGACTGCGCGAGGCCCCACGAGGCGAAGGTTAGCCCCGGGACGATGCGCAAGTAGTGCCGGAGGTCCGCCGAGAGGGTGACGTAGTTGACGTTGGCGTTGAGCACGTCGGTCGTGTACCCGACGGTGAGGTTGCCGCGCCAGCCGTCCACGGGGCCGTTGAACCCGTAGAGCGCCGTGTCGTGGACGAGCGCCACGCTGTTGCTCACGAGCACCGACTCGAGGGTCTCCGTCGCCGTGATCTGGTCCTTCTGGCTCCACGCCAGCGATGTGCCAAGCTCAATTCGGCGGAATTTGGAGAGCGGGTAGCTGACCGCCCCGAATCCGCCCCACACCTCCTCGAAGAACACCGGGTAGGTGGCGGCGGCGTCTGGGTCGCCCCGGTCAAAGCGACGACCACCGAGGCGGAAGAGGCCGTAGCCGTAGTTAGCACGCCGGCCGAGGTGGAGCCGTGACACCGCCACGTTGAGGCCTTCCAAGAATGAGCGCCCGGGTGTGTTGATCTGGAAGGCGGAGACGTACCACCGGTCGTTGCCGAGCATGTCGGAGAAGGCGAGGACGGCCCCGCCCGACGTGCCCCACACCGGGTTCGTGCTCACGCCGCCCTGGGCGATGTCCAGGTTGTAGGCGCGCTTGTATGGCTGCTGCCGTTCGACCTCCGTGATCGGAATGGGCTCGAACGCCCACCCCTCTTCGGGCGGGGTGCCCTCGTCGGGCGAGGTCGCGACGGGACGTGCCGTCCACGCCTCGGGCGGCTCCCACGAGAGCCCGACCCGCGCACGCAGCGCTACGCTGGGCTCTGTGAAGGCTGGAGCGAACGGGCCGTCTTCTTGGAAGGCGTCGCCGCCGCCGGGCACGTCTGCCGCGGCATCCTCCACGCGGGCGGGGAACTCGAACGGCTGCGCCCGCTGCGTCAGCGCCTCGGGCTGCGAACCGGGCGGGGACGGCGTGAACCGGTCCAGCGCAGGCTGGACGGCCACAATGGAGACGGGCTCCTCCTTCAGCGCCCCTGCGTCCATCGCCCGGAGCGTGAAGCGGAAGTTCTCGAAGCTCGTAAAGACGATCCGGTCCGTGTCCGTCCAGACGGGGTCGAAGGCGGCGCTCGTGAACTCGGTGAGCCGTGTCGCCTGGCGAAGTGCGGTAGGCACGGCGTCAGCGGCCCCCACAAGCAGCCGCTCGGGCGTGTCCGCTTCGACGACCCACAGGTCCTGCGCGGTGAAGCGGCCCGTGTTGTCATCGCGGACGGTGCTGGTGTAGACGACGTGGCTGCCGTCGGGCGTCCAGCGCGGGCTGAAGTCGAGGTGCGGCCCGTAGGTGAGGTACGCGACGGCACCGGACGTGCTGCTTGCGTCGTCGAAGGTGTAGGTGAAGAGGTTGTAGCCGCCCTCGTGCCCGAACGCGCTGCGGTCGCTGGAGAAGACGAGGCGGGAGCCGTCGGGGCTCCACGCGGGATCGCGGTCGTCGTAGGCGTCGTCGGTGAGGCGAGCCAGGCGGTCGCTCGCGAGGTCGTAGACATACAGGTCGGCGAAGCCCGAGCGGGCGATGCCCGTGAAGACGAGCCGTCGGCCGTCGGGGCTCCAGTGCGGCGAGTAGATCGCGACGAGGTCGTCGAAGGCGAAGGTGTGGAGCCGCCGTTCCTCGACGAGGTCGAAGACGTGCACCACGTCGGCCCCGCCAGACTTGGTCACGAAGGCGAGGTGCCCAGCCGCGCTCACATCGTGGCGGCTGTCGAAGAGGTGGAAGGCCTCGTAGGCGGCGCTGCGTTCCCCTCTGACGACCACGCGTGGGTCTGCCACGGGGGCCATCGCCGAGTCCACGGCGACGCGGTAGAGGTTGGTGTAGCCATTCTTGTTCGCCGCGTAGACGACGTGCCGCTGCCCCTCGGCGTCGGTCCAGAGGGCAGGTTTCATGCTGTAGCCGCGCACCTGCACTGGTCGCGCCACCAGCGAGGTCACGTCGCTCCCTTCGAGGTCGGGGACGTACTGCGCACGCACCCACTCGTCCCACCGCTCGGCCAGCACCTCGAAGTCCTCCTGCAGGACGTGCTCGATGACCTTGGTGAAGTCCGGGTCGCGCCAGGCGTTCTCCATCATGAGGAGCAGCTTCTCGTCGCCGTAGGTCTCGCCGATCCAGCGGCAGATCGCCTCGCCCTGCTTGTACATGACGTAGCTCCCGCTGATGCGCGCCATGTTGTCGAGCGGCACGAGGA
Organism: Bacteroidota bacterium; assembly: GCA_039178415.1. Classification (GTDB taxonomy): domain Bacteria; phylum Bacteroidota; class Rhodothermia; order Rhodothermales; family Rubricoccaceae; genus JBCBEX01. The sequence goes on from JBCDFF010000070.1 coordinate 3,051, forward strand.
AGTTCGACGCCACCGCGTCGCGCATGATCATCTCGTGGTTGTGGTCCGCGCCCCCACTCCAGTATTCGGCGATGCCCTCGGTGAACCACAGCGGGAGGAAGCTCTGGGCGGGGCGTCGGTAGTCGGCGTAGGCCCGGTGCACCTTGGAGAAAGTGAAGACGTGCACCAACTCGTGCCGGATCACGCGGCGGAAGCGGTGCAGGTCGCCGTTCGCCGGCACGACCACGCGGCCTTTGAGGAATTCGAAGAAGCCGCCGACGTTGTCCGGGATGAAGCCCGGCGTGATGTTGGTCTGCTTGAAGTGGAGGTTGGTCGCGTAGAAGACGAGCGGCACGCGGCGGACGAGCGAGAAGTTGAAGCGGTGCTCAAGCTCGTCGTAGACCTCCTCCGCGAAGGCCGCCCCATACTCCGCCAGTTCCTCCATCTCGGGGTAGTAGTACACGTCGAAGTGCTCCGTCTCCAGGACGTGCCAGTCGAAGTCCTCGTACTGAACCTTGTTGCGTCCGAAGGAGAAGCCATACTGCGCGGCGGTGGGCGGAGCCGCCAGCGCAAGCGCCACGACAGTGAGCACGAGACAGCGGAACGTCGAGGCAAGCACGGGAAGCGTGTCGGACGGTGTGGGGGACAGCAGCTATGGACATTACATGGACCTAGGCCCTACGTCAAGGGCGATTTCCCTCACCTACCCGTGCGATGCCCCGAACAGCCACTACACCCCCGCGAAATGCTAGACGGCCGTGTCGAGACTCACGCCGATTCGCTCACACCGCCTCGTTCGCGTCGACTCCCCCCTGGTGGATGTCGATGGCGAAGCGGTTGTAGGCGAGCGTCAGCCCGAGCGCCAGCACAGCCGCCCCGACGCCAATGAGCGCGCTGATGTAGGGCGGGGCCGCGAGCGCCAGCCGGATCAGCACCGTCGTCATGGCGAATGCCGAGTTGCGGAAGACGACGGCGTAGAACGACGCATACCGCAGCGAGACGAGCACGATCAGCACGTCGGCGAAGATGAGCACCGTGTAGAACGTCGCGAAGAAGTCGGCCACGGGCAGGCCCATCCCCCACCGGACGAGGTCGTAGACGCCGATCCCGATGAAGAGCAGGAGCAGCACGAACGCGATGCGCTTCTTCGTGGCGACGAAGCGCGACTGGTCGCGGTCGGTGGACGTGATGCGCCGGTGCTGCTGCGCCCGGTAGTAGAAACCCAGCACCACGAAGATCACGAGCGCGCCAGACACGTCGGCGAGCATGTGGAGGACGGCGTCGGCCCGGTCGGGCTCCCAGGCGATCGGTTCGGGGAAGTTGGTGAGTTCCTTGAAGGCTGCCCGTAGCAGGATCAGCGAGAGGATTTCAAGCTGCTTGCCAAGCGCGTCGGCTACCGAGTGTGCAAGCCCGAGGATCAACTCGACGACCTCGACGAGCAGAAGGAGCTTGAAGGCGAGGTCGACGGCGTAGAAGTGATTCGTGGGGATGCGCGCGGCGAACTCGGCCGGCAGGAGCCCCTGCCGACGGAGCTCGATCACGGCGAGGTAGCCCAGAAAGGCGATGACGAGCCCGGCGCCGATCGCGCGGCGGGTGCGTGGTTCTTCGACGCGGTGATCCAGCGCGTCGAACAGACGGACGATGAGCATGGGGTGGGGTCCCTGGGACCAGAAGTGCAGGCCACCAAACCAACGCGCGAGGCCGGCGGCGACTCCTATACGAGGGAGCGGCCTCCTGGTGCCCGCCCACCGACAGCGCTTTTGAATGCGCGAGCGCCGCCTACGTTGCGTGCGCCAGCTCGCCAAGCCGCGCCAGTTCCCACGGTGCCGTCTCGACCGCCGCCCGCTCAGGATGCAGCGCCGCCGTGAGCAACTCGATGGAGCGATAGAGGCGCGGGCCTGGACGGTTGAAATACGCATCGCCGTCGAGGAGCACGACGCGGCCCGTGCGAACGGCACCCAGGTCGTCCCAGCCGGGCTGCTCGGTGAGCAGGCCAAGGTCCCGCCTCGTCTGGTCGAGCGCAAAGCCGCACGGCATTACCGCGAGCACGTCGGGATCGAGCGCGCGGAGGTCGTCCCAGGTCACCACGCCCGAAGCGGCCCCCCGGGCGGCTCCCACAGCGACGCCCCCCGCGTGCGCCACCAGGTCCGGCGTCCAGTGGCCCGCTGTCATCAGCGGCGCGAGCCATTCGACGCATGCCACGGTCGGTCGCCGTGTGCCGTCCAGAAACGAGTCGTCGCGCGCCAAACCGAGGCGCGTCCGGAGCGCATGAAGGTGTCGCTCGTGCTCGGCGAGGAAGGCCATGGCCTCCGCCGTCCGCCCGATCGCGTGCCCGATCCGCAGCCCTGACTCGAGCACCTCCTTGAACGTCATCGGGGCGAGCGACACGACCTCGGGCATCGCCCCGCCCACCTGACCCGTCCAGTCTTCTAGCGCCCCGTCGAGCGCGCTAGCCGGGACGGCGCACACGTCGCACTGCGTCTGCGTGAGAATCACATCGGGGCGGCTCGCCCGGAGCGCGTCCAGGTCGACGTCGAAGAGGCTCAGTCCGGCTTGGATCGTTGCCTGGACGGCATCGTCAATCGCCTGCGAGTCGAGGCCGCCCGGCACGGTCGTCCGGGTCACGACGGGTACGTCTGCAACCGACGGCGGGTCGTGGCACTCGTGCGAGCGGGCAACGAGGTCGTCCACCGCACCGAAGGCGGCGACCCATTCGGTGGTGGCGGGCAACAGCGAGGCGATACGCATGGGATCGGGACGCCCAATGGCGAAACAGCGTGACGAGGAGCGGCGAGCGTGCCCCGACCAAACCCATAAGCCGCATGCAGGGTCCTCAGCCCCGCGTCAGATCACTGCCCTCCTCCGCGTACTTGTACAGGGGTCGAGCAAGCGGTCAAGCCTGTCTGCGATGCGCCGCGCCCTACCAACTCTGCTAGCAGCGTTGAGGGGAGGATGGACAACGCGTGGGCGACAAAGCGCACCTTCACCCGTTCACACATCCACACCCGGGTCCGGCCTCGATAGTCGCCTCGAACCAGGATGGTGCTTCCGGACTGGGTGTCAGATTCCGCTCGCGATGAGCAGTTCGATGTCGCGGTGGGGCATGCCGAAGAGCGTGGCGAGGCTCTTCTTGGTCAGATGGCGGCGGTAGACGTAGGTGCCCGTGCGGAGGCTCGCGTTGGTCCACAGCGCGTCGTTGATCGAGCCCGACTCGCCAATGTCGAGCAGATAAGGCACGACGACGTTCGTGAGCGCGTAGCTCGCCGTGCGCGCGGCTACCGACGGCAGGTTGGGCACGCAGTAGTGGATCACGCCGTGCTCGGTGTAGGTCGGTGCCGAGGGCGACGTGGGGCGCGACGTCTCGATGCAGCCGCCCTGGTCGATCACCACGTCCACGATCACGCTGCCTTCCTTCATGCCCGCCACCATGTCCTCGGTGACCACCATTGGCGGACGTTGCCCCGCGCTCATCATCGCCCCGATGACCACGTCGGCGTTTTGGACGGCCTGCCGGACGTAGGGCTCGTTGGCCGTGGCGGTCATCACGCGGCGGTCGAGGTAGTGCTCCATCTGGCGGAGCGCGGGGAGGTCGTTGTCGAGGATGATGACGTGCGCGCCGAAACCGAGCGCGGTCCGCGCGGCCCACTCCCCGACGACGCCCGCGCCGAGGATCACGACGGTCGAGGGGGGCACGCCCGAGATACCGCCGAGCATGATGCCGCGCCCGCCCTCGGTGCTTTCCAGGCAGTGCGCGGCCACCTGCACGGCGATCGAGCCCGAGATCTCGTGCATCATGCGCACGATGGGCAGCGAGCCGTCGGTGTCGGTGATGAACTCGAAGCCGATGCCCGTGACGCGGAGGTCCATGAGCCGCCGCAGGTAGTCCGGCTGGATGCCGCCGAGGTGCAGCGCCGAGATGAGCGTCTGCTTCTCCTGCATGAGCGCCAGTTCGTCCTCCGTGGGCGGGAAGACCTTCGCGACGAGGTCGCACTCGGCGTAGAGTTCGGCGGCGTCGGGGAGCAGTTCGGCCCCCGCCTCGCTGTATTCAACGTCCGAGAAGTGCGCGTGCTCGCCAGCGCCGCGCTGGATGTAGACACGGTGGCCCGCCGCCGCGAGGATGCCCACGCCGTAGGGCGCGACGGCCACGCGCCGCTCTTCGTTGACGGCCTCCCGCGGCACACCGATGCGCAGCTGGCGCTGGTGCTCGCGAACGGCGACGGCCTTTTCGAGTGGGAGCAGCCCACGCTCGATGGCGAGGCCTTGGATTGACGGGATTTCCATGGGACGTCCAATCTACGGATGGGGTCGTGGATCGTGGGCCGCAGCAGCCTACGGCATCGAACTACGGGTGCGCGTTCTGCTCCGCGAGGCACGGTGTGGAGGTCGCTCTTCGGTCAACCGCGCCACTGGTGGAGGAGGATGCCCCCGGCGAGCGCCACGTTGAGGGATTCGACGCCGCGGCGAGGCCGGGGGTGCCCGGCGATCGTCACGCGCTCGTGCACCGCCGTCAGCACCGGAGCCGAAACCCCGTGCGCTTCGCTGCCGAGCACCAGCACCGTGCGCTCATGCGGTGCCCATGCCGTCGAGGGCGTGCCTGCGAGGTCTGCGGCTGCGAGATGCCAGCCGTCAGCGCGGAAGTCGGCCAGCGTCGCCGCGAGGTCGTCGGTCTGGGCGAGCGCGAGGTCCCACAGCCCCCCCATCGCACTGCGCACCACCTTCGGCGATTCGAAGTCGGCCGTGCCAGGCCCTGCCACCACGCCATCGAGGCCGAACCACGCCGCTGTCCGGATGAGCGTCCCGACGTTGCCTGGGTCCTGTACGCCGTCGAGCACCAGCAGCGCCGTCGCGTTCGCCACGGCCTCGACTGGTTGCACGATGCGTCGCGCCACGGCCGCGATGCCCTGCCCGTTCGTCACTGTCGTGATGCGTGCGAGGTCGCGCGCCGGGAGCCGATGCACGGGGACCGTCGCCGCCTCAGCGCGCCGGAGCACCGAATCGACGCGGGCGTCCGCCGCCGACGCCTCCGTCACGAGCACGGCATCGAGCGTCGCCTGTGCGTCGAGCGCCGCCTCCGCCGAGCGCAGCCCCTCGACCAGAAACATGCCCTGGCGCTCCCGCTCGCGCCGACGGTGCAGCTTGGCGAGGTCCTTCTGTTGCTGCTTCGTCACCATACTCGCATGATAGCACGTCCCTACTCAACACAAAGCGGACGCACCGCGATAGGCGCGCCCGCTCGGTAGCAGTGTCGAGACACCGTCGCTACGCCGCCGCTTCGAGGACGGGGTCCTCGGCGAGGTCGCTCTCGGTCGCGGTGAGGCCCACTTCGAGGGTGTCGTTCTCGAGGAAGTGCTCGAGGTGGTGCGCCCGGTCTTCGGCGTGGGCGAGCAGTTTCTCAAGCAGTCGCTTCGTGCCGAAGTCGCTGTGGTTCAGCGCGACGTGGATCGACTTCCGCAGTTCGATGCAGACCTGCTTCTCGCACAGGAGATCGAGTTCGAGCATGTCGCGGACCGGGAACTGGCCCTCGGGTTCGTGCTGGATGTAGGCCAGCTTCTCCTGCGCGGACGGGCTGCACGTCGGGATGCCGCCCAGCACGGTCAGGCGCTCCGCGATCTCGTCCAGCTGCGCGTGGGCCTCGTTGTAGTGTGTTTCGAGGAACAGATGGAGGTCGCGAAACTGCGGGCCGACCACGAGCCAGTGGTGCTTGTGGTACTGGTGGTAGAGAATGTTGTACGCCGCAAGGTGCCGGTCGAGGTGCCCCTTCAACTCGATGCACGCGGCATCGGGCAGGCCGATGGGGTTGCCCTCGTAGGCGTCGACGGTGCGCAGCGGTGTGCGACCCATGTTGGCCTTTTCGGTCGATCCGGAGCCGTTGGCGAGGTACGGACGGGTAGGTTTGACGTTGCTCATGGGAATCGAAGAGATGCGTGGATGCCCCCGCGCGAATTGGTGCGCGGTTGCTGGATGCGTTCTTCTCTTCAACGGCTGAGGCTGTGCACCGTTTCCGCAGAGGCATCGGGGCTCCTTATCCGTGCGCGCCCTCCAAGCCCGTCTCGGGCGCGCTGAGGTAGCGCTGGACCCGTTCGAGGAACCGGGCCACGTGCAGACCATCCATCAGACCATGGTGCACCTCCACGGACACGGGCATCTGGATGCGCTCCCCTTCGTTCCGGTACTGCCCGAAGGTGATCTTCGGCACCGAGTCGCCCGTCCTCCAGCTGCGAGCGTGTGAGATGCTCGTGAACGAGATCCACGGCAGCACGGAGAAATGGAGCACGTCCGTCTGCCCCGTCCGCGCGTCGATGGCGCCGGGGTTCGCCTCGGCCCGCTCTCGCGCCTGCTCCGCCCGCTCCAGGAAGACGGCAAACGCGGGGTCGTACTGCATGTAGGTGAAGGCGAGCTGCTCCTCACCGACGTGCACGGTCATGGACCCCTGCACTTCGTCGTATGCGACCACCTGCTCGCCCTGAATGCGCAGCCGCAACGGCTCGTACTCGTTGGCCACGCGCAGCGCCAGATATACCGCCGCGAGCGAGAACGGCCGTCCCTGCGCGGTGCAGTACGCGACGAGCGGACCCACCTCCAGCAGACTCGTGATGTTGAAGAAGGGGTGGTCGAGTTCCTTGAAGTACGCGAAGGCTCCCTGCCGCGGCCACGCATTCACATCGACAACCCGAAATGGCGACGCCATGGCAAGCCCGCGCACGCGCGGTGGTGGGTGAAGTGGTCGGAGCGAGATTGAGTAGGTGCCGTCGGTGATGACTACGAGCCGTCTGCGGCTTGCCCGAAGATCCAGCCCTCGATGCGCTGCACGGACGGGCTGCGGGGGGCCCCTGGGCTTCGGTGACCGAGCACGACGTCCAGCATACCGAACAATCCGACGGTGGCGTCGAACGGGTCCTCGCCCTCCTTGCGATCCCCAAAGCCGTCGTTGATCGCGGATGCGAGCGCCCCCTCCAAGCGGACGTCCCGGTCCGCAGCCCAGGCGTGCAGCGCGGTGCGCTGGCTGCGCCGCCCGTCAGGGCTCGTCTTGCTCCACCCCCGCCCGGGCGGCGTCATCCCCAGGTGGAGGCACGCCTCCGCTGGATAGGTTTCGGCGACGACGATGGCGTTGCCGTGCAGCAGCGTCTCTAGCGGTCCGTGAAATGGCCAGAGCTGCAGGTCGCTCCCCTCCTGCCTCAGCCCCGGGGCGATGAGGTCGCGCCACCCGATGATAGCGGCCTTGCCCACCTGCTTGCCGCCGACCGTCCAGAAGAGCCACGAGGCTGCTCCGCGTGTCTTCGTCTTGCGCTCGCACCGACGCAGCAGTTGGTTCATCGAGGCCATGCCGAGCCCGTCGAGCAGGTGCGCCTGCTTCGTGCCCTTCCCGTTGAACGGGTAAAATGGGCGATGAACGCTGATCTCCTCGGCAGTCTCGCACACGCTATAGAAACCCGCCCACGCGCCGTGCCCAAACCCCGCGAGCGCTTCAGGGAAGTCTTGGATGCCCGCCTTGTTGGCGTAGGCCACTGGAAGCCCAACGGGGAAGTCGAACCCAACTAGGATGGGTCCCTCGGGAGCTCTAGCACGGAGCCGTGCCCAGAAGCTATCGAGCTGGCCGACGCGCTCGGGAGCCGTCACGCAGTACCGTCCCTCCTCCCAACGCGCCACGCACATCCAGCGCTTTCGCGGGGCCGACCCCCAGTCGGCGTGCACCACCAGCACGGGAGGACTGAGGGCTGCGATCTCGAGACGCGCCTGCTGCTCCGCCTGGTTCAGCGCGCGGAGCTCGCTGAGGATGTCGTCGGACGAGACATCGGCGGCGAGGCCTTCGATCAGGCGAAGCGCCGCCGCCTTTGGGGACCTCGAACCCACGCTACTCGTCGCCCAGGCCCATGTTGGCCCGAAATGCGGCGGTGATCCCCGGGATGTCGCCCGTCAAGAGGGCCTTCCACTCGGAACCGGCACGTTGGAGGGAGACGACCTGCATCCGGGTCATCTCGATGCCCATCGTGTTGATGTAGGCCCGCGTGACCACATGGGCCACAGAGTCGGCCTCCACGACGTGCCCAATGACATCGGTGTCCAAGCTGCCCAGGGCGTCCTGCATGCCAGGCATGGTGAACACGGCCTGCATGAAGGCGGCGAAGGCCTGTTCCGGAGTGGCCGCCGCCAGGCTGTCGGCGCTCATCTCGCCCCCGAACATGGCGGCTGCATCGGGGTCAAGCGCCGCTAGCTCTGTAACGAAGTCGTGGAGGTCCGCCAAGGCGGTGGGGTGCATGAGTTGCGCCGCTCGGTCGAAATCGCTGTCGCGGTAGGCGTTGGACAGGGCCAGCGCTACCGATTCAGGGGTGGAGAAGTCGACCGGGTCCTCGGCGGGTTGCGCCAGAGCCACACTGCTCGTCATGAGCACCACCAGCACGGCAAATCGTCGCATGGGAATCAGAGGTTGGATGCAGGAGGGTCGTAGCGGTTATGGGTGCAGCCGTCCCATGAGCCGAGGAAACGGGATGGCCTCGCGCAGGTGGTGGATGCCGCAGATCCACGTCACGGTGCGCTCCAGGCCGAGGCCGAAGCCCGCGTGCGGGACGGAGCCGTAGCGCCGGAGGTCGAGGTACCATTCGAACACCTCCTCCGGCAGCTCGTGCGCGGCGATCTGCGCCCTGAGGAAGTCGAGGTCGGTCGCCCGCTCGCCGCCGCCGACGATCTCGCCGTAGCCCTCGGGCGCGAGCACGTCCACGCCGAGCGCGAGCCGGTCGTCCTTGGGATCGCGCTTCATGTAGAATGCCTTGACTGCGGCTGGGTAGCGGTGGACGAGGATCGGGCGGTCGAAGTGACGGGTGAGGACCGTCTCGTCGGAGCCGCCGAAGTCCGCGCCCCACTCGAACGTGCGGGCGCTCTCCTTCCACTGCGGCAGGTTGCGCAAGGCCTCTTCGATCTCGTCGAGGCGCGCGTGGATGGCGATCTCGCGGGCGTCGATCTGCCGCTTGCGCCACTTCTTGGCCTGGCCGTAGGCCTTCCGGTTCGTCTCGGCCTCCTCCTTCAAGGCGGCCTGCTCGTCGCTGAGCGCGGCGATTTCTCTGTCCAGCAAGTCCTGGGTGGCCTCGCTCGTGAGCAGCTCGACCGCCTCGGTGTAGGTCAGGCGCGGGTAGTTGCCCTCGGCCGAGGCTTGCAGCGGCGCGAGGTCGCGCTCCAGCACTTCGAGTTCTTCTCGACCGTGTTCGAGGCATGCTCGAACGATGTGCACGAGCAGGCCCTCGGCGCAGTCCATGTTCATGGCGAGGTCGTAGAACGCCATCTCGGGCTCGATCATCCAGAACTCCGTGAGGTGGCGGCGGGTCTTCGACTTCTCGGCGCGGAACGTCGGGCCGAAGGTGTAGATCTTGCCGAACGCCATCGCCATGGCCTCACCGTAGAGCTGGCCCGACTGCGTGAGGTAGGCCGGCTCGCCGAAGTAGTCCAACTCGAAGAGCGTGGACGTGCCCTCGACGGCGTTGCCGGTGAGGATGGGCGCGTCCATCTGGAGAAAGCCGTCCGCCTGGAAGTAGGCGTGGATGGCCTGGATGATGCGGTTGCGGAGGCGCATGATGGCCCACGTGCGGCGGCTGCGCAGCCACAGGTGCCGGTGGTTCATCAGGAACTCGACGCCATGCTCCTTCGGCGTGATCGGGTAGTCCTCGCTGACCCCGAGCAGTTCGACGGCCGTGGCCTGCACCTCATAGCCACCCACCTGCTTCTCATCCTTGACGACGGTGCCCGTGACGGCCATAGACGCCTCCTGGCTTGCTTCGGCGGCGGCCTGGAAGCTGGCGTCGTCCACCTCCCCAGCGTTGACGACGCACTGGCAGAGGCCGGAGCCATCGCGGAGGATCAAGAAGTAGAGGCCTTTGGAGCCGCGCTTGTTGTAGAGCCAGCCGCGCAGCGTGACGGTCTGGCCTTCGTGCTGCGCGAGGTCCTGGATGGTGGGCATTGCGGGTGCGAGGGTCGTGGGTCGGAGGTCACAAGTCAGGCGCGCAAGGTACGCCCAGCCAAGCGGGCGGATGGGCGCGAGCGGTGAGCGCTGGCGCACAGTCATGCGCCACCCACACGGGGTGCGGACGCCGTTTCGAGGCGTGGCATGTGGCTTGATCCACGGCTGAGCACTTCTTCACCAGCCCTGCACTCCGATGCGCCTCGTTGTCCTCCTGCTGCTGTTTGCACCCTGCGCCGCTCACGCGTTCACCCCGCCTGTCTCCGACGACGCGTGGTGCGAGGATCGCAGCACTGACACCAGCAGCATTTACTACGGCAGCGACTATGCCAACGGCGAGGAGGTGTACGTGCAGCGCTCCGTCACGCTGCCCGCGCGCACCAAGCTGACCGTCGACGGCGGTCCCAACGGCAGCATACGCGTCGAGGGCTGGGACCGCGACGAGATCCTGGTCGAAGCCTGCATCCGGGCACGTGCCAAGAGCGAAGACGCCGCGCACACCCGCGCCGAGGCTGTCGAGATCGACACGGCGTACGGCATCCGCGCCCTATTCCCCCGCCGCGACCGCCGCGACGGAGAGACCGCCAGCTTCCGGGTCTTCGTCCCACGCGGGACCGATCTCGACTTGGAAACGAGCAACGGCGGCATCCGCATCGTAGAGGTCGCGAGCACGATCCGGTTCAACACCTCCAACGGGGGCGTGCGCATGATCAACCTCGGCGGCGACGTGCAAGGAAGCACCGGCAACGGCGTGCTTGTGATTGAGCTCGACGGG